>CAIPPO010000176.1 GCA_903866915.1 uncultured Mucilaginibacter sp. | reverse complement strand
GTAACTAAAATCATTTCGGATGAAGTGAGAAGTAAATTATTTGGCGAAGTATAGTTGGTACGCACAGGTTGGGACGCTGTTTTAAAAGTGCCAGGCAGAAAAAACAACAGCAACTTCATTTCCGAACAATTCGGGATTGTTGTTTGTAAAATAGAAGCTTCTATAAAAACATTCGGCAATTCGCGTGCGCGAAAAGCCCAGCCTCCCCTGATCACAAAAACAAATTTAATTTGGAGATTTACTTTCCTATGCATTATCTTCGCAACAATATTTGGTAGCAATACCTTTCGATCATTACCTCCAAAACAGGTTTTGATTTATAAAGAAGCGGCGAGAGATCAGGCTCAATGACCCGCTGGCAACCCTCAGAATGAGAAGGTGCCAATTCCTGGCCCGGAGAATGGATCTCCGGGGGATATAAATTAATAACCATGAAAAGTTTGATTTACATTTTCCAGCAAGTATTATTTAGACCCTCAAACGGGCTCGTATCATCGCGCGGTTTCCTGACTCAGCGCATGTTTATGTGTATTTGTTATTGTTGATCCCGGCCGGCGTTGCATAACTATTTACCGATTGTGCAGCCTGACCTCCAAAGGATCAATACCTCTGCCAGCATTTCCAAAACAATTTTAATTTGAAATAATAAAAACTTAAACAAAACGTAACGCCATGTCAACTTTAAAATTCGAAACATTACAATTGCATGCCGGGCAGGAGCCCGACCCAACCACAGGCAGCCGCGCTGTGCCGATCTATCAAACAACTTCCTACGTATTTAAAAATGCCGAACATGGCGCCAACCTGTTCGCGCTAAAGGAATTTGGCAACATTTACACCCGCATCATGAACCCGACAACTGATGTGTTCGAGAAGCGTATCGCAGCGCTGGAAGGTGGTGCAGCCGCATTGGCAACCGGTTCGGGTCAGGCTGCTCAATTCATCGCTTTAAATAATATATTGAGCGTTGGCGACAATTTTGTTTCCTCGCCTTTTATTTACGGCGGTACCTACAACCAGTTTAAAGTAGCATTTAAACGCCTGGGTATTGATGCGCGTTTTGCAAAGGATGATTCTGTCGAGGAATTGGAAAAACTGATCGATGGCAAAACCAAGGCTATTTATGCCGAGACGATCGGTAACCCTGAGTTCAATGTACCCGATTTTGAAAAAATTGCTGCCCTTGCCAAAAAACACGACCTGCCATTGATTGTCGATAATACGTTTGGTGCAGCGGGATACTTGTTCCGTCCACTTGAACATGGTGCCCATGTGGTTGTTCAATCTGCAACAAAATGGATTGGCGGACATGGCACCAGTATCGGTGGCGTAATTGTCGATGGAGGTAATTATAATTGGGGGAATGGCAAATTTCTGCAATTCACCGAACCTGCAGAAGGTTATCACGGCCTCGTATTTTCGAGCGTTTTCGGTATTGGTGGCCCGTTTGGCAACATTCAATTCATCATTCGCGCCCGAGTGGAGGGTTTGCGTGATTTTGGTCCGGCACTATCTCCTTTCAATTCCTTCCTTTTCCTGCAAGGTATTGAAACATTATCGCTGCGAGTTCAACGCCATGTAGACAATGCCCTGGCGCTGGCACAATGGCTGGAGCAACATCCGCAGGTGGCAAAGGTTAACTATCCTGGGCTGGTTTCATCACCTTACCATGCTTTGGCAAAGAAATACCTGAAAAATGGATTCGGAGCGGTGCTATCATTCGAGGTAAAAGGCGCAAAAGAAGATGCTGGCAGATTTATCGATAGCCTGCAGCTGGTAAGTCACCTGGCCAATGTTGGAGACGCCAAGACTTTGATCATACAGCCTTCAGCAACAACGCACCAACAGCTTTCGGAGGAAGAGCAGCTTGCTGCCGGCGTACATCCAAATGCCCTTCGCGTGGCGGTTGGTATCGAACACATTGATGATATCAAAGCTGATTTTGAACAAGCGTTCGCTAAGATCAAGTAAGATCGACGCGAATAAGATTACTTAACTCCCGCAACGGGAGTCTCTGAGGTATCCTGAAAATAGAGGAAAAAGCGTTTAACAGGACACCAAAAAGTTTTTAGTTTATTACTATAAAAAGTTATCCGGGAGCGGTATTATGCTGCTCCCGGATTAACCAGGCAACCAAATGAATACCTTACAAAAATTTAATTATCAGGAGGAATTTATACTCGAATCCGGCCATAAGCTGCCTAATCTTGAAATAGGTTTTCATACCTATGGTAAGCTTAACAAAAATAAGGATAACGTGGTATGGGTATGTCATGCGCTTACAGCAAATTCAGAT
Organism: uncultured Mucilaginibacter sp.; assembly: GCA_903866915.1. GTDB lineage: Bacteria > Bacteroidota > Bacteroidia > Sphingobacteriales > Sphingobacteriaceae > Mucilaginibacter. The sequence goes on along the minus strand of CAIPPO010000176.1, from coordinate 14,774 downwards.
GTTTTCGATTGGTGGAAAGGCTTAATTGGCAATGGCTACCATTTTAACCCGGATGAGCATTTTATAGTTTGTGCCAATATTTTAGGTTCACCCTATGGCACTAGTAATCCGCTAAGCATAAATCCGGTAAATGGTCAGCCCTATTACCTCGCCTTCCCCGAAATATCGGTTCGCGATATGGTCAAAGCACACCAACTTTTAGCCGAACACCTCGGCATCAATAACATTCACATCGTTATTGGAGGGTCATTGGGTGGCCAGCAAGCCATGGAATGGTCAATTATTGAACCCGGGCGCATCAAAAATCTTATTTTAATTGCCACCAATGCCCGGCATTCGCCCTGGGGTATTGCCTTCAATGAATCGCAAAGAATGGCAATAGCTACAGACCGTAGCTTTTTTGCCAATCAGCCCGATGGCGGTGCTAAAGGATTGAAAGTTGCGCGTAGTATCGCTTTGCTGTCATACAGGGGCTACAAAACCTATTCGGTAACGCAGCAGGAGGATGATGATAAAAAAATTAATGATTTTAAAGCTGCATCCTACCAGAATTACCAGGGCGAAAAACTGGTAAAACGTTTTAATGCCTACAGTTACTGGTACCTTTCAAAAGTGATGGACTCCCATAATGTGGGACGCGGACGCAACGGCGTTGAAAAAGCATTGAGCCTGATCAAAGCAAAAACATTGGTTATCGGCTTAAAATCTGATTTGCTTTTCCCGATCGAAGAACAGCAATATCTGTTCAGGCATATACCCAAATCCGCTTTTGCCGAACTCGACTCGTTTTACGGGCACGATGGCTTCCTAATTGAAACAGAACTCCTCACCAACGTCATCACTTCATTTTTTAAGACCGACGTAAAAGGAAAAATCATAGAACTACAACAATCAGCATGAGTAAGAAACTAACTATTGGACTTTTTGGTTTTGGCGTTGTCGGCCAGGGTTTGCATGACATCATTAAAACCAAAAACCTTAATATCGAGATCGTCAAAATATGTATAAAAGATAAAAGCAAGCAACGCTCGCTGCCTTCTGAACTGTTTACAACTGATCGCGAAGAATTATTAAATAACCCCGAAATTAATACCATCGTTGAATTGATCAACGAGACTGAGCCTGCATTCGAGATCGTTTCACGCGCGCTCAGCAGCGGCAAGAGTGTCGTATCGGCCAGTAAAAAAATGATTGCTAATCACCTGGAAGAACTGATCAATTTGCAGCATAAGTATGGGACATCCCTGCTATACGAAGGATCAGTTTGCGGTAGTATACCTATTATCCGTAACCTGGAGGAGTATTACGATAACGAATTGCTGCATTCTATCTGTGGTATATTTAATGGCTCATCCAATTATATTTTGTCGAAAGGTTACCTGGAAGGCCTTGACTACACGGCAGCATTGAAACAGGCTCAGGACCTGGGCTTTGCTGAAACCGACCCTACGATGGACGTTGGTGGTTTTGATGCAAAATTCAAACTGGTAATAGTTGCTGCTCACGCTTATGGTGTTGTAGTTAAACCCGAGGAAGTATTTAACCTGGGGATCCAAAACCTATCGGCCTACGATCTGCAATATGCACGGGAAAAAAATCTTAAAATTAAGCTGGTACCGGTTGCAAAAGAACTGGACGACCAGCATGTGGCGCTTTTTGTATTGCCGAAATTCGTTGACGAAAAAGAGTTCCTATACAACGTTGAATATGAGTACAACGGTGTAATTGTACAAGCGGCATTTGCCGATCAGCAATTCTTTTTCGGTAAAGGCGCAGGCGGGCACCCTACCGGCTCGGCTGTTTTGTCAGATATCGCCGCGCTGCGTTACGAGTACCAGTACGAATACAAGAAAGCCAAATCAAGGAAAGACCTGCAATTTACCAACGATATCGAGCTTAATATTTACCTGCGTTATGAAGACGAAGACCTGGTAGAGACACTGGGATTTGAACATATCCAGGAACGTTACTACTCGGGTAATTTTAAATATGTGATCGGAAAAATCAATTTGCAAAAACTGATCGATAACCAGCATCGTATATCTGGAAAGGCCTTCATCGCCTTTGCCGATCAGCTGAAAGGGGCCAGTTTAGCTCCGGCTAAAAAACAAGCCGTTTAAATTGGCTAATTTTACGGTTAGTTTATGAACAGAAAAGGCTCCTAAGGGAGCCTTTTGTTATTTCAGGATTTTTTTGTTGGGTTGATTGAGTTTAGTAAGTTGATTGGGTTTTTGTAATAAAATGACTAAGGTAAGTCGTAAGCCTGATGATTAATTGTCTGAACCCTTGATTCGTTTGCACCGATTACTACCTGGATTAATTAATGCTTTGACAGCATGGTTAACGCCTAATACCCAATGCCAAATCCGCAATGACCTAATGACTAAACCGTCCTGTTAATGTCCCATTTCTCCAGATAGTCAGCGATGCGGCGCAGAAAAGTTCCGCCTAAAGCACCATCGACTACTCTGTGATCGTAAGAGAGTGACAAAAACATCATATGGCGGATAGCGATCATATCACCTTGAGGCGTTTCGATAACCGCTGGTTTCTTTTTGATTGCACCTACTGCCAATATTGCTACCTGTGGCTGGTTAATAATAGGTGTTCCCATTACATTGCCGAAAGATCCAACATTGGTTATGGTGAAAGTACCGTCTTTTACTTCATCAGGCAGCAGTTTGTTGTTGCGAGCGCGATTAGCCAGGTCATTAACAGCTTTGGTTAAACCTACAAGGTTAAGTTCATCGGCCTTTTTAATTACCGGAACAATAAGGTTGCCACTAGGTAGCGCCGTAGCCATCCCTATATTGATATTTGCTTTTTTGATGATCTGGTTGCCGCTAACGGACACATTTACCATCGGAAAATCACGAATAGCACGTGCAACAGCCTCAATAAATATTGGCGTGAAAGTTATCTTCTCGCCCTCTTTCTTTTCAAAAGCATTTTTCACCCTATCGCGCCATTGCACAATGTTGGTTACGTCGGCCTCTATAAATGAAGTTACGTGTGGCGAAGTTTGCTTGCTCATCACCATATGATCAGCAATCAGGCGACGCTTACGATCCATTTCTATGATCTCGTCTCCACCTGAAACAGATATTGCCGGAGCAGGTTTCGGCTCTACTGGTGGTGCAGATTCAGCAGGTTTTTGTACAACGGGTTCCTGCTTCAAAGGCTCCGATTTAACCGGCTCAGGTGCTGCTGCTATCAATTGGGGTTCTGCTTCAGGCTGTTCTGCCGCCTTAGGCTGACTGGCAGCCGCTTTATAAGAGGCAGGGTTTTGGATATAATTCAATAAATCGTCCTTGGTTAAACGACCTTCTGCACCTGTTCCGGGTATTTTATCCAGTTCCTCGAAGGTAAAACCTTCCTGAGCGGCAATATTCTTAACCAGGGGTGAGTAAAACCTGCCCGAACTTCGGTTTCCTTCTGTCATTTCATCAGCAACGATCGGAGTTGATGGAAGCTGATCTATACCGGGTATACTGTGAGGTTCTACTACAATTTCTTCAACATGTTCGGCAACGGGGCCTGGCTCTGCTATAGGAGTCTCAACTGCAACCGGCGCTGCCGCTTCGCTTTTCTCTTCTTCACCGCCAATATCAATTATGGCGATAACCGATCCAACCTGCACCACATCATTTTCGCTGCACAATTGCTCAATAAGTTTACCCGAAACAGGTGATGGCACCTCCGAATCAACCTTATCAGTAGCAATTTCCATTACTGTCTCATCAGTCTCGATCATATCGCCTACCGCTTTGTTCCATTTTATAATGGTCGCTTCGGCAACACTCTCGCCCATCTTCGGCAGTAATAATTGATATTTAGCCATATATTTTAGATATATCGGGGCAAAATTACTTATTTACTTTAATTCATTCAGCAAAATATTCAGCATGTTCAATGCTGCTATTGCTGTTCTCTCTATATTCTGTCGGCGCTTATTGCCGAATGAAAATTTCTTAGTAACTGTTTTCTCCTTATTTGCTACACCAATCCAGACAGTGCCCACGGGTTTATCACTTGTTCCCCCATCTGGTCCGGCAACGCCAGTTACCGCAATGGCATAATCCGATTTAAAATTTTCCAATGCGCCCTCAACCATTTCGGTCACTGTTTCCTGGCTGACCGCACCGTGCTGCCACAGTGTTTCGTTTTTTACGCCAAGGATGCTTTCCTTCAACTCATAAGAGTAGGAAACCGCACCCCCGAAAAACACTTTCGACGATCCGGGATGTTGGGTGATCAGGTGCGAAATATAGCCTCCTGTACAACTCTCGGCTGTTGAAAGTGTTAAACCACGCATGGACATAAAATCCAAAATAGCCTTTTCGAGGGGTATATCTTCCTGCGAAACGACCGCTTTTCCAACACGCTCTGTTATCCTTGCGGCAAAATCAGCTACCTTTTCTTTTAAAAAGTTTTCATTATCGCCATATGCACTTAAACGTAAACGAACCTGTCCGAGTTTAGGTAGATAAGCTAATTTAATATAAGGTGGCAGCGCATCTTCAATATCAGCGATCTTTTCGGCCAGGTACGACTCCCCTTCGCCGGCGGTTAAAATGGTATGATGGATGATATGCGGTAGTTTTAACGAAGATTTTAACTTCGGCAACACTTGTTCTTCCATCATATACATCATTTCATGCGGTACACCGGGCATCGACATATAGATGGTATCGTCATAGTTGAACCACATACCCGGTGCTGTGCCATTACGGTTAAGTATCACTTCACAGTTCTCCGGAACCAGGGCCTGTTGCTTGTTTACTTCCAGCAATTCGGTAAAACTATTGCCCCTCAAGCGCCTGAAAATTGCTTCAACGTTGGCTAATGCGGCTGCGTTTTGCACCAATTTGACCCCAAAATAATCAGCAAGTGTTTTTTTTGTGATATCATCCTTGGTTGGACCGAGGCCACCTGTTATCAATATAACGTTAACCCTTTCATGGGCCTCTTTTAAGGCAGCAATAATATGGCTGCGGTCGTCTGATACAGAAGATATCTGTTTAACTCTGATCCCTATAGCGTTCAACTGCTGAGCTATCCAGGCCGAATTTGTATCTACGATTTGCCCTATTAATATTTCATCGCCAATAGTTATAATTTCTGCCTGCATTACTGGTATGGGTTATAGTTCTGGTTGTTGGTATAATCGCTTCGTTTGGTTAATTTCAAGTCCTGCAATATAGCTGCATTTACCTTTAATGTAACCATGTAAGACTTGTAATATCCGAATGGAAGCCACTGCATAGACAAGTCCCAGCAATGCAAATTGCGCGAAATACCAAATGAGGTGGCACTACTCAACTGGCCTTTTCGCAGGTCGTAGTTCGTAGTATATTGTACTTTCCAATTTTTGGTAACACTTACATCACCCGAAAACATCAGCGTATTACTAATATAGGTGCTTGTATAAAGGTTACTATAAGTAAATGAATAATTGACAGAAATATTCCAGGGAATATTAAAATCAAGGTATGCAGAAGGGTCGCTATTTAACAGCGCAAGTTTTGCCGCCTGTTCCGGGTTCATCGTTTGCAATGATGTTCCGGGTGCTGCGGGTTGTACCTGCGGATGAAAAACTGCCGGATTAAGACTTGCACTGGCAGAAACACTTGCCTGTATCAGCGATGGTAATTTCCCATTCTGGAAGGTATAATGGTTAACAGGAATTTTGTACTTTATTACCTGACCATAGGAAACGGAATCGCGCACAACGGTGGTATACGGATCAAACGTGCCATTAAATGTAACATTAACCTTATCCTTAAATAAAGTTGTGTGACCCGCAAATGAAATTGGTGACAGTTTGAATGAATCAGCTGCGAAGTTATAGGAGGTGGAGATCGTAAATCCTTCCAATATCTTTATTTTTTTTCCTGTTGTTGATGTATCTGTACTTTTCGGCCGCACTTTAGCTTCTATATTATTGTCGAGCGAAAAAGTCATTGAGGCCGACCGGCCTGCCCCTGGCCCCCCGTACACTGAATTCTGGAAAATTGAATAACGCTGAGATGAAATTTGATACGGTATCGTGGCGTTACTTATTGCTGTTTGGTAATATCCAAACTTAGGATCCGAAAAGTCGGGGTGGAAGCTAACGCCTATTGAAGGAGAGGCAACATACCGCAAAGCCATAATGTTCCCACTCTTAAAATTCATCATGCCATAAATCTTGGTTGATATTGCCGCACCGAAATTATATTGCCCGGCCCTTTTAAATCCAGCAACGGTATCGTATACCAACGAATCCCTGCCGGGTACACTTCCCCTGGAAAAAGATTCCTTGATCGACTGGAAATACCAGTATTCGCTGTAGTTAAAATTAGCACTGAACTGGAAATACCTCGCAATGGTTTGATTAAAACTAACCGGGATTGAATGTTGGAAACCGTTTTGAAGCCGCTTGGTTAGCGTCGCGCTTTGAAAAAGGTTGGCTTCGGGGACATCATTCAATTTATTAGTGCCCTGCACGCTATAACCAACGGTGATTTTTTGGTACCAAAGCTGTGTACCTACCCTATCCTTTGAATCGAATGGATTAATTGTCGACATATTAAAGTTAAACGTCGGCAACTCGAGCGTTACGGTTTTATCTGTTAGGTTCTGGCTATGTGAAAGATTGACTGTCAGGTTAAATGGCGTGCCAGCCCAGGTTTTGCCATAGGCGATACTTGACCGCAAAGTATTCTGCGTTAATGTTTGCAGGTTAAACCCTTCTGTCGCCGGATTGTGTTGATAAAAACCTGCAGTACCTGCATTTACCGAAGCTGTGAAATTGGTACCGGGGTTTGCATTGGGGTTTTGCGAGTGCGACCAGTCGATGTGAAAATCACGATTCGGCGGATCAGTGGGTAAACCATAATTGGTTGCGCTGTAGCTCAGCGTTACGGTACCGGTATATTTATAACGGTCGTAATAACGGGCAGATGAGCTTACCTCATAGGAACCTTTAGAATATAGGGTTCCCATATTGGTTAGATCAACATAATCGTTGAGTGCCAAATAATAACCAAAATTTCTGAGGTAAAAGCCCAGTTTCTGATCCTCCCCAAAAGTTGGTATGATTACGCCGGAAGAACGTGAATTAGGTTTGGGGAAGAAACCGAAAGGAATAGCAAGCGGAAGCGGTATACCTTCAACCTCCAAAAAAGCCGGCCCCGAAAATATCTGGTTCTTCTCGCCAATTCCTTTGGTAATTACGATACCAAAATGCGTATCAGGATAAGGCAAGTCGCAGGTACTAAAGATCACGTGATCATAGGCAGCATCATCGCCGTTCAGTTTCCTGATCTGCCCGCCCGATATAAAATTACCATCCTGATCTGAGGCGGCATTATATATTTTCCCCTTTTTCGTATCATAATTAAATATTAACGAATCAGAAATTACAGGCTTATCCTTTTTTTGCTTTGATATGGGTCGCCCAACGTACCGTTTGGTAAGCGGATCAATCCGGCCGCTGGCAAAAATCAGTTTGTTTTTTTCATCAACCCTGATGTAGTCGGCATCTAATTCAAAATCTTCATAAGTAACTCTTGCCTGGCCGTAAAGGTAAAGTACCTGGTGTACGGCATCGTAATAGTCTGAATCGTTCTCGCGGGCTGTTATCATCGACTTAAGTCCACCCTTGTTCTTGATTGTATCACTAACAAGCTTTTGGGTCCCCAATTTCGATGCAGATTTTGTACCTTTAGTAAGTTTTCGGTATTGGGCACTATCCGGTTTAATAATCGTGTCAATAGAAAGGCGGGGCCCGATAACGCTGCTATTTTTAGCAGATGCTGTCACGTTGGCCATTAAGAAGAATACGGGCAGAAAAAACAGGCTAACGAATTTCAAAGTCGATTATGAATAGTATTTTTGCTTAATGTTAACAGCCTCCAAAAATAATGAAACCTGCACATTATTCATCACAATAGTGACTGAATAATAAGCAATCGTTAAGGCCATCAAATGAACATATAAAACGAATGAAAAATAAGGCATTTAAAAATCTGATTTATAGTTTATCAATATCTGTTATATCCCTCACGCTATTTTCATTCAGCAATCCGGTTCCGATAAAAAATATTCCCCCGGTAGTCGACAGCGGCTTCAAAATCAGAACCATTATTGTCGATGCCGGTCATGGTGATCGTCCACCACAGGGTGGACGTTATTCGCCAGGGGCGCAGGGTGCATATTCTTTCGAAAGAAATGTAACGCTTGCGATAGCGAAGAAATTGCAGGATGAATTAGAAAAACAGTTTCCCGACGTTAAAATCGTCATGACCCGAAACGACAATTATGATGTGCTTTGGGGCAAACGTGCCGAGATTGCAAACTCAAATCATGGCGACCTTTTCATCTCTATACATTGTAATGCTCTTCCCGACAGGAAGGTTAGAGAGGTGACAGGACATAAGCATCACAAACCTGTATACAGAACGGTAAGCGTTGCCGATCGTTCAGGAAAGGGCGTTTTATTGCTTGTATACAGTACTAACCGTATTGGTCCGCAAAATGAGGCCCTCCGTGAAAACGAGGAAGTAGGCGACGATAATAAGGTTATCACATCAACCGAAAACAAGGCCGATGATCCGATGGCTGCTATCTTACTTAACCAGATGAAGAATAAATACCGCAAACAAAGCATTCACATGGCCGACCTTATTAATACTGAGTTTACGCAGACAGACGGTCGCCCTAGTGACGGTGTGCGGGAACAGGTAGTTTTTGTTTTGGACCATACTGCTATGCCATCGGTGTTGGTTGAAACCGGTTATATCAACAACCACGAAGAGGAAGATTACCTAAATTCGGAAAAAGGACAAAACGAAATAGCCGGTTCAATTGTTAGGGCTGTACAAAGGTATAAAGACGAAGTTGAAGAATCGGGGAAATAAGTATCGGGTACCAGATATTAGTTAAAGGGTATAGCGGTTTCGGATTCTGACTAAATTTTGTTTAATTGCCGTAAAGTATTACAAGGCTAAAAAATCCAGATTGATCATTTTATTTGGGCTGAGGTGCTAGGTTTGCAGGTTCATTAATAAATTTTGATCTCAAAAGCTTGATCGCTGGCCCTAAATCATCATACGCTACCCCATGAAGATATCAAACGAAACTAAAATAGGTGTACTTACCACAATTGCGATAACAATATTGATCCTTTGCTATAGTTATTTGCGAGGGAACGATATTTTCTCAACTTCTAACCGTTATTACGCGGTTTACAATAGCGTTGAAGGATTGTCGGTATCTAAACCCGTGCTCGTCAACGGTTTTCAGATCGGGCACATCTCTAAAATGACTTTGCAGGCCGACGGGCGCACAATCGTTGAATTTAAAATCGAGCCTCAGTATAAGATCCCGGATAATACGCTTGCAAAACTGGAAAGCACAGATTTACTGGGCTCAAAAGCAATTGTATTTCAAATGGGCAATAGCAAAAAATTTGCTGGCGACCAGGATACGCTTGAAGCCGATGTACAAGGTAGCCTGGCCGAAAGTCTGCAACCAATTCAAAAGAAAACCGAACAGTTGATCAGCAAAATGGATTCGTCACTTGATGCCATCAATAAGATCATGAACCCCGATTTTCAGAAAAATATCAACAGGAGCTTTCTGAGTATAGCCAACACCCTGCAAACCTTGGAAGGTACCACTAAAAAGATCGATACGCTCGTGGGCTCACAATCGGGGCATATAAAAGGTATCCTGGCTAATGCCGAAGAAACTTCCGGTAACCTGAAAACAAGCACAGCGCATCTTAATGCAATAGCCAGCAATGCCGAAAGTTTTTCGAACGACCTGGCACATTCCAATATTAAACAAACATTAGAAAATGCCAATAAAGCCATTGCCAATCTGCAGGAATCACTGGAAAAGATCAATAATGGCAAAGGCTCGATGGGATTATTATTAAATGACGATCACCTGTACCGCAACCTCGATAGCGCAACCAACAGTCTGAATAAATTACTGGTCGATCTCAAAGCGCATCCTAAACGCTACGTAAGTTTCTCAGTTTTCGGGAAAAAGGAGAAGTGATTTTCAAATTAAACCTCGCCAATCACAAACGTTTTCCCTTCAATGGCCAGTTCAGTTGCCGGGAATACCGATTGGGCTTCATCAAGTAATTCGTTCAAAGTTTTATATCGGGCAGAAAAATGGCCAATAATTAGTCTTTTTGCGTGGGTTATTTTAGCTATTTCAGCTGCCTGAAGGGCTGTCGTGTGGTGGGTTATTGCTGCCCGCGATAGCATACTGTGGGTAAAAGTGGCTTCGTGGTACAGGAGATTGACATGATTGATTTGTGTAAAATAGCTTTCATTATATTGCGTATCCGAACAATAAGCATAGCTTTTAGGTAATTCGGGATCAACGGTTAACTCTCGATTTGGATATATTTTCCCATCCGGAGCAGTGTAATCGGCACCTTTTTTTAGGGCCGAATAAAACTCAACCGGAATATCCAGTGCGCCGATCTCCTCTTTGATAAGCCTTCTTAAGCGTTTCTTTTGTTTAAACAGGAAACCGGTGCAGGCTATACGATGATCCAATGGTATACTTTCAACTACCAGGTCCTGAGTTTCCAGTATCTTTTCTGCAACCAGCGGGTTTGTAAAATAATACTCAATACTATACTGCAGGGTGGTATCTGAGTATCGTAATTGAAGTTCGATGATTTCTTTTAAAGGTTCGGGGCAAAATAGCTTCAGGGTTTTACTGCGCCCGTTCAAATGCATGGACGAAAGCAGCCCAACCAATCCCAGATAATGATCGCCATGCAGGTGGCTGATAAAGATATGATCTATTTTACTTGCCTTTACGTCAAAACGCAGCATTTGCTGTTGCGTTCCTTCGCCACAATCAACCAGGTAATGATGATCATTTATATTTAACGCCTGTGCCGATGGGTTTCTGTTAAAAATTGGCGTAGCCGAACTGCTTCCCAATATAGTAACTTCAAATTTCATATCGGGAAAGGGGTGAAAGGTATTATTTCGCTTCTTTCTTCAATTGCTTTTCCACTTCTTCCATAAAAATAAGATCGATGGCTTCTTCGGTGGTGGGTACAATTGAAAGTACGCTGTCTAACTGCGAAATAGAGATCAAACGTGCTACTGCATCATTAAGGCCGGATAAAATAAAAACTCCGGACGCATTTTTGCAAAGCCTATGCCCTACCAGCAGACTGCTTAAACCTGATGAATCAGCAAACTTTATCTGCGACAGATCCATGATGATATTTCTCTGACCTTCGGTATTGATCAATATCAACTCAGACTTTAATTGCGGAGTAACCAATGAATTTAACTTTGATTCATTTAGTTTCAGCAATACGTACTTTTCGTGCTTATCAACAGTAAACTTCATTTTTTATTATTTACGCTACTAAGATATAATTTTTTTATCTACAATAAAAAATTACAAATTACTTAAGGCCTTGTTAATTGCTGCTTCAACCCTTTTCAAAACATCAGCATTATCACTTTTAACGAAATTTTCGCCTGTAATCTGTTCAAATAACTCTATATATCGTTCTGATATTGAATTCACTATCTCCGGTGTCATTTCCGGTATAATCTGCCCATCCTTACCCTGAAAGCCATTTTCAATCAGCCATCTCCTTACAAATTCTTTCGATAACTGCTTTTGCGGTTCTCCGCGTAATTGCCTGTCATCATAGCCTTCCTGGTAGAAATACCTCGAGGAATCGGGTGTGTGTATTTCGTCAATTAAAAATATTTCGCCATCGGCTTTGCCAAATTCATATTTAGTATCAACCAATATCAACCCCTGCCTGGCAGCGATCTCGGTACCGCGTTCATATAGCGCCCTGGTATAATTTTCCAGTTGCGCATAATCTTCGGCAGACACTATACCTTTTGCCAGGATATCTGCTTTAGAAATATCCTCATCGTGGCCTACCGATGCTTTGGTAGTTGGCGTTATGATTGGCTCAGGGAGTTTATCATTCTCTCTTAAACCCTCGGCTAATTTTTCACCGCATAACAGGCGCTTACCGGCACTGTATTCACGCGCAGCATGGCCAGCGAGGTATCCGCGGATTACCATCTCAACTTTAAATGGCTCGCAAATACGACCGATAGTGACAGATGGATCGGGAACGGTAATTACCCAGTTCGGAACAATATCTGCAGTATCCAGCAAAAATTTAGCAGCGATCTGGTTCAGAACCTGACCCTTATATGGTATAGCTTCAGGCAACACCACATCAAATGCTGATATCCGGTCGGTTACTACCATCGCGAGGTATTTATTGTCGATGGTATATACATCGCGTACCTTGCCTTTGTAAAAAGCGGTCTGCTTTGGAAAATTAAAATGAGTTTCTTTTATTGATGCCATTGTTCTAGTTAATTGGCGATTGGTTAACTTATGATCAGGTTAAAGCTATGATTTAAAATGCTCCGAATCCTGATTAACTAATCTCTAATCCCTATTACTGAATATCGCCGTATGCTTCCAATATTCTTCTAACCAATTTATGCCTTACCACATCCTCGCCGGTCAGGTAAATAATCTCGATACCTTTAATATCGGTCAGTATGCGCAAAGCAGTATGTAAACCCGACTGTTGCTTTTTAGGCAAGTCAATCTGGGTTACGTCGCCGGTAACAATAAATTTAGCAGTAGGCCCCATACGCGTCAGGAACATTTTTAATTGCATATCTGTAGCATTCTGCGCCTCATCCAATATCACAAAACAGTTGTCCAGCGTACGTCCGCGCATAAATGCCAGCGGCGCTATCTCAATGGTGCGGTTCTCGAGGTAAACCTTTAGCTTTTCAGCGGGTATCATATCATCCAGCGCATCATAAAGTGGGCGCAGGTATGGATCGATCTTTTCTTTCAGATCACCCGGCAAAAAACCCAGGTTCTCCCCTGCTTCAACCGCCGGGCGCGTAAGAATGATACGTTTGATCTCTTTATTTTTTAAAGCCCTTACAGCAAGTGCCACCGCGGTATAAGTTTTTCCCGTACCTGCGGGTCCAATAGCAAACAAAATATCGTTTGTTATGATACAATCAACCATTCTACGCTGGTTTGCTGTACGGGCTTTAACCAGAATGCCATTCGGACCGAATACTATTACTTCGCCGGTTGTCGATTTATCTGATAATGCGGGTTCTGTTGTAGCACTTAGAGAAACTTTGGACCCCAATATTCTTTCGATATCGGTAATATTCAAGTTTTCAAATTTTTCGACATGTTTCAACAAGTGGTTGAATTTTTCGTCGAATACCGATAATTCATGGTCATCGCCTAAAACCTTCAACTCGCTACCGCGCGCAACCAGTTTAAGTTTCGGGTATTGTTTTTTGATGATCTCGAAGTGGTCATTGTTTGGTCCCCATAACACTGCCGGGTTCACGTTTTCGATAGATATTTTTAGCTCCGTCAAACTTAATAGATTTTTATGTTCGAGACTTTTTATGAATTAAAAATTGAATATTTGTAGCTTGTAATGCTTGCACAAGATTAGCAATAAATATTTGAATAATTAATGGCAATAATAACTTTAACTACTGATCTGGGCGATAAAGATATTTACCAGGCGGCCCTTAAAGGAAGTATCTTAAAATTATTGCCAGGCGCAAGTATCGTCGATATTACGCATAATGTTTCGGCCTTTAATGTGCAGCAGGCCGGGTTTATTCTTAAAAACAGTTTTCATTACTTTCCCGAAGGTACAGTACACTTAATAGGTATCGACACCGTTTTCAACAAGGAAACCAAATACCTGGCGGTGAATTACAAAAACCACTTTTTTGTTGGCTCAGACAATGGTATTTTTTCACTGATGTTCAATGCCGATCCGGATGAAATGGTCGAGATCAACATCATGCAGGATCTAAAATTCCTGCATTTTCCATTGGCCGATATTTTTGTCAAAACGGCCTGTCATTTAGCAGATGGCGGAAAGCTAAGGGATATTGGACTCCCCGTCAATGCTATTGATAAAAAAATGAACCTCCAGCCGGTAATAGAGAAGAACCTTATTAAAGGTGTAGTCATTTATATCGATTCGTTCCAGAACGTAATTACCAATATCACAAAGGAATTTTTCAACCAGGTGCAGCAGGGGCGTAATTTTACCTTATCGTTTAAGCGCAACGAAACGATCAATCACCTGAGCTGGTATTATAATGAAGTTCCCGAAGGTGAAAAGCTATGTTTGTTTGGCATCAGCGACCACCTGGAGATCGCGATTAATAAAGGTAATGCAAGCGGTTTGCTGGGCTTAAACCTGGGCGATACGGTTGTTATCAATTTTGAATAACGCGGCCTGCCTGGCGTCGGTTTTTGATACAGGTTCTCATGGCAGCGTCAATTTTAGTTTTATTATACCCCCGAAGAAGTAATGCTGCTTAATTTGGCTGTGATTTAGTTTTGAATTATGGCAAGAGGCAGAAGTACTTTAAATAGTGGCAACAGGCAGAAAGAGGAATTACCCAAAGCCCAGATCAACCGCGAGACCTTAAAAAGCATATCCAAACTACTTAGTTACCTCCGGCCCTATCGCGCTAAATTTTTTGGTGCGATGTTCTTCCTGTTACTTTCAAGTTTGGTGGGCTTGGCCTTCCCTTCGTTCATAGGTGGATTGATCGATGCCGCCCAGGGTAAAGCAACCAGCAAATTTTTACCGGCATGCATACAAGGTATCGGGATTTTAGCACTGCTGGTTTTATTTGGACAAGGCTTTGTATCTTTTTTCAGGATATTATGGTTCGTACAGGTCGCGG
>CAIPPO010000175.1 GCA_903866915.1 uncultured Mucilaginibacter sp. | reverse complement strand
ATCGACTGGCGAAAAAAAACTACCGGGAAAAGTTTACAGAAAGCTGTTTGCAGGATATCATGAAGTTTGTTGATAGCTGGAAAGGGTTTAACGTTGCCACCCGATGGGCCTGGCGCTGGCTGATGAGCGCTAAGGTTTAAACTCAATCGATATATTTTTCCAATTCATTTGAACGAGCAACGTCAAACCAATCTTTGAGTTGAGCACCCGTATTTGTGAAAGTTTCGCTGTTTGCGTTATTCGAAAAAATATCTGTGAGGTTCCGAAAAGGAAAGTTTGGCGAAAAACATCCGCCTTTCTTCTTCAGCATCTTCAAAAGTTGTATTTAGTTCGCTTCAAGTCCTTCCAGGTTAATATATTCCTGAAGATGCTCATGCTGCCCCGGCTTACCATTTTTAAAAGCAGCCCTGGGTTTTAAACCAAGCAGTTCAAACATCGCTTTGTCTGTATCAAAGGCTGGGTTGGGTGTAGTCAACAGCTTGTCACCTGCAAATATGGAGTTGGCGCCGGCCATAAAACAAAAAGCCTGCTCTACCGTAGTCATCTCTGTCCTGCCGGCCGAAAGGCGTACCACAGTTTTCGGCATGATGATGCGTGTGGTTGCGATCATGCGAACCATATCCCAAATCGGTAAACGGGCCTGGTCGGCCAAGGGTGTCCCTTTGATAGGCACCAACGCATTAATTGGAACAGATTCGGGGTGTTTCGGTAAATTTGACAGGGTTTTAAGCATTGAAATCCGGTCGTCAACAGTCTCCCCTAACCCTATGATACCACCGCTGCAAACGGTTATTTTCGCTTTACGCACATGTTCAAGTGTCTTTAACCGATCGTCATAAGTTCGTGTGGTAATAATGCGTTTATAATCCTCTTCAGAAGTATCCAGGTTGTGATTGTAGGCATATAAGCCTGCATCAGCCAAACGCTGCGCCTGTGATTCAGTGAGCATGCCCAGGGTACAGCAAACCTCCATATCCAGCTCATTTACTGCCTTCACCATCTCGATCACTTTATCAAAATCACGGTTATCACGCACTTCGCGCCATGCAGCGCCCATGCAAAGCCTCGAGGCACCTCCTGCTTTAGCCTTTTCAGCTGCTGCTATCACTTCATCTTTCGGCATCATGGCATGCACATCTACTCCCGTGTTGTAACGTGCAGCCTGCGGACAATAGGCACAATCTTCCGGACATCCGCCTGTTTTAATCGATATCAATGAGCTGATCTGAACCTCGGCATAGTCTTTATTTTCGCGGTGTATCGTGGCAGCTTCGTATATGAGGTCTAACAGCGGGCGATGGTATATTTCAGCTATTTCTTCTTTGGTCCAGTTGTTTCTTAGTTCAGACATTCAATAATTGTTTTTGAGCTGCAAATATGGCGATTTGCAAAAATTTTAATAAAAAAGTAACTACAATATTTTAGTTGCCAGCCAAAGAGGCAGCAAAAAGCCTGCACAATCTGTGAAAGTGGTAATGATGATAGATGAAGCTACGGCCGGATCAATTCCAACCCTTTTTAAGACCAGCGGAATTGATGAACCCGTTAATCCGGCGATTATTAAATTACCTGTCATAGCTAAAAAAAGCACCAGGCCCAGCTTTAAACTTGCATCATAGACCAAAGCAATAAAAAATACGATGATTCCGTTTGCAGCTCCGTTTAGCATTCCTACTAAAAACTCTTTCAAAACGGTTCGATACGACTGCTGGTCGGTTAAATCAGTCAGCGAAATACGCCTAACTGTTACCGCAAGTGCCTGGGTTGCAGCATTCCCACCCATTCCGGCAATAATGGTCATATAGGCCGCTATTATCGGGATATTCTGAACCGTTGTATCAAAATGCCTGATGATAGAAGCCGCGAGGTAAGCCGTACCCAAATTGATGATTAGCCAGGGCAAACGGCTTTTTACGGCAGCGATCCAGGTACCACTCAATTCTTCATCTTCCGATACACCCGATATTTTCAATATATCTTCGGTATTTTCCTCCTCCATTACATCGATGATATCATCAACCGTAATGCGCCCAAGCAATTTCATCTGATCGTCTACTACCGGTATTGCCGTAAGGTTGTATTGCGAAAATAGTTTGGCTACCTCCTCCTGGTCGAGATCGGCTTTTACGAAAACAAAATCACGGTTTACCAGTGTATTGATCCATGTATTGGCATGGGCTTTCAGAATTGATTTGATGGATAAAATACCTTTTAAAATATTATCAGCATCAACAGCATATATCGTATTAAATTCTTCCAATTCTTCAGATTGACGTATGATCTCGTCGATCGCCGCCATTTTATCCATTTCGATATTTACCTTGATGATCGAGGTGTTCATTAAACCACCTGCGGTATCTTCGGCATAACTTAATAGTCTGCGGATATTGGAAGCATCTTCCTCGTCAATATCGCGCAATATCTCTTTCTGCTCATCCTCGTCCAATTGCGAGATGATGTCTGTCGCATCATCATAGTCTAAATCTTCGACAATCTCAGAACGTTTTTCCGGATCAAGACCAATCAGTAATTCGCCGGGATCCTGCTCCTCGTTCATCTCCGAAATTACGTCCGACGCCTCGTCGGTTGGCAGGATATTGATGATACGCTCGCGCGCTTCCAGTGGTAGGCGCTCGAATAAAATGGCAATCTCCGAAGCATGATATTCCGCCAGAACTCTTTCCAGTTCTGCGTCATCACTGTTGAGCGCGCTTTTTAACCGCTCAAGATCTTCTTTTTTAATCTCGAAAGATTCCATACCCGACGAAAATACATAATAATACCTCAAATGCCTTGCATATTTTGAAGAATTTGAGTGCTGTTCTCAACATCCCCAAAACGTTTACCTCAAATGCTATACTGGAATTTTACACTTACTGCAGGTAATTTTTCAACCCTCAATAAAAACTGATTTACCTGTGTTTTTCTGACCGAAATATTTAACTGGCATTGATTATCAAATGTCTGGACCAGTATTTCAAGGTTTTCTTCTTTAACAAGCCGCATTACATCATTGATCAGAAGGTATTCAAATGATAGCGTATAAACGTCGTTAACAGTTTTCTGGATAACCTTAGCATTATCCAACGCTAATTCGGCAGCAGTTTTATAGGCATTGATTAAACCGGGAACACCCAGCAGCGTACCGCCAAAATACCTTACCACTACTACCGCAACATTAGTGAGGTTTTTGGAAAGTAAGGTGTTTAATATTGGGCGACCGGCGGTACCCGAAGGTTCTCCATCGTCATTTAATCGAAATATGCCTCTGTCTGTGCTCCATCGAAACGCCCAGCAATGATGGTTAGCTTTTGGATTTTCTTTTTGAAGACTGGACACAATGCCTTTTATTTCCGACTCTGCAGTTAAAGGGTAAGCAAAGCCCAGGAATTTACTGCCCCGATCGCGGAATACACCTTCGCCTTTTTCGACGATCGTGAGATAAGTATCGTCAAAAAGCATCAGAAAACAGCGGCAAACAAATGAACGAGCGAATCGTGAAACGAATTGATCAAAATGGCGACCAATCCCAGCGCAATGCCTGAGACATTCAACCAGCTTAGTTTTTCTTTAAACACAAGCAATCCGATTGATGCACCTAATACTATTACACCAACGTCCATAGAAGAAAAAACATAGGATGGCCGGTCAGACAATGTCTGGTGCGCTTTGATAAAAAACAGGATATTGCCAAAATTAGCGGTACCGAGGAGCCAGCCGATCGGAATATGTGGCCAGGAAAAACGCATGCGCTTTGTACTAACCTGATAAAGTAACCCGAGCAATGAGACAGCAAAGGCCAGGGAAAAAACAATGAACAGGGAGGATGAGAGGTTATTTACTTTGGCTACCTGCTTTAATAAAATATCGATGACGCCCATCCCCAGGAAAATAAGCATCAGGTAAAACCACGAGAAAGAAGAACGTCTTCTCACGGAGCGTTTTTGATTGAACGGGATGAGGCATATCAAGGCTAAGAAACCAATTGAAATACCCACGATCTTTACCAGGTCGGGTTTTTCGCTAAAAAGCAGGAACGACGATAAAACGGGAATAAACAACGACAGCCGTTGTGCGACGTCTGTACGAACGATACCGCTGTATTTGACCGAAGCAGCGATGACCAAAAAAAGCGAAGGTAGCAATACACCCAGTACAAAATATATGGCCAGAGATGAATTGGCTAACTGTGAAAAATGAGGGTGCAGGAATATCCAGGTAAGTAAAAGTGCAGCAGAGTAATTCCAGGTAATGGCCTGGTAAACATCAATCTGGTACCTGCGGGCCAGTTTTAACATAACCGAGACAGTAACACTACAACAAATACTCAGAAAAATATAAAACATTTAATTGTCGCGCTTATTGTAAATGATCTTCAACCGGTCATCGGCAAAGGTAAACTCTTCTGATTCGATTTCATTGATCAACGGTGCTTTTATTCCATGATGTAAATTGACTTTACCTGTAAATATTCGAGCTTCATCCCATAAACCAGCCGCTATAAAAGTATTAAGGGTGTGGGCACCTCCTTCGATAATCAGGGATTGTATATCCTGCAAATAAAGCTGAAAAAGTATATACTGCGGCACAAAGCGGTCAAAATCTTCTAAAGCTATATACTTATTATTTCCTTCAAGTTCTGTTTTAATTTCGTTGAAAATAATGGTTTCAACACTTTGATCGAACAAATTTAAGGCTTTACTCAGCGATAATTTCCTATCAATCACCACTCGTTTGGGTGATTTGCCTGGCCAAAAACGGGTATCAAGTTTAGGGTTATCTATCGCTGCCGTATTTTTTCCGACCATTACTGCATCTTCTTCATCGCGCCATTGATGCACCAGACGGCGCGATTCGTCACCTGTGATCCAAAACTGGCTACCATTATCCGGAGCGAAAAAGCCATCGGCGGTTTGAGCCCATTTCAAGATAACATAGGGTCGCTTTTTTTGTATCCGGGTAAAAAACCGTCGGTTAAGCCATTGACATTGCTGTTCCATAACTCCGCTGATAACCTTGATGCCTGCGGCAGTTAACTTGCTTATCCCACTGCCATTAACCTGATCAAAGGGATCAGTGCATCCAATTACTACCGTTGGTATTTGATGGGCAATAATCAGATCAGCGCAGGGAGGCGTTTTGCCGTGGTGCGCACAGGGTTCGAGCGAAACATAGATTGTGCTGCGCCGAAGCAAATCACTGGCATTGGTAAAATTATTTAATACCTGGTTAATAGCATTGACTTCAGCATGTGCCTGTCCATACAGCTGGTGATACCCTTCGCCGATGATTTGGTTAATATGAACAATTACCGCACCAACCATTGGATTAGGGCTAACTTTACCCATACCCAAAACAGCAAGATCGAGACAGCGCTGCATGTAAAGTTTGTGACCAGACATGAGGCTAAGGTAGCAAATTGTTGATAAGTCCCTAATTTCCTAATAACTACTGAACAACCATCCCGATAACTAGCGCGACAACCAATATTAAACAATACTAACCAAATCATTACCTTAGCCCCATGCCTTCGATCAAAGAAGTTTTCTCATTATTTAAAAGCCAGTTATCATTACTTTATGACTCCAACGAGGCCGAATCGATAGCTAAGCTGACACTGAACGAAGTCACGGGATTTTCAACCGCCAGGATCAAAGCGTTCCCTGAAATTGAATTAACGCCACAACAGGCCGCTTCAACATTTCAAATTTTAAGCGAGCTAAAAACAGGTAAACCGATACAGTATATTTTGGGACATACTGAATTTTACGGTCTTCCATTTAAGGTTAATACATCGGTATTGATTCCGCGGCCGGAAACTGAAGAATTAGTTGAGTGGGTCATTTCAGCCGTAAGTATAGAGAAACGGGAATCACGTAACTTATTGGATATTGGAACTGGATCAGGTTGTATTGCAATCAGCCTCAAAAATCACCTGCCCGATTTTGATGTTACTGCAATGGATATATCGCCGGAAGCATTGCAAACTGCGAAAGAAAATGCCGAATTAAATAAAACGGCTATCAATTTTTTAGAGGCTGATATACTTAACCCGGTCCCATCGACCTTCTTTCCAAAATTCGAGATTATCATTTCAAATCCGCCATATGTTACGCAGCAGGACAAATCACTAATGCACAAAAATGTAACGGATTTTGAACCGCACAAAGCATTATTTGTCCCCGAAAATAAGCCCCTCCTTTTTTACAGCGTTATTGCTGACTTTGCCTTAGCGCATCTTAAACCTGGCGGCCTGCTATTTTTTGAGATCAATGAGGCCTATGGTGAACAACTGATCGTTTTATTGCAAAATCGGGGCTTCAGCAATATCGAGCTTAAAAAAGACCTTAGCGGCCGCGACAGAATGATCAAAGCGACATATGAATTATTATCGGCCCCAGCTCAAAAAAATATAGCCCTACCTAATAACTAATCACTGATAACTAATAACCAATCTTCAATTCCTCGGATGAAACGAAGTGATTACCTCTTTCAAATACTCCCGGTCCAAATGGGTGTAAATTTCGGTTGTCGTTATACTTTCATGCCCAAGCATTTCCTGTACCGCCCTCAGATCGGCACCGCCTTCAACCAGGTGGGTAGCAAAAGAATGCCGTAGCGTATGCGGACTAATAGCTTTTTTTATCCCTGCCAATGCTGCCAATTGTTTGATCAGCATAAAAATATAAACACGGGTCAGTCGCGATCCGCGCCGGTTGAGGAATACCAGGTCCTCTTCTCCTTTTTTTACGGGAACATGCACCCGCACCTGTTCAATCCAAATCTTAAGAGCGTTAATCGCTTCGCCTCCGATCGGCACCAGTCGCTCCTTGGTGCCTTTGCCCAGTACTTTTATAAATTCAATATCAAGGTAAAGATTGGATAATTTCAATTCGGTAAGCTCCGAAACGCGTAGTCCGCAGCTGTAGAAAACTTCGATGATCGCTTTATTGCGCGGGCCTTCAGTCTTCGATAGGTCTATTGCCGCCAGGAGTTTTTCAATCTCATTGTAACTAAGTGTTACAGGAAGTTTGCGCTGTTTTTTTGGTGACTCAAGCAATTCCGAAGGGTCACTTTTTATGATATCATCCAGTAGCAGGTATTTGTAAAATGATTTCACTCCGGATAGCACCCTTGCCTGCGACGAGGGCATCATACCCAATTCACTCACCCAGGTAATGAACTGCCGGAGGTCGGAAAGTGTTATCAAATCGGGTTTCAGTGCCGTGATCGCAGCATATTGCTCCAGTTTTTCAATATCGCTGACATACGCTGAAATCGAATTAGCAGAAAGGCCTTTTTCCAGTTTTAAATGGGCCCTAAAGCCCTTTATTGCCGATTTCCATTCCATTTTTGTCTTGCCCCAATTGCACGGTTTTTTATCAATTCTGCTAATCTGCACCCCTGCATTTGTGTAATTAGATATTATTCGTGTAATTCGTGTCTATTTTTAAATAATGAATATACAAATCATTAACGGCCCTAACCTCAATTTGCTCGGTGTACGCGAAAAATCGATCTACGGAGATACCGGTTTCGAGACTTATTTGAATCAACTTCGCAGCCGCTATGCAAACATCACTATAAATTATTACCAAAGTAATGTGGAGGGCGAAATTATTAACAAACTGCATGAAGTAGGCTTTTCTGTCGATGGTATTGTGATCAATGCCGGGGCCTATACTCATACTTCGGTAGCGATAGCTGATGCCATAGCTGCTATTAATTCCCCGGTTATTGAAGTTCATATATCTAATGTTTATAAACGGGAAGAATTCAGACATAAATCATTGCTTGCAGCAAGTTGCAAAGGCGTAATTGCAGGTTTCGGCCTTGATTCATACCGTTTAGCAATTGAAAATTTGATGAATTCTTAAAAAGATTTATTAAATTGCTGTACTGAATATCACTTAAACGCTCCTTTACTTTTGGCTATGTTTAGAATACTTAAGGTTGTTCCAATAAGCCTTTGTCTTATTTTTTCACTGGCATTTTCAGATTGCTTTGCTCAGGGACTGTTACCGGTTCAAACCGAAAACAATTCCAATTCTGGCTCCAATGGCGCACCAGCAACCCAAATCCCGCTGGTATTGAAGAAAAAAAAACCAAAGAGTTTGAGGGAGAATGCCCGCAAATCAATGCATACCCGCGATTCTGTTTTTTTGGCCCTCAGTCGCAGCGATACCTCCGGTGCTACGTTGTTGCAACACCTGCAACAATATACCACTACCTATAATCAAATAAATAATACGCTTTCTGAAGGTTTGGATACAACCGACGAAAGCCTGCAGCTGCCTACCGTAAATAAGCGCTTAAGCAGGATAAGAACGCTGGCTAATACGCGAAAGTCAAGCACACTCAGGTATCTATTTGTATTGCGCGACAACCTCGACCATTTACAAGATTTGTTAAATGGCTGGCAGGCCAGCCTGGATTCTGTTAACGCGAAGCTAATTTCAAATCAGAAAGAAATACTTCGCTTTCAGAGTGATTCGTTGTTAAAGATATTGCCTGGCGACAGTACAATAAGGGCAGCCTTTTTAAATAAAAAGGGCGACGTACTAAAGTTGTGGAAAAAAACTGATTCAGCTAACCGCAAGAATCTTTTTAAGGTAAACCTGATACAAAACCAAATTTCTACTGCCTTTACCGACATGACCGACGAATCAGACCAGATCGATAGCAAGATCAAAAGATTTGCAATTAGGGCATTAGGCGGCGAATTTGATTATATCTGGAAAAGAAACGACCAGTTTAAACACATTGATTCGGCACTGCAAGGCACGATTGCTTTGAACCAGGTTCAGGTATATTATTTTTTTAAAAGCGAAATCATTATAAATGTTATTGCTATAGCATTTATTTTACTCATTGTAGGATGGATACTGTTTAATAAATACAATACCATCAGGCACCTGGAGCAAAAACAAATAGTTATTGAGCACACCCATTTTGTTTATAAAAAGCCGCTGGTTTCAGCATTGCTGATGGGTACAACCATAATACCTTGTTTTTACGATCACCCACCTGTTTTTTTCCTTGAATGTCTGTTTCTGCTCAATATAACTCTGGTATTGATCATGGTTCGGGATCATTTCCCTATATCTCTATTCAGGTTCCTATTCGCATTATTTTGGGTCACCATTGCTTATTGTTTGAGCAATCTGCTAATTCAGATTACTAACGCTGACCGTTATTTGACCTTTGGACTGAGTATACTGAGCATATTCTTTGGTATATTATTTTATAGACAAACCCAAAAAGAGCCCCAGGGACACCTGAAATATACGCGGTTAACGCTTTGGATCTTCATTATTCTGCAGGTAATATCACTAGTATTAAATATCACAGGACGATTTAGTCTTGCCAAAATTATAGGCACAACAGCAGTGTTTAATTTGTGGATGACGATGGCATTGTATTTTATTATCCGCATTATCATTCAGGTGCTGTACCTGCAATTGCATACTAAACGTGTTACGCATAGTTTTATCGCTTTTGTAGATTATAATTCGATACAGAAAAAGTTCCGAAATATACTTGGACTTTTAGCTTCGATATTGTGGCTCGTATTTTTGCTCGAAAACTTAAATATTGACGATTGGGTTCACGATTATTTGGTAGACTTTTTAGGCCAGCGACGTTTTGTAGGTGATTCCTCATTCACCTATGGTGGCTTTGTAAGCTTTTTCCTGGTAATTTGGGTTTCATCGATGCTTTCAAAATTTATTAGCTATTTCTATGATATTTCAGAGCAGCACAATACAGACCTCAATGCCCTTAAAAAGAAAAACCGTGTATCTACTTTGCTGATACGAATTGGCGTATTTACTATAGGTTTTCTGCTTGCTGTTGCTGCTTCAGGTTTCCCTTTAGATAAGTTGACCATTATTTTTAGTGCTTTTGGCGTAGGTATCGGCTTCGGTTTGCAAAACGTGACCAATAATCTGGTATCGGGTATGATACTGGCATTTGAAAAACCAATCCAAATTGGTGATATCATCGAAGTAAATAACCGCATGGGCACAGTTAAAGAGATTGGTATACGTTCGAGCAAATTGGCAACGCCTGAAGGTTCGGAAGTTATTATTCCAAACGGCGACCTGATATCACAAAATGTAGTCAACTGGACGCTTAGCAATACCAACAGGCAGGTTGAAATACTGATCAGTGTGGCGATTGGTACTGAAATTGCCAAAGTGACAAAAACCCTGAAAGACTTGTTAAGTAACCGGAATGATATTATGACCCAACCAGAGCCGCAAATATTTCTGAGCAGCCTGACAGATAAATCAATCGACTTTAAGGTGCAATTTTGGGCTGCTGATATATCAGATTACCTCGAACTAAGAAGCCGCGTGTTGGTTAATATTGCCGAGAGTTTCAACCGCGAGGGTATTTTGTTCCCAAAAAGTTAATAGAAATCGGCAGGCGAAAGGGCATTAAAAGTGCGCTTCTTTTTGATAAAAAAGTCCAGTACCACACTACGCCTGTACATACCTTTAAGTGCATGCAGATTACTGCGTTTGTATCTGACTTTGGGCCCTCCGCCCTTAAACAACTGCATCAAAAAATTCTGGTGTGCCCTGCTGATGGCCCAGGCATCACGGCGCTTTCCCTCGTTTAAAAACCTGAAGATAGCCAGCAAATCCATCCAAAAACGAATAAAAATCACCAGGATGGCCCGCCAAACCGAAAGGTTATTTTTTAGCAGTAACAGGTTATTCCTGAAATTTAGGTAAGTTTTAAAAGGGTTTTCAGTATTTAAAGTGCCGCCGCCCACATGGTATACTTCAGACTGGGCACAATACATTACTTTATAGCCCATGTTCTTCAGTCGCCAGCAAAGATCTATTTCTTCCATATGGGCGAAAAAACGATCGTCGAAGCCGCCGGCTTCGTGCCAGTACCTGGCCTTAACAAACATAGCTGCCCCAGATGCCCAAAACACCTCGCCCGATTGATCATATTGCTCCCGATCCGCCTCTATTTCGTAGAACATACGGCCCCTGCAAAAAGGATAGCCATAAACATCTATAAACCCTCCGGCCGCACCTGCATGCTCAAAATGATCTTTCGCAGCAAATGCTTTTATTTTGGGTGCCGAAGCCGCGATCAATTCATCGCTTTCCATTTGCGCAATAACAGGCTCAATCCAACCCACAGGTACTTCGACATCTGAGTTTAATAACACAAAATAATCTGCTTTAACGTTTTCGAGCACACGATTATAGCCCCCGGTGAAACCGTAGTTTTTATCGTTTTGTAAAATTGTAACGGTGGGGAAATTCTTTTTTAAATATTCAACAGAACCGTCGGTTGAGCCATTGTCGCCAACGATAATGTCGAGATTTGGCCATGACGAAGCAAGTACCGAAGACAAAAACTGTTGCAAATACCTGATACCATTCCAGTTCAGGATAACAACAGCAACTTTAGGCATTTTTTCCATTGATTATTAAACATCCGGCCATAGCCTGAATGAGGCTGCAATTATATGTTTTTAATTGCAATACCCGAAAAGCGAAAAAGGTCAATTAAAGAAAACAGGCTTTGCAACATCCGAAGGCTTGATCTTCCACCTGCGGTGCGACCAAAGCCAGTATTCAGGTTTTTCTTTGATCTGTTCCTCCAGGTACGTTACCTGTACCTTCGTGATCTCGAAAGGTTTTGTTTCCTTCGGGTTGTCAACCAAGGGCACCAGGGTATAAGTATAATATCCGCGTTTCACCAGGTCTATCCTGTAAAATACCACAGCGCAATCGCGTATCGAACTTAACTTTTCAACGCCGATAAAAACGGCGGTCGGCTGGTTTAAAAAATCTGTGAAATATAATGCTTCATCACGCGATGGCGTCTGGTCAGCTGCAAGTACAGTGATGCTGAGCTCGTTTTTGTACTCGATCAGTTTGCGAAGCGTTTGCCGCATTGAGATCATGATGGCACCGAAACGCGAACGTGTGCGATTAAAAAAATCTGTAAAAATTTCACTCGATTGCGGTTTGTATACGATCATTTTGATATGATCGGTGAGAAAGCCGAAATCGAGGCAGGCCATTTCCCAATTACAATAATGCCCCGCGGCAGCAAGTATACTTTTGCCCTGGCTAAAATAATGTGCCACTATTTCGGGATTGGTGCATACCATTCGGCGTTTAACTTGCTTCCTGGACATGCTAACCGACTTGATGGTCTCAAGCATCAGATCGGCCATATATCGGAAGTATTTTATTTCGATTTGTTTTCGTTCCTGCGCTGTTTTTTCAGGAAACGAATTGGCTAAGTTCTCTTGTACTACTTTACGCCTGTAGCCGATCAAATAATACAGGATAACAAAAAGCAGATCGGAAATAAGGTATAATAGCCAAAACGGAAATAGTGAAAGCAGCAACAAAAAGAATATACCGATATAGGCAAAGCCTCTTTTTATCATTATTTTATCCGAATTTTGGCACAAACATAGAATATATGATTGAAAAAGGCGCTCTTTTACCTTTGTTTTATCTGCCACCGATTGAATATTTTACCGAGCTTAATATTCATAATCCCGATTTTATAATCGAGAAATATGAACATTTCCCAAAGCAAACCTATCGCAATCGTGCTCATATTTACTCACCCGATGGGTTATTAACGCTGGTTGTACCTGTTGTTAAAGGCTCCAAAGTACATACACCCGTTAAAGACGTAAAAATAAGTTATGATTTTCGCTGGCAGCGACTTCACTGGATGAGCCTGCAGGCATGTTACCGGCGCTCGGCCTATTTCGAATATTATGAGGATGATCTGGCATTGTTCTATGAAGCCAAAGAACCCTTCCTTTTTGATTATAATGAAAAGCTATTGCACCTGCTTCTCAGGCTCGTTAAAGTAAAGGCAACACTGAAATATACACAGGAATTTAAGCCCGATTACCCCGAATTACTTGATTTGAGAAATAGTATTCACCCAAAAAAAACTTCAAAATATCCTCAAAAACCTTACTATCAGCTTTTTGAAGAAAAACATGGGTTCATCAATAATCTGAGCATCGTCGACCTGTTATTTAACCAGGGACCACAGGCGATTAATTATTTATGAATTACCTGTACTACCGATAAACCTCCCCCGTTCATTCAGCCTGAATGCCAATTATTTTTGAAATTCAGGTTTCAGGTCCGCTTTCATTACTTTCCTGAATTTTTCAACTTTGGGAACGGAGACAGCCGTTAAATAAGGATTTTCGTTCAAATGAAGTCTGTAATAGCCCTGATGGTATTTTTCTGCAGCGTAAAAAGCTTTAAACGGAACAATCTGGGTTACGATAGGCGCATCATAATGTTTTGAAGCATTAATTTTTTTGATCTCTTCCAGCAAAATTGCTTTTTCCTGTTCGGTCCGGTAAAAGGCGATCGAACGGTAATCAGTTCCTTCATCTGGGCCCTGCCGGTTTAATTCGGTTGGGTTATGTGCAAAAAAGAAAGCATGTAACAGGGTTTGGTAAGATATAACCTGAGGATTATAGTAGATCTGAACCACCTCGGCATGGCCGGTTTGCCGTGTACAAACTTCTTCGTAGGTCGGATTTTTTGTGGTCCCGCCGGCATATCCCGAAAAAACAGCGTCAACACCTTTCAATTCCGACATAGCTTCACTCATGCTCCAAAAGCAACCACCCCCGAAAGTAGCTAATGCTTCCCCTGATTTTAGTTGTGGCAGAGCTGCCATTTCCTGGTTTTGAGCACCAGCACAGCCACAATACAGCAAAGCAGCTATACTATATATCATTAATTTCTTTATCATATATTTTTCCATTGATTAACTGGAGTTACGCAAAACTAGCATAACTGGTTGTTGCTATTTGTCATTTCCGGGTAATATACGGGGCGATTTTAATACTGTATCTTTAACCACCATTAATATTTTAGTGAGCCCATTAATCTTGATCTCATATGCTGTAGACAGCAGCATACCCATTTTGCCGGGCGGAAAACCCTTGTTCTTTAGCCACTCAAGGTAATATACGGGCACATCGCAGATCAGTGTCCCCTGGTATTTACCAAAAGGCATTTTAGTAGTTACAACCTCTATCAAAACTTTACGGTCTGGGCTAATATTTTCCACCCGGTAAAATTACATGTTAATGATCATTATCCACCTGTATTGAAGTTAAAACAGATAATTTAGTAGAACGTTATACCACTACCTAACAAAATAATATGAAACAGATATTTGAAGCTTTTTTAAGCGGGACTGAAAACAAAGTTGATGGTATAGCAAGGCCGGTAAGTGTTGCGGGATATATGACATCATACGATTTTAAATCGATAGACGGAAGGTTACACCTCCTTATCGGCAAAGACGAAGATGAAAATTGGGTGCGAATCGGCGGCACTGAGCCCTACTTTTCGAGTTGGGTTAATGAACTGGCACAACAAATTGCTAAACATAAGCGCAGGTAAGTTTAATGGAAAAACGCGAATTAGGCAGATCGGGTATACTGGTTACCCCGTTTTGTTTTGGATGTAATGTTTTTGGCTGGACAGCCAATGAAAAAACATCCTTTGAATTGCTGGATGCTCTGACCGACTTTGGTTTTGATTTTATCGATACCGCGGATGTTTATTCATCGTGGGTTCCCGGAAACCAGGGTGGCGAATCGGAAACCATTATCGGGAAATGGCTCAAAAATACCGGAAAACGGGAAAAGGTGGTCATAGCTACCAAAGTTGGAAAACCTATGGGGCCCGGCAAACAAGGCTTATCAAAGGCTTATGTAACTAAAGCAGTTGAAGATTCGCTGAGGCGCTTGCAAACTGATTATATCGATCTTTATCAATCGCACGATGACGACAAGGGAACGACGTTAGAAGAAACGCTTGGTGTTTTTACAGACCTGATCATAGAAGGTAAAGTGCGAACAATAGGCGCCTCCAACTATTCTGCTGTGCGGCTCACCGAAGCTGTAAATGTCAGCAGAAAAAACGGGCTGGCGCAATACCAAACGCTACAACCCGAGTATAATTTGTATAGCAGAGAACCTTTCGAGGCCGAACTTGTATCCATTTGCCATGAAGGCAAGATCGGAGTAATTCCATACTATTCCCTGGCAAGTGGGTTTTTAACCGGCAAATATCGTTCTGAAGCTGATCTTGGGAAAAGCGCTCGCGGGCAGGGTATAAAAAAGTTCCTTAATGACCGTGGCACAAGAATTTTAGATGCGCTTGATTCTGTCGCCGTAGCTTACGAAACTACCCCGGCTGCTGTAGCTTTAGCATGGTTAAATACCAGGCCTGGCATAGTCGCACCCATCGCGAGTGCCACCAGTATAGCACAATTAAAGGAAATTACTGCTTCGGCAGCTATTAAATTGGGCAATTCAGCTATTGAATTGTTGACCAGAGCCAGTCAATACGAATAAAACCACCTGCGCCGGAGGCGAGGTGGTTTTTTGGTAACTATATATTGGGGGAATTATGATCTTCCGCGGTGATCGTTTCGGTTGAATCGTTCGTGATTTCCATTACTTCCGTGGTCATCAAACCTGCGATCATCATTTCTGCGATCATCATACCTGTGGTCATCAAACCTGCGATCGTCATTCCTGCGGTCATCCCGGTAAGAGTTTGCATAACCCCTGTCGTAATTACGATCATTTTGGTATACATTAAATGTTGCTCCGTTGTACCGGTTACGATAGAAATCATCGTTCATATAAGGGCGGTTGGCACGTACTTCGTACCGGCGGGCAGTTTGCCAGTCGTAGTTGCGGTAGGCACCGGGGAGGTTTACAGCTGATACCCATTCATTTCCATTATTGTAATAATAACACTGTTCATTAACGCTGTAATAAGCACCTACCTCGGGCAGGTAATAATAGTCGTCGTTATAAACGGCAGGCTGATTGTAAACGGCTTGTACAGGTTCTTGTACGTATGCCCGGCGGGGTGCAAAACGTAAACCGAAATGAAACCTGATCTGTGCATCGGCATTATTAACAAATAAGCCGCTTATTGCTATGGCTGATATTAAAATTAACTTTTTCATTTTCTTGTGTATTTATAATTCTGACGAACTAAATTCAAAAAAGTTTAATTATTCAACATAAAAGTTATCACATTTTACCCGCTGCAAACTTTTAATTCAAAAAAAGCCATTTTTACAAAATAATATTTTTCGCAAGATGAAAAGCAAATGAAAAACCCACTACTGCCTGGGCAATGTTCCTGCAATTTGAACTGTCACACATAGCTAATAATTGCATTTCATTATAAAATGTCTCCTTATTGAAACAGTACGGCATATGATAATTATTTCTTAAACACTTAAATTTGGGTTCCAAAACAAACCGATATGAAAAGAAAATATGTAGTTGCATTAATACTGCCTTTAATAGCGCTTCTCGGGATCATGACGATCATGGCGCTAAAAAATGATTCGGGCAAAGCTAATCCCGGGGTGCTTGCTGAAGTTTCAAATGGAGGCCTTACAGTACCTTCAGGGTTTAGTGCGGCTATTATTGCCGATAACCTGGGCGCTGTGCGTCATATTACAGTTACCCCTCAAAACGAGATCTATGCCAAGTTAAAAGGCCTTGAGCATGGTAAAGGCATCCTGTTACTGCACCAAACTGGTGATAAAGCAGCGGTTAAAGCAAGCTTTGGTTCTTTCGGTGGTACAGGTATCGCGGTTAAAAATGGATACCTGTACGCTTCTTCAGATGAAGAAGTATTCCGTTTTAAACTGAATGCAGAAAATGAAGTAATTGATCCGAACAAACCCGAAAAATTGGTAACCGGGTTGATTAGTCGCGGTGAACATGAAGCTAAAGCTATCACACTCGACAATGCCGGGCATTTATATGTTAATATTGGTGCCTATTCAAACGCATGCCAGGTAAAAGATCGTGAAAAAGGTTCTCCGGGGCAGAAAGGCTGCCCTATTTTAGACTCAGCTGGTGGTATCTGGCAGTTTAGTGCAAGCAAACCAAACCAGCATTATAGCGATGGTATTCGTTACGCCACCGGTTTAAGAAACGTGGTTGGCATTACGTGGAATCAACAGAAAAACCAACTTTTTGTGATGCAACATGGTCGGGATCAATTGAGTGATCTGTTTCCGCAATATTATACTGTCAAACAAAATGCCGTATTACCGGCAGAATGTATGTATGCTTTGAACAAAGGTGATAATGCCGGCTGGCCGTATATGTATTATGATTGGCAAACACATAAAAAAATGCTGATGCCTGAATATGGTGGCGATGGCAAAAAAACAGGTGGTGAAAAAGCAATAAATCCTACCGCTGCTTTCCCGGGTCACCTGGCACCAAATGGATTGCTATTCTATACAGGCAATCAGTTCCCGGCAAAATATAAGAATGGCGCATTTATAGCTTTTCACGGCTCCTGGAACCGCGCACCAGAACCGCAGGCCGGTTATTTTGTAGTATTTCAACCATTTGTAAACGGTAAACCGGCAGGAAATTGGGAAGTATTCGCCGATGGCTTTGCGGGCACTGCCGATCAGAAAGCCAAAGGTGCAGCTTTGCACCGGCCATGCGGCCTGGCGCAGGGTCCGGACGGTGCCTTATATGTGAGCGATGATAGTCGGGGAACGATCTATAAGATCACGTATAAAAAGTAATTCCAATAAATAGTTAAGAGGCCCCGAAAGTTCGGGGCCTTTTATTGAGTCAATTGAAATTATCCAAACCAATCAAACAAATCATTTTGCTTTAAAGCCGACTTCTCTTTTTGCGCAAGATCTTTGATGATCTTTCCTTCTGCCATTTGAATAATGCGGTTGCCATAGGTGAAAGCATCTTTTAAATTATGGGTGACTAAAATTGCTGTCAACCCAAATTCATCTACCAGGCGCTCAGCTGTTTTCATCACAATGTCGGCTGAACGGGGATCCAACGCCGCCGTGGGTTCATCGAGTAGTAAAACCTGGCAGGTATCCATCACGCTCATCAATAGGGTAAGTGCCTGCCGTTGTCCGCCGGATAAGGTGCCCATCAGCTGCTCGGTTTTGTTTTCAAGCCCCATTCCCAGGGTTGCTATCTTTTCTTTTACCGTGTTTTTAAACTTCGTATTAACACCAATGTTAAGTCCCTTTGCTTGGGTACGGATAGCCGCCAAACGGAAATTATCAATGATACTCAGATCGGGAGCCGTGCCGCTTAGTGGATTCTGAAAAACACGGGCAATCCACTCACTGCGCTGGTATTCTGGAAGTTTGGTTACATCGGTACTATTGATTGAGATTGTACCTGACGACGGCAATATACTACCAGCCACTAAATTCAGTAGCGTGGTTTTTCCTGATCCATTTGAACCAACAATAACCAGAAACTCATTGCCGGCAATGCGCAGATCCACGCCGTTAACGGCATTAACCTGGTTAGCTTTACCCCTGTTAAATACTTTATTTACCTGCCTGAGTTCAATCATGATGAATTTCTGAAGGATAATCGCGGCAGGCCAACGATGAGTAATACGAATACAGCGGTAACCAGCTTTAGCAATGTTGGGCTTATACCAATGCTTAGCGAAAAAGCGATCACAAACTGAAAAATAATTGCACCAAAAAGTACCAGGGCCAAACTTAACCACACTGAGGTAATCCGAAACCAATTAACAAAAGCTTCGGCAATAATTACAGAACCGAGGCCCGTAATTACAATACCAATACCCATATTGATATCAGCGTAGCTTTGGAATTGCGTGATCAAAAACCCGCTTAGTGCGGTTAATGCATTGGCCAATGCCAGACCAATGATTTTCATCCTGTCGGTATTAACGCCTAGCGCGCGTATCATCGATTCGCTGTTGCCTGTTGCACGCATAGCTATTCCAAAGTCGGTTTTGAGTAAAAAGCCAATCAAGAGTGCTATTACTGCCACGAAACCGATCAGCACAAAAAAGGTATTTTTATTGGGGTCTGCGGCGAAACTGATTAGCGAAAATAGCGTGGACACATTGGTCAATGGTATATTTGAACGGCCCATGATGCTCAGGTTGATGGAGTACAGCGCATACATGACGAGGATACCTGCCAATAGGGCGTTGATTTTTAACTTTGTATGGATGATGCCTGTCAATGCCCCGGCAGCGGCTCCTGCAGCGATAACTGCCGGAAGTACAATATATATTGGCTGGTGAGCCATTAATAGTTTTGCCGTAATTACACCGCCTAAAGTATAGCTGCCATCAGTAGTAATATCGGGGATATTAAATATCTTCATCGATATATAAATCCCCAGCGCGATAGCCGAAAAACAAAGGCCCTGTATTAAAGTCGCCAGGTAAAAATCCATTATTTTACGGCTTCAAAGTTGGACGGAATCGCAATATGGTATTTTTGAGCTGCCGAAGGGTTGTAAACCCGCTTACGAACTTTGACCATTTCGGGCTTTAACCCATCTGTCTTCTTCGATTTAAGGAACTGGGCTGCCTGCTCTCCCGCCTGAAATCCCCAAAGGTACATATCGGCACCGAAAGCTGCTACGGCACCTCGCTTTACCAAACCTGCTTCGCTGGTAAATATGGGCACATTAGCCTGATTGCAGTTTTTTAGGATTGTTTCAAAAGAAGCAAAAACACTATTATCTGGTAGCGCAAAAAAAGCATTGATATGTTTTGATAATAATGATTGTGTAACCAATTGAGCATCTGCCGAGTTATTCAGCGGCAATACTTCAAGCGTTACATTCGCCTTTGTTGCAAGTTCTTTAAGTCGGTTGACTGCATCGGCCGACTGCGGCTCAGCCTGGTTAAAAATCATTCCAATTACTAATTTACCGCTGGCAGGTTTCAGAAGTGTAGTGATAATATTGAACGAAGTATCGATATAATTCAAGTCCTCAACCACACCAAATAAATTTATTGGATTTGCACCTGTAGCACTAACGACATTCATTCTTGCCGGAGTTGGTGAAACCATCGCAAAAACCGGAATCGTATTGGTTTTTTGAATAGCGGTTACAGTTGATAAAGTTGTACAGGTCGCCAGCAGGTCAACTTTCTCCGAAACGAACTGGTTAACTATCAATCCGAGCGTTGGCTGATCGCCTTCTGCATTATGGTATTCGATTTTAACGGTATGCTGGTCGTCGCTGAAGCCATTTTTCTTCAGCGCATCGGTAAATCCTGTGCGGGCCTGTCCTACCGTAGCATCTTCAAAAGCATCAACAAAACCAATAACAGGAACACCGCTTTCTTTGTGGTTACAAGCCAGCAGCAAGGTGATCACAAAAACTAAAGGAAGATATTTAAAAGCCTTCATCCGACTAAATTAGACAAAGCCGCTGAAAGCTGAAAGCATAATAGATAAAGCTTAAGCTATTAAAGGCGAAAATCGCAAAAAGTTTACCGCTTTTTGATAATTTAGCCATTCAATGATAACTATCAATTCAAAATTACCACAGGCCGGCACTACTATATTCACTGTAATGTCGGCGTTGGCAAATGAAACAGGTGCGATCAATTTATCGCAGGGATTTCCGGATTACGAGACCTCACCCGAACTGATCGAACTGGTTAACCAGGCAATGCAGCAAGGCTTTAACCAATATGCGCCAATGGCAGGTTATTTACCGCTGCGGGAAGAATTGAGTCGGAAAACAGAAAAATTATACGGAGCATACTATAATCCCGATACCGAAATAACCATCACGGCCGGCGGCACACAAGCAATTTATACAGCTATTGCCACTGTGATTAATCCGAATGACGAAGTCATCATTTTTGAACCGGCATTTGATTGCTACGCACCCGCCATCAAAATAGCAGGCGGT
Source organism: uncultured Mucilaginibacter sp. (assembly GCA_903866915.1). Classification (GTDB taxonomy): domain Bacteria; phylum Bacteroidota; class Bacteroidia; order Sphingobacteriales; family Sphingobacteriaceae; genus Mucilaginibacter. The sequence goes on along the minus strand of CAIPPO010000175.1, from coordinate 5,220 downwards.
GTAGTTAAATCGCTGGAATTGGAGCCTCCTGATTATCGGATCAATTGGGAACTGGTTAAGCGGTTGGTAAGCAGCCGCACCCGAATGATTATCATCAACTCTCCTCAAAATCCAACAGCCACCATCCTGAGGCAGGAAGACATTGATGCTTTGTATGACATCGTAAAAAACCGCGATATATTTATTTTAAGCGACGAGGTTTATGAACACCTGGTTTATGATGGTGAGGAACATCTGAGTATTGCCCGATACCCGGGACTGAAGGAAAGAAGCTTTGTAGTGGCCTCTTTTGGCAAACCATTTCACGCAACAGGCTGGAAAGTTGGCTATTGTATGGCACCGGCTGCACTAATGAGCGAATTCCGGAAAATCCACCAGTTTTTGGTTTTCTGTGTCAATGCGCCTGTTCAAAAGGCTTTGACCGAATACCTGAAAAACGAAAACCATTACCTGGGCCTTGCAGAATTTTTTAAACAAAAACGCGATTATTTCAGGCATGGCCTGGCGGAAACCCGCTTTGACCTTCTTCCCTGTGCAGGCTCCTATTTCCAATCCGTTCGTTATAGCCGGATCAGCGACGAGAAAGATGCCGATCTGGCTATCCGGTTAACGCGTGAATTTGGTGTTGCTGTTATTCCTGTTTCGGCTTTTTACAGTAAGGGTACAGATCACCATGTATTACGTTTTTGTTTCGCTAAAAAGCAGGAAACTTTGGATAATGCACTTGAAAGGTTGAAAAAAGTGTAACTTAGAGTAATTATATTTAACCGCGAGTATAAATCAAAACCAATGGATAACCTCAAGATCAGTCTCTTCCAGGGATATTTGTTTTGGGAAAATATAGATAAAAATCTTCAAAACATTGCTTTGAGGTTAAGCGGCGGTATTCGCGAGAAAACAGACCTGATCATATTGCCGGAAATGTTCAGCACTGGGTTTACGATGAATGCTGCAGCACTCGCTGAGCCCATGAACGGCAAAACAATGACCTGGATGAGTAAGATGGCCAAACAGTTTAATTGTGTGGTTACTGGTAGTCTTATTATTACAGAAAATGGTCAGTTTTTCAACCGGCTGATCTGGATGGAAGCTGATGGCGCTTTTAGTTATTACGATAAAAGGCATCTGTTTACATTAGCTAAAGAAAATCAAACCTATACAGCGGGAAAAAAGAAATTGATTGTTGAACTGAAGGGTTGGAAGATTTTCCCTGTGATCTGTTACGACCTGCGTTTCCCGGTTTGGTTGCGTAATGTCGAACCTGTTTATGATCTGCTGATCGTTGTTGCCAACTGGCCCGAGCGACGCGCCCTGCATTGGCGTACATTGATCCCGGCTCGGGCGGTCGAGAACCAGGCTTATGTCATTGGCCTGAACCGGGTGGGGCACGATGGCAACGAGGTATACCATTCTGGCGATTCAACCTGTATAAGTCCAAATGGCAATGTAGTATATTACAAACGCGACGAAGAAGACGTTTACACCTTTTCGATTATCGGCGAAGAAATTGAAAAAACCCGGCGTACACTCCCCTTTTTGCGGGATGAAGACAACTTTAAGATATTAGACTGAGGTCACTCTTGTACTAATCATCAATAAGAGATTGTTTTTTACTTTTGTTTAATTCTTAATATTATAAAACACCCCAACTTTAAACTATGAGGTCATTCATCGCTGCTTTATTTGTCGCGCTTACTTTTGCCATACCTGTATCGGCACAGAAAAAGAAAAAAGACTATGCCGGGCTCGTCAATATTTTTATCGGCACCGGCGGTCATGGACATACCTATCCCGGTGCGGTAGTACCGTTTGGGATGGTGCAATTGAGTCCGGATACAAGGCTAAGCGGCTGGGATGGGTGTTCAGGGTATTATTATACCGATACTGTAGTTTACGGCTTTTCGCATACGCACCTCAGTGGTACCGGTGTTGCCGATTACTGCGATATCCTGTTCATGCCGACAACTGGTGATCCTCAATTTAAAAACACCGAGTATAGTTCCAGCTTCAAAAAGAAAAACGAATCGGCTTCACCGGGGTACTACAAAACCAAACTTGAAAAATATAATATTGGCGTCGAGCTGACAGCTACTAAACGCGTGGGAGTACACCGTTACGAGTATCCATCGAGCAAACAAGCCAATATCATTATCGACTTAAAACATCGTGATGAAGTACTTGATTCGTGGATCGAGGTAGTTAATGACCACGAGATACGCGGATTTCGCCGATCAAAATCATGGGCAGAAGATCAGTATATCTATTTCTATGCTAAATTTTCAAAAGCTTTTAAAACCTACGGTATCGCATTGAATGACACCTTACAGCAAGGCAAAAACAGCGTTCAGGGTAAAAATGTTAAAATGTATCTGCAGTTTGATGACCCGGGCGAGGTAATCTCGAAAGTTGGCATTTCATCAGTAAGTACAGACGGCGCACTGAATAATCTGAATACCGAAGCCCCCGATTTCGACTTTAAAAAAACCGTTAAAAATGCCAGAGCCGAATGGAATGAACAGCTCAACAAGATACAAGTTGAAGGCGGGGCACCTCCGATTGCAACAGAACAAAGGTCCAACCAAAACCAAAATACCGGGTATAATCCAACCGGTTACAATCGTCCACAGCAACAAAAGCAAGCACCCGCTACCGATTGGTCTAAAATAAAGCAAACGATATTTTACACCGCGCTTTATCACAGCATGGTTGCCCCCAATATTTATAGCGACGTAGATGGGCAATACCGCGGCCTTGATCAAAAAGTACATAAGGCTGAAGGCTTTGACTATTATACGGTGTTTTCGTTATGGGATACCTTCAGAGCCGAGGACCCTTTGTTTACTATTATTGATCGAAAACGCACGCTTGATTTTATTAAAACCTTTTTGGCAATGTATGAACAAGGCGGCATGCTACCCATATGGCCCCTGGGTTCAGGCGAAACCTTTTGCATGATTGGCAATCATTCGATACCGGTAATAGTGGATGCTTACGCTAAAGGTATACGTGGATTTGACGCCGAAGAAGCCTTTACTGCCATGAAAGCTGCAGTAAATAGAAATGATCCTGGTTTGAATAGTTATCGCAAAAATGGCGTTGTTCTGGCCGATGATGATGCCGAGTCGGTTTCCAAAACCCTGGAATTTGCGTACGATGATTGGTGCATTGCGCAAATGGCAAAAATGCTTAACAAGCCCGAAGACTATGCAACATTTATCAAACGGGCTCAATCATGGAAGAATGTATTTAACGACCAAAACGGATTTATGCAGGCCAGGGTAAATGGAGGCTGGTATACACCTTTTGATCCGACAGATATCAATAATAACTATACCGAGGGTAACTCGTGGCAATACTCTTTCCTTGCTGCTCATGACATTGAAAGTTTAATTGAAAAACTGGGCGGTCGTGAAAAATTTGAAGCAAAACTGGATGAGTTGTTCACCACTAATGCTAAATTAAGCGGTCGTGACCAGGCAGATGTCACCGGGCTGATTGGCCAGTATGCACATGGTAATGAACCGAGTCACCATATCGCCTATCTATATAACTTTACAAATTCGCCCGAAAAAACACAGTCGTATATCAGTCGTATCATAAAAGACGAATACAGCAATATGCCCGACGGCCTGTCCGGCAACGAAGACTGCGGTCAGATGTCGGCCTGGTATGTGATCAGTTCGCTGGGCCTGTACACTATACAGCCCGGTCAAACGCAATACCAGATCGGTCTGCCTCAATTTGACAAGGCGACGATCTACCTTGAAAACGGCAAGAAATTTATTATTACTAATCCAGGTAGCGGCGTAGGCTTTCAAAACAATTATGTTCAGGGAATGACTTTGAATAATAATAGCTACAATAAACTTAATATCGAAGATGCCGTTATTCAAAAAGGTGGCGAATGGGATGTATTTACGGGGCGTTTACCCAACAAGCTTTTTATTCAAGACCTGGAGAAATCAGTTTCGAAAATTGCAGACAGTCTGATCGTTGTAAATCCGTATTTTATCAATGCTGCGCCGACTTTTAAAAAGCCGTTTGATCTGGAAATAAAAAGCCCTGACAAAGATGCAACTATCTACTATACCGTTGACGGATCAACCCCAACGCAAAAATCAGAAGTATTTTCAAAACCTATCCATATTACAGTTAATACAACTGTTAAGGCTATTGCCGTGAAAAATGGAAAAAGCAGCTTCATAAACGAAGGTGAATTCACCAAAATAAGAGACGATATTAAACTTACGCTTCAAACTCATTACTTAAGCAACTACCCCGGCGAAGGTGATGCCAGCCTGATCGATGGCCTGAAAGGAACAGTAAATTGGCGCCTCGGTCATTGGCAGGGTTACCAGGGTAATGACCTGGATGCGATTATTGATATGGGCAGTTCAAGACCGATCAAGTCAGTTAGCATCGGTACGCTACAAGACACGAAGTCCTGGATCATATTTCCAAAAGAGGTTGATTTTTTTACTTCAGATGACGGCAAAACATTCACACTCGTCAAAACAGTCACGACAAGTATTGATATCAAAGATCTGACGATCCAAACCCAACAGTTTAAAGCCGAACTGAACGTCAGCGCAAGATATATCCGTATAGTTGGCAGGCAGTATGGCGCATTGCCTGATTGGCACGAAAGCAAGGGCCAGCCTTCCTATATATTTGCCGATGAAATAAGTGTCGAATAATTTGTATAAAACAGATAATTAATTATATTTTTAAGTTTAATTAACCGACGTAAACAATTAATTATCAGATGGAACCACAAAACAACCTAACCACCGATGATAATGGGAAAACGGCAGGCATTATCAGCTATTTAACAATTGTTGGCTGGCTTATTGCCTACCTCGCATTTCATACAAACAAAAAAACCGAACAGGGAAGTTATCAATTGCGGCAGACGCTTTTACTCCACATTGTTTATATTGCTTTTTATGTGGTATGGCGGGCAGTTATAGTTTCGCTTTTTTTTACTTCTCTAACCCTACTCGCGCTAGCCGGGACAGTTATCTGGATAGTTGGGCTTGGCTTTTTTGTACTTTGGATTATCGGCTTTATTGGAGCGATCAATGGCGAAAAGAAACCTATTCCGCTTATTGGCGATAAAGCTCAAACTTTATTCGCGGGCATTTAAGTATAAGGGGTACGGCCGAAAACAGGCTGTGCCCCTATTCTTTTTCCAGTTCAAGTTTGGCTACCTGTAATTTT
>CAIPPO010000174.1 GCA_903866915.1 uncultured Mucilaginibacter sp. | reverse complement strand
ATTCACCAAATCTACGTGTAACACACCGCTGAGTACTGATGGACTGTGGCGTTGCCCTAAGGTGATATAGCCTTTAAAATAAATTGTATCCCCGGCAGCATAGTAAGGCTTGTCGAAATGAAGGTAAACTTTCTCTATCGGGTGTTTGTCGGTATAAGCCTTTAATTTTGATGTAATTTCATCCTGTGCCTGTGTTGTCGTCAAAGTCGCAGTTAGCAGTAGCAGGAGTAAGCAAAGGAAACGATCAAATATTTTCATCGGGACAAGGTGATAATCTTGTGTTTTGTACAGTTGATTGAAAGTTTTAGGCTGATAATACTGGCACCAGGTCGGCTATTATCCATGTTTAATTAAAACTACAATTTTTTAGTGGAAAAGATGATGAACGTAATATCGTTTTTTGAAAAGAATATTTGGCAGGGGGCACTTTAATTGATTAACTAAGCTGAAAAAGTGATTAATAAAAAAATTTAATAATAAAGTTTAAGCTTGACGCTTTATTATTATTTCCGCGACTTTCGGACTAAAAAAAATCACTCCACTTTAATAAAAAACACCTTCCTGCTCAGGTCGCCTTTATTATCTATACCCTCAACAACCACGCGGTAAGTTCCCGGGGCATCAGCGCTGAAAAACTCAAAATTGGCATTGCCGTCTTTATCGGTAACAACGGCAGGGTTCCAGTAAATGGTGCTGCGGAGGTCGGGGCGGGGGTTGGGGGGTAGGTTGGCTTCGTATTTAGGAGCGTAAAACTCGCGGGCACGGTAAAAGCCTTTGACGGTGATGGGGAGGACGCCTATCGATGCGATATCTTTTGATTGAAGGCCTTTTCCTTCTTTAGTAGTTATTACAATTACCCCGTCTTTACCTTGCGATCCATAGATACTGGCGCTGGCATATTTAAATACCTCGACAGTTTCCACATCGTTTGAATTGATAACATTTACGCCGGTACCGGAAGGCATTACGACGCCGTCTATAACTACCAGCATTGGGTTGTTAAATTTATTTCCAAAACCAGTTAAATAGGGTATACCACCTATACCGCTTTGGGGGTCGACAAATTGAACACGGATTAACCTACCCATTAAACTGGTTGCTAATTGTCCGCTAAAGGCTGCTATATCCTTTGCATGCATCACCTGGTCGGCGTGCCCTGCGCCACCAAGGCTGGATGAACGGTAATCAGATATTTTTACTTCTTTTAATACTCTGTTTTTGCTAAATTCAAGAGCCTTGAATTGTTCTTGTTGTTTTTCGGCATTGGCAAGGTAGCCGATCGGCGGCGTATCGGTAGCTGCATTTGGTGTTTTGATTGGCCCCAAGCCTGTGTATTGAGGGGTTCCGCTATCGTAAACCAGTTTTGTATTACGATTTCCTTTTGTCCCGACAGCTTGTAAAACAAATCGCGCGCTATCCGCAAAAAGCAGGTTACTGAAATTAAAGTGACCTTTATCGTCGGCAGTATCGGTCATAAATCGGCGATTTTCTACCGAGAAAAGTGTTACAATACCCCGGGGTAATGGATTGCCAAATAAATTTAAAGCCGTACCATTGACTGACAAGCCTGCCTCTGCCAGGTATTTTGGTGCAAAAGCTGCGCTGTCAAGCACTTGTTTCCATTTAAAGTACCGATATCCATGGGTCAGCATTACCAGGTCGAGGTTTTTGAGTTTATCATCGGTGATGTCGGTGAAATAATAATTCGGCTCTTCGATATTTCCTTTCAGTTCAGAACTGAGCAATAATGATGTTAACAGCGTACTTTCCTTGTTTTCATCGATGCTCACTTTGCTTTCATCGGTTACCGATACAGAAAAATGCCCCACGACTGCCGAATCTGCCTTATTACGGGCCTTGAGCTGCAGCGTCACTTTGTTTCTTGGTTTATAGGCGGGCTTTTCGGCATTCAACCCAAGTTCCAGTTGGTCAAATTTTTGGACAAAAATTAGTCGTTCGGCCAGGGCTTGGGCATCGGCTGACAAAAGGGTGATTCGGGCTATACCTGTAAACAACCTGCGCTTTATGATGTCCATAGAAATAATAGGGCTGTCCAGCTTGCAATTTACCGTTGCAGCATATCCTCCAGACCAGATCAGGATACTATAGGCTTTTCCCTTGTTAGCATGGTAATAATTTTTGTTAGCTTCTATCGTCAGTGTTGCTTTTTGGATAGAATCATTATTTACTCTTAGACCGATGCCACTAATTTCTGCCTGCGGTAACGATATTTCATCCTTTGAGCCATCGGCGTAAATAACCTCGGCTTTATAGCTTTTGCCATCTTCAGGAACAAAGCTAAAATAGCCCATACCCCTGTGGCTCGAATTGAAAGAAACAACAGTTTTGCCTGTATTATCTACGATTTCACCCTTTACACCGACAGATGTCCCGAAAACACCGATCGCTTTGTAGGCTACCTTTGAGGGCAAGCCGGCAATTAAAATGCCGCCTTCCGGGAAAAATTGCAAGTCGGGCTTGGCCTGGCCGTTTTTTGCTGTGTTGTATTCAGGTACCTGTTTATCGTGGGTATTGCCAACTGGTATCGTCTTTTCAAAAAAAGCATCCGGGCCCTCGTTCCTCATCCATTGGGTGTAAGCCCTTACCCGGTAGTTGCCTGCAGGCAGGGAATCGGGCAATGCAAAATCGCCCCAGGTAACGCCATTT
>CAIPPO010000173.1 GCA_903866915.1 uncultured Mucilaginibacter sp. | reverse complement strand
TCTTACTGCGAATCTCTTTGATATAGTTTTCTGCTGTTTGTTTCTTCTTGGTTTCCATTGTCTTAAAGTTAATTAATCTTTGGAAACACTCCACAAGCTTAGCACCCTATCGGTCCACTTTCAGCTGACGATTTACACCTGCTAATATTGTAGTGAACCTGTTAAATGGTTTGTTTGATAAGATAGTGAAAGAAGTAATTGCCCAGGGCGGACACGTAGATAAATTTATGGGCGATGCCGTAATGGCAGTTTACCGCGGTGACTACCACCTCGACCGCGCTATCGATACCGCATTGGCCATACGGGCCGAACTGGCTAAAATGGATCCCATTGCCACCGGCGACAAAGAGTTTAAAGCTGAAGTTTCGGTAGGTATCAATTCTGGAGAAATGGTTTCGGGTAACATCGGTTCGGCATCGCTTAAAAGACTTGATTATACCGTTATTGGCGATTCTGTTAACGTAGCGCAACGTTTGCAATCAGTTGCCAAAGCGAGCCAGATACTGATCACAGAAGAGGTACATAACCAAATCAAAGAATCGTTCAAAAGCGAAAAGGTAGGCGAGTTTACCCTGAAAAATAAAGAAAAGCCGGTGATGACCTACGAGGTTATTGAATAAAATTCCTGCAAAACCTTAACTTCTTCTTAAAACAGAATCCAAATTGATCGTGCAAATTTGATGGGTAAGGTCAGGAGCATATAGTACCCTGGTATTACCGGTCCGCTGTCAGGGATGACTTTATTATCTGATAGAATTTTTTTTAGGATAACTAATTAAATCTGCAGGATTTTGCGTCAGCCTAACCTATGAAGAGAAGATCAGCTATAAAAAATTTAGGAGGGTTGCTTATTGCACCTTCAATTATCACTGGAAGCACCACTCCAAATAGTTCGCCATCGCTTCGTATCGCCCACCTGACCGATATACACCTGAAAGACAAATTCGATGCACCGGCCCGATTCACCAAATGTTTGCGCCACATGCAGTTGCAGCGTCCTAAAGTTGACCTGGTACTGAACGGAGGCGATATCGTTTTCGATATGAACAAAGAAAATATCGAAACCATCAAGAACCAATGGAAACTGTACAAATCAATCTGGAGTAATGAAGCTGCACTTCCGGTTAAATACGTTCTAGGAAACCACGACATTTGGTGGAATGAAAACGACCGGGCAAAAGCTATTTATGGCAAGCAATTTTCGATGGATCAGCTTGGCCTTGATCATCTTTATTACAGTTTTACACAGAGCGGATGGAAATTTATCCTGCTCGACAGTGTTCATCTCGATGTCGATAGCACCTGGTACATTGGTAAGCTGGGCGAAGCACAATTTACCTGGCTGGAAAATGAGTTGAACAATACCGACCCAACGGTTCCGGTGCTGGTGATGACGCATATACCCATACTCACTGCTACCAACCTGATAGAAGACAACATTGTAAACAAATGGGAAATGCTGGGTGGCGACATGCATACCGATGTTGCAAAGATTATTAGTTTATTCAACAAGCATCCTAATGTTAAGCTTTGCCTTAGCGGCCATATTCACTTGCGCGAAAAACTGGTATATAACAAGGTTACTTATATCTGTAATGGTGCTGTTAGCGGCGCCTGGTGGGAAGGCAATAAGCGCGAAACCGGGCCTGGTTACGGCATCATTGATCTTTTTTCAGATGGCAGTTTTAGCGAAAACTACATCAACTATTAAAAGCCGTTGATAGCAGATCCCATGCCCTTACCGGTCATATAAACAAATGCTTCCGCGGCTCTAACACCCAGTTCGCGCCCTCTGAAATCTTCCATCGATGCATGCCCGCAACCATATATTCCCGGCGGATCCTGGCTCACATGGCAGTAAACCGATTTACGTTTCTGTTCCTGCGTATCGCTGATATCCACATAATCTGTCGGCTTAAATACCTGTGTTTGTTCACCGGTACATACTTCAAAAAAGTACAGCGGAAATTTATGTTCGGTCCGTACCCAGGTTTGTATCATCAATAAGCTGGCAATCTGATGATCTTTATGGGTATCCAGCGGCCAATGGGTAAATACCAGATCAGGCTGCTCATCGGCAATCAGTTTTTGAATCTTTGATAACCATTCGTTGTTCATCACCGTATCTCCGTCAATTTGTCCTGCAAATACAGGTTTTGCTTTTAAAACCTTACTGGCATTGATGGCCTCCTGCTTCCTGATAGCTGCTGCTTCAACATGCGATTTCCCTGGAATACCGGCTTCGCCGGTAGTTAAATAAATGATAGTTACCTGGTGACCCAAATTGGCCAGTTTAGCAAGGGTGCCACCACAGCCACTTTCGGGATCATCCGGATGGCCGCCAAAACAAACTACTTTCTTTTTTTCTGTTGGTGTTTGCGGTTCTTGGCTGAGCAAGGCAGGAAGCGTTAAAAAACCAAGGCCGGCCGATTTCACAAAATCGCGGCGGGAAGCATGTTTCTCCATATGATGAAATAAATCTGAAATTACATATTATATTTATTCCATTATACCTTTTGCTGATGAAGTACTTTGCTCTGATCTTTTTGTTTGTGCCACTTTTTGGGATTGGTCAAAGCCCGAATATTAAAACATGCGACATCTGCATCTACGGTGCAACCTCCGGTGGTGTGATTGCAGCCTATACCGCAGCAGTGCAGGGCAAAAAAGTAATCTTAATTGCGACGGATGAGCATATCGGCGGGCTTTCTTCCGGCGGACTGGGTTATACTGATATCGGGAATAAATATGTAGTTAGCGGACTGGCACTCGATTTTTACCGCCGAATTGGCCAACACTATGGCAAGCTGGAGCAATGGATATTTGAGCCCCACGTAGCTGATTCTGTTTTTCGCCAATACCTGCGAAACAAATATATCGAGCTGATTACCTGGCAGGAGATCAGGAGCGTGAAGCGTAATCTGCGCAAAGATCATATCAGCATCCTTGGCCTTGACTTGCAAAGCACCAAAAAAACGGGCCCTATACCTATTTCGGTCATTGCCAAACAGTATATCGATTGCTCTTACGAAGGCGACCTGATGGCGAAAGCTCAGGTGCCTTATTTTGTTGGCCGAGAGGCCAACAGCGTTTATAAGGAAACGCTGGATGGCGTAGCGTTACGCGATAAACACCAATTTCCGGATGGGATTGATCCTTATAAAATTATTGGCGATCCGAAAAGCGGTTTGCTTTGGGGCATTAGCAGGGACACTTTAAAGCCGAATGGCACAGGAGACCAACGCGTGCAAACCTATAATGTGCGTATTTGCCTGAGTGATGATCCTAACAACAGCATACCGATAACGCGCCCGGCAGATTACGATTCCACGCACTACGAGCTTTATCTGCGGCTGATTCATTACAAAGCACCCACTGACCTGCCAATGTATATCAGTGAAATGCCTAACCACAAAACAGACATTAATAACAACGGGGCATTTTCAACAGATATGATCGGCCTGAATTACGATTACCCGGATGGTGATACTGAAACCCGGAAAAAGATCGTCCAAATGCATCAATCCTATACACAGGGCTTCCTCTATTTTCTGGGTCACGACCTTCGCGTACCGGAGAATATCCGTAACAAAATGCTCAAATGGGGCTACCCGAAAGATGAGTACCTTACCACAGATCACTGGACACCCCAAATTTACGTACGCGAAGCCCGGCGGATGCTGGGCGCTTACGTGATGACGCAGGCAAACTGTGAAGGCAAAGCAACAGTAAATGACGGCATCGCTATGGCCGCCTATACTATGGATTCGCACAATGCCGAACGTATCGTGGTTAATGGTATGGTAAAAAATGAGGGCGATGTACAGGTGGGTGGCTTTGGGCCCTACCCCATCTCGTACCGGAGCATTACGCCAAAAAATGTTTCAAACCTATTGGTGCCCGTATGTCTTTCTGCCAGCCACATCGCCTATGGCTCCATCCGTATGGAGCCCGTGTTTATGGTGTTGAGCCAAAGTGCCGCACAAGCAGCTGTTTACGCCATCGATCACCGGGTTTATGTACAAAATGTTGACGTGAATGCCATCAGGAATATTTTAAGAACCAACCCACTGGCTGATGGTAGTACTGCGGATGTTTTGGTTGATGATAACGACAAGGCACACGTCAGGATTTTGGGTAAATGGACAATCGGGAAAGATGGTTATGGTCCAACAGTACTGCTGTCTGATACCACAAATGATCAAGCCAAATCGTTAAAGTTTTTACCAGCAATAGCGAAAGCTGGCCGATATACCATCTATGCTTATGCATCTGCCGAAAACAAGACTCCCGTCGGGTTAGAAATATTCGATGGCAATAACAAAAAAACCTTCATTTTGGATCCGGGCTCCATTAATGTCGAAGGCCAAACCAGCGGCGAGTGGATAGCGTTAGGTAAATATAAATTAGCTTCCGGCAGGAAAGCATACGTGAAATTATCGGCTATACATAACAGCGACAAAGCGCAGGCAGACGCCATACTTTTTGTTCCCGACCGATAACATCAGCAAGCAAAAGCGCAACCCACAAAATGATCATGATGTGAAAAAGAAACCGGGAAATCAGCTTCCCTACCATCCCGGAATAAAACAGGAAACCCAAACAGGCTTTTCTCTATAAAAAACTGTGCAGCCGGATACAGTTCATGAAGTTTATAAAGCAATAAATGCCTCACTTCCAGCGACTGGTCTTCGGGGTCTGACGAACCGATCTTTTTAACTTTCCACCAGGTATTCGAAAAGTCGTTTGTGTCATTTACTACCGTAAATATGAAATCACTGCTGAGCATTGTACGGGAATAGAGTTGATGCCCCTGGTAAGTAAGCAGGGTGCGGTATACCCTTGCTTCATCAAAACCAAGGCCTTCGGTTGTTGTCGAGGCTGCGTATTCCGGCAGATGAACCTCACTAATCAGGGTATTTGAGGGTGAAAAAACAAGATCGTGCCGATAGCGCTGCAGGCATTTAAAAGCTGATTCTTTTACCGACCATGCGAGCCAAACGAACTTTTCGAATGATATAGCCGAAGAGAGTTGCTCGTCATAAATCAGCTTCTCGCTATCGACGATTATTTTGGAATAAAATCGGTATTTTTTTGTACGGTCGACATCGATAGCACGCAAGGCTACCACATCATTACCTATGCCGGGCATTTATTTTTGTTTAAGCTTTTCTGCTATTACATCAACACAACTTCCTACATTGATCATTTTATCAGCCGAATCATAATCGATCTCGATATTGTATTTTGCCTCGGCATCAATAATAATATCAACCAGGTTAGCTGAGTTGATCTTCAAATCTGTGATCAGGTCGGTCTGGTCATTAATATTGGCCAGCATTTCCTTATTAGTAGTATACGGCGCAAAGACGCTTTTCAGCTCATCTAGAATTTCTTCCCGGGTCATTTATCGTTATTATATTTTGAAAAAAACAAGCAGGCATTTACATCGCCGAAGCCAAAATTTGCTTTGGCAACGAGATTAATGTCCTTTTTTATCGTTGTGGTGGGCATACAAGCCTCATCAATTATTTTTAATATTTCAGGATTCGGGTCCTCTAAATTAATATTTGGATGCACAAATCCATGAATAAGTTGCAATATACACGCTACTGATTCGATCGATCCGGCAGCACTAAGGCAATGGCCGATCATCGATTTTACTGAATTGATCAACGGAAACTCTTTCCCGCTTCTTCTCAGGGCTGTACTCCAGCTTTGTATTTCCTGTCTGTCGGCCATCGTAGCAGTCAGATGCCCGCTAACCAGGTCGATATCGGCCGGATCAATCCCAGCGCTGCTAATTGCATCGCTGATGCAACGGATAACCCCGGCAGGATTCGGTGCAGTCATTGTACCGCCATTACGCTGCCCCCCCGAATTGGCCGCGCCTCCCAAAACCTCGGCATATATCCTGGCGCCGCGGGCTAAGGCAAAATCGAGATCTTCCAAAATCAGGGCAGCTGCACCTGAACCGGGTATAAATCCGCCCGAGCTTGCACTCATCGGGCGCGAGGCCCGTTCGGGCTGGTCGTTAAACTTACGCGACAAAACCCGCATCGAGTCAAAGGTACCGAAAATATAAGTGTCAATATGTTCGCCACTGCCAACTACCATACGTTTGGCCAAACCGCTTTGAATATACTCGTAACCCATCAAAATAGCTTGCGTGCCTGTAGCGCAGGCAGTTGAATTGGTAACTACCCTATTCCCCAGCCCCAATCGACCAGAAATAAAGGAGGTTACGCCGCTATTCATGGTTTGTTCAACAATGCGTGAACCCAGTTTTTTTACTTCTTTATTGTCAACCTTATTGATCACATTCTTGGTAGCATCGGAGTCGGGTGCGCTGTTGCCAAAAACACATCCTGTTTCCCAATGCGGCTCGACGGTTTCGTATGACATCCCCGAATCGGCCCATGCATCCAGCGCAGCGGTAATGCCATAGGCGATATTGGTGCCTTTAAGGCCATGGAAACTTACTTCAGAAAGGTAATTTTTGAGACTATCCCATTCAAATTCAGGCACGCCGGCTACATGACAGCTCATTTGTAGTTCTTCGTATTTAGCCACATGCCTGATGCCCGACTTTCCCTGTTTGAGGGCTTCTAAAAAAGCAGGCAGGCCTACACCGTTAGGCGATACAACTCCCATCCCTGTTATCACTACCCGTTTAGCCATTTTTCAGATCAACCTTTTTTACTATGCCCGAAAACATACCTTTTGCCACTAAATCGCCTGCCCCATCATGCATCTCTACGTAACACTTAAGCTTCCCGAATCGGAAATATTCTTTCTCTGACGTAACAATCACTTGCTGAGGGGGCAATACCATTTTATGAAACGATACTTCTGTTGAAGTTAGCAGTGGAAACATGGGTTCACCGGCAGCTAATCCGCCCTCATTCTCTTTCATCAATAAATATATTCCCAAAACCACCAAACCAATTTGAGCCATGATCTCTGTAATGATAACCCCAGGTGTAACCGGGTTGCCCTCGAAATGGTCGCGGTAAAAAAATGCTTCTTCCCGCAAGGTATAATCGCCAACCACGCCATCGCTGCTTAGTTCTGTGATATGATCCACAAAACGAAACGACGATTTGTAGGGCAAATGGTTTAGAACTTCGTTATTCATTGGATAAAATTAACAATTAGCGGCAATGTTCACCCCCGTCGACATGAATTAAGGCGCCGTTTACCCAGAAAGCATCATCAGTAGTTAACAGGTAAACTACTTTTGCCACATCCCCGGGTTGCGTAATGCGCCCAAGCGGATTACGGCTATTGCCTATCTCAATTAATTTATCACTACCGGGTATCATTTTTAAAGAAGTGGTAGGTGTTATACCAGCCTGAATTATATTGGTTTTAATGCCATATGGGGCAAACTCAACGGCCATATATTTCGCCAGGCTCTCCAGTGATGCTTTTGCTAATGATACTGCCGCGTAACCTTCCCAATACTTGTGCGCACCCTCACTCGTCAGACCGATAACACGCGTGTCGGCATGAAACAGGCCGGCTGCCAGCAGTTCGCGTGTCCAATCGAGCAAACTGTTTGACATGGCATAGGTGGTAAATTGTATATCTTCGGTTGTCAGCGCATCCTCACCTGTCAGTGGCTTCAGGTTGCCGCGTGCGATGGAATGCAGGAGCAGTTTAACACTACCCTTGCCAATTCCTTCCGCCTGGAATTTGCCTGCAACATCCTTACGGGCTTCATTCGAAAGCGCATTGACGTTATAGGGCAGTATCCTCACCTGGCTTTCTACAGCTATTTTTGCAAAATGAGCAAGCAACTGTTTTTCAGTTACCGAAGTTTCGCGGTATAGTACGGCTACGTTCATGCCCTGGGCCACCAGTTTTTCAACCGTAGCCAGGCCGAAACCGCTTGATCCGCCCAAGATAACTGCCCATAAGCCTTTAAACTGTGTACTTGTACTCACCCTTTTTATAATTAAACTAATTTAGAATGGCTATGTCTTAATAATGGCATTTTGTTCGGATTGTTTTGATTCAAAACCGAATAAATAAAGCCTCAAAGTAAGTAAAAGTAAACTAGTTTAGGTGCAAAAATATCAGATATTATCAGGTCAGCGACTTAAAAACAAACCCGAATTATGTCTGTTGTAGGGGTGCTTATAATTTATTATGTTTGATACCCATAGTATGAAAAGAACCCTCTGCTTTTTATTGTTTTGCTGTTTTTACACCGGCCTGATCGCTGCAATGCCTATTCAGGAAAAATTTGGCAAAGCAGCTTTTTATTCGGTGATGAAAGCGGGTAACCTGGCCGATGTTGACAATGAACTGGCCCTGCTCAGCACGGCACCTGCAAAGGAACGCGATGGCTACGAAGGGGCCCTGCTGATGAAAAAAGCCGATTTGATGAAAAAACCCAAAGACCGGCTAAAATATTTTAAAGAAGGCCGTATCAAACTGGAAACTGCCCTGCTGGCTGATAATGACAATACCGAATTCCATTTTTTGCGGCTGGCAATAGAAGAACATGCACCTAAAATTGTCAGATACAAAGCAGATATTGCAAAGGACAAAGACCTGGTGATCAAAAACTTTAATAGCCAATCGCCGGCTGTACAACATGCCATACTGGATTACTGTTCAAATTCGAAAGTTTTACACCGGGAAGATTTTTCGCCGCGCTCTTAGCTGGTTTTTTTAAATTGCAGCTGAATGAATAAAAAAGTTTTAGCCATCTATTACTCACAGACCGGGCAATTGCGCCATATTATCGACTCTTTTACAGCTCCGATTATCGCGGCTGGCTGCATCGTTGAAAATGTGCAGGTAAAGCTGGTAAACGATTACCCCTTCCCCTGGGCAGCCCGCGATTTTTATGGGGTTATGCCTGATTGTGTGTTTGAAGTACCTGCGCAACTAGAGCCAATAAAGCTGCAGCAACAGCATTACGATCTGGTGATCCTCGGTTATCAGCCCTGGTTTCTCTGGCCAAGTATACCTGTCAATTCAATTTTGAATAACCCTGAGTTTAAGTCGATACTTAAAGACACACCGGTAATCACTATCGGCGAGGCCCGCAATATGTGGCTAAATGCTTACGACCGCATCCGCCAAAAGCTGAAAGCTTCGGGTGCTAAACTCGTTGGCAATATTGCTTTGGTCGACAGGCACGTAAACATCATCAGCTTTGTAACCATCTTTCATTGGATGCTGGGTGGAAAAAAGGACCGTTATTTAAATTTGTTTCCAAAACCGGGGGTATCAGACGAAGATATTGCCCATGCCAGCGTTTACGGCGCAACCGTTGCCGCCCGACTTGCCGACAATAATTGGGATAACCTGCAATCAGAACTTTTATCGCAAAAAGCTGTTGTAGTAAAATACCCGCTGATGCTACTCGAAACTACCGCAATTCCAACTTATGTAAAATGGGCCGGGTTCATCAATAACCGGTCAAATCCTGGTCCCTGGTTGCAAGCCTTTAAGTATTATATTTATGTCGCACTGTTTCTTGGTGCGCCTGTTCTTCTTACCTTAGACGCTTTATTTATCAAGCCGTTTTCGTCGAAAAAAATTAAAACAAAAACAGAAAATTATTTACAAGTCAACTAAAAAGATGTCTGCTAACCCGGTATATATAAATTCAACTGCTAAATATTTCCCTAATGAGCCCGTTTCAAATGATGAAATGGAACAATACCTCGGCTTCATTGATGGCCGCCCATCCAAATCAAGGAAGATCGTCTTGCGCAACAATGGCATTGTTAATCGCTATTATGCGCTGGATAAAAATCACAAATCAACCCATACCAATGCGCAAATGACTGCCCTGGCGGTTAAAGAATTATATAAAAACGATCCTGAACTGATTAAAAAGATCGAACTATTAGCCAGCGGCACCTCCTCACCCGATCAGGTGATGCCGAGCCACGGTGTAATGGCTCATGGCTGGCTGCCCGAATTAGGAGCCATAGAGGTGGTATCGCCTGCAGGTGTTTGCTGCGCAGGCATGCATGCGTTAAAATATGCCTACCTGGCGATCAAAGCAGGTGAAGTGCAAAACGCAGTGGCTACGGGTTCCGAACGATTTTCAGGCCTGCTGGTTTCGGACGTATTTGAAGAGGAAGCGCAAAAATTGAAAGAAATGGAAGAAAACCCTTTCATTGCTTTTCAAAAGGATTTTCTTCGCTGGATGCTTTCTGATGGTGCTTCTGCTTTCCTGTTATCAGACAAACCCAATACCGATGGTTTAAGTCTTAAAATAGAATGGATAGAAGGCGCCTCCTTTGCCCACGAAATGGAAACTTGTATGTACATGGGTGGTGATAAACAGGAAGATGGTTCGCTAAAAGGCTTTATGGATTATACGCCTGATGAGATCAAAAATAAATCCATCTTCAGCATCAAACAGGATATCACGCTGCTTAGTGAGAATATTGTACACCTGGGTGGTAAAAAGATCAAAGAGATATTCGATAAAAGAGGGCTTAAGAATACCGATGTGGATTACTTTCTACCCCATATTTCGAGCGATTTCTTCAGGGCGAAAATATTTGACCTGGTAGAATTATACGGCGGCGGTATCCCTTACGAAAAATGGTTCATTAACCTTTATACAGTAGGTAATGTTGGCGCAGCTTCGATATATCTGATGATTGACGAATTGTTCAACAGCGGCCGCTTAAAAAAAGGCGAAAAGATATTATTGCTGGTGCCCGAAAGTGCCCGCTTCTCGTACATGTATGCATTGCTGACTGTTTGTTAGGCAATTTATAAGACTTGATCGTATCTCATAAATCGCTTTAATCCCTCAATCGTGTCCTATGAAGAAGGAACAAGTACCGCAGGATTTGGGAGCTTTGGGCAAGATAACCAAAGAGGTTGTTTACGCGACCGATAGTTCGGGAAAATACACAACCGAATTGAGCTCGGGCTGGGAAGTAAAGAAAGAGGCCCTGGATATTGCCTGGCAGGACGTGGAGGCCCGTATTGCAAACGCAAAACAAAAAGTATTGAATGGTGAAGCCAGCCCTATCCTGTTTTTTATGGAATACCGGCTGATGGACCCTGGCATATTGTCTGACTATACCGGTTACTGGAGATGGCAGATCAAAAGGCATTTGAAAACTGATGTATTTAAGCAACTCTCAGAAAAGAAGCTACAAAAATATGCAGACGCCTTTAATACCAATATCGAAGATTTAAAAACAATGACCGTGCATGAAGCTTGATTTCGAACACCAGCAATCGGCACACTGCGAGTCGGGTGTTACCAGCAGCTTATTGCGCAAATCTTCGGGCGGCAAAATTACCGAGCCTTTAGCCTTCGGGATAGGTGCGGGACTTTTTTTCTGCTATATCCCCCTCATAAAAATAAACAATGGCCCGGCAATTGCCTTCCGTACTTTCCCCGGCCTGATATTTAAGCGTACCTGCAATGCTTTAGGCATTTCGGTAGTTCGGCAGAAATTCGGCTCTAAAGAAAAAGCTGAAGCTGTCCTAATACAATGCCTCGAACAGGGTCAGCCAGCAGGCTGCCAGGTGGGTGTTTATTACCTGTCATATTTCCCGCGCGAATACCGTTTCCATTTCAATGCGCACAACCTGATCGTTTTTGGCAAAGAGGAAGATCAATACCTCATCAGCGACCCGGTGATGGAAACCGTAACCCAGCTGAGCAGCTACGAGCTGGAACGGGTTCGTTTTGCCAAAGGGGCACTTGCGCCGAAAGGACAAATTTATTACCCCGGCAACGTTGCGCCAATCAGCGACGAACAGATCAGGAAAGCGATTGTTAAGGGTATCAAAAACAATGTGAACCAGATGCTGCGTATCCCGGGCAACTTTGCCGGAGTGAAAGGCATAGCCTATACCGGTAAGAAGATCAAAAAATGGCGCGATAAACTGGGTCTGCAAAAAGCCGGCTCATACCTCGCACAATTGGTACGAATGCAGGAAGAAATTGGTACAGGAGGAGGCGGATTTCGCTATATTTATGCAGCATTTTTGCAGGAGGCCTTTGCCTATACCAACAAAGAAGAATTGCTGGATATATCAAAACTTTTTACCGAAGCCGGTGACCTATGGCGAACAGCTGCCGTACAAGCCGCAGGTATTTATAAGGGCAGGCTTGGCAGTCAGGCCGATTTCGACCAAATGGGCGATTACCTGATACAGGTAGCCGAAATGGAAAAAAATGCATTTTTAGCTTTGAAAAAAATCAAATGGTAAATGACGTTTTAGCGGTTAATATCGAGAACCTGGGCTTCCACTACCCCGGTAACGACGGCGTTACCTTTTCGGGCCTCAACCTGAAAGTAAAGAAGGGGCAGCGGTTTGGCTTGTTTGGCCCTAACGGTGCCGGAAAAACTACCCTGCTCAGTATAATGACCGGTTTAATCAGTCCGCTTAAAGGCAAAGTTGAATTACTTGGTCACAACGTAGCTAAACACAATAATGAGGTCAATCACCTGTTTGGCTTCGTGCCGCAGGACTTTTCATTTTACCAGGAGCTGAGCCCGGTAGAGAACCTTGCTTTCTTTGGTGCCTGGGCGGGTTTGAATCGCCACGAGATCAAAACTAAAACGGATGAATTATTGCATATTCTGGGGCTTGACAGTGTACGAAATAAGCAGGTCGACAAATTTTCTGGCGGTATGAAACGCCGGGTAAACCTGGCTATCGGGGTAATTCATAACCCGCAGATCTTGATCCTGGATGAACCAACGGTAGGCGTTGATGTGCAAACCCGGCATGCCATTATCAGTTATCTGCACGAGCTCAATAAAAATGGAACGACACTGATCTACACTTCGCATCAATTAAGTGAAGCCGAGGGCTTATGTGAAGAAGTAGCCTTGATAGACAGCGGCGAGATCATCGCGCAAAACCACCTGGAAGCATTATTGATTGAACATAAAAAGGAAAGTCTCGAGGGCCTGTTCCTCGAACTCACCGGAAAAGAATACCGCAACGATGTATAAACTTTGGGCAACGTTAGTTAAAGATTTCAGGGTGCTCTGGCGCGACGGCGTGGGACTGGCCCTGATGTTTGTGATGCCCATTACTTTGGTTGTGGTGATCACCGATATTCAAAACAGTACGTTTCAGCTGATCAATAAAAATAAGTTGCCGATACTGTTAGTTAACCGCGATACTGGTGCCTCGGGCAGGCAGTTGGTAGAAGCCATCAATAAGATCGGCATGTTTGCGGTATTGCAATTGCCGCAAAACCAGGACGAAAAAACCATCAGCGATTCACTGAGGAAAAAAGATGCGCTGATGAGCGTTGTGATCCCTGCCGATTTTACCCGGAAGGTTGTAGCCAAATCAAAAAACACCGCCGGGAAAGCCTTAACCAGTTTTGGCTTGCAGGCCGATTCGGCTGCGCAAAAGGACCTGGGTGAGATCGACCCGCTGACCCTGTACTACAACCCCGTTTTGCAGGAATCTTTACGCTTGTCTGTTAAAGGTGCCTTACAAAGTGCGCTGCAATTAGTGGAAAGCCGGCAAACACTGCGAACACTTTATTTTGATATCAACGAAAAGCCCCTGCCTGCCGATCTCGAAGGACAGATGCTGAACAATAAAGCCCGCATCAACGATATGCCTGTTTCTATCGGCGGATCAATGAAACCGCCTAATGCCGCGCAGCATAATGTACCTGCCTGGACCATCTTTGCTATGTTCTTTATCATCATGTCGCTGGGTGGAAGCGTGGTGAGAGAGAAAGTAAGCGGCAGTTTTATCCGCCTAAAAACTTTACCAACCAGCTATTTAGTCGGGATGTTATCTAAACAAATCACCTATATTATCGTAACCTTTATACAGGCGGCTGTGATCTTTTCGCTTGGCATTTGGTTGTTCCCGCATATTAATTTACCTGGACTCGAATTACCGCACGATCTTTTTGGATTGTTCATCGTAACGCTGCTTACGGGATGGTGTGCGGTTAGTTTTGCCATTTGTGTAGGCGTATTTTCCGAGACTCACCAACAAAACAACGGATTTGGTGCTATTGCTATCGTTATCCTGGCGGCTATTGGCGGCTTAATGGTGCCAACTTTTTCGATGGACACATCGCTTAAAGCAATTGCCAACTTCTCGCCAATGCATTGGTGCCTCGAAGCCTATTACGGCTTGTTCCTGCAAAACGGTAAACTGGGTGATGTGGTAAGTTACCTGGTACCATTGGTTTTGATAACTTTGGCCTTTCAATTACTGGCCCTTTGGGGGTTGAGGAGAAAAAATCTAATCTAACAAGACACGATTTAAAGATTGAAGAGATTACTTGTAGATATCTTTGCTGCTACCTATTTAAAAAATAATAATTACTGAATGGAAACTGCTGAACTGAAAGAGAAACTAAAAAGCCAGATCATATTATTTCTTAACCTTACCGACCTTAGTCCGGCTGATATCAAAGATGATGAGCCATTGTTTGGCGACGGACTTGGCCTTGATTCGATCGATTCCCTCGAACTCATCGTATTGTTAAAACGGGAATATGGCATCGATATCAAAGACCCGAAGGAGGGCCGCAAAGTGTTGGTAGATGTAAATACCATGGCGGCGTATATTCAGGAGCATGGGAAGGTTGGTGGTTAGTGATAGGTTAAATAGTGATTAGTTAACTGGTGATTGGTGGTGTCAGGAAATAATAAATTTTCCCTGCAATTTAAAATAGACCGTTGTTTCGGCCGACAGTTTTGCAGTTACAAATAGCTCGCCTTCCTCCTTTATTTGATAATTAATTTCCAGTTCAACTGCTTCAATTCCGGGTTCTATCAATGACAAAAATTTGAGGTGATCTGCTTTGCGCAGCATTAAAGGGGTATCTAAAGCTCCCTCCAATATATCTATTACCAATTGCAGCATAGATGCGCCGGGAACCACGGGATGCCCCGGGAAATGCCCTTTCAACAGCTCAGCATCGGCATTGACGCCAAGTTGTACCCGGATCCCATGGTCGGTGTGGCTAATTTGCCTGATCAGAAAAAGGTCGGAATTGAGCGCTGTCATTGACAAATTTAAACAGCATCAAGCAACATCAGCGAATGATACTTGTTTTGGTAATGATTATACAACAATATTCTTTTTGGCCTTAGGTTTGAAGCGGCCCTTTCAAGAACTACCTCCGGCACTTCACCTTTTTTAAGGATATTGGCCGCCAACCATAACCCAAATGAATTAGCCACCGGGTACTCGCCGCAAAGATGCTTATAGTTGGCAATAGGTTGTTTCGGAAAAATTGCCGTAGTCACTTTCTTGTAAACCGCATCGTTGCGGGTATCCCCGTTCTTGCCGGTCACCACCAGGTCGATGTCGGCTGCAGTAAGGTCATTTTCCTGCAGTAAGGTTGAAATGCTATGTACAATATTTGGGGGATTGAAAAGCACTTTCAATGCCCTTAATTCGGCGAGATTATTCGGATCGGATTTATCGCTCAACAGGAAAAAAGCAGCACCTTCTCCACCTATAGTACCGGCAGAAACAGTTTGCAAAAGATTTAAATTCGATAGCGGCCAGCGCTTATACAGTCCCAACCGGGTAAGCACTTTAAAGCTGGTATCAACCATTTCTTCTGTCCCGCCAACAAGGATATTGTCTGCTTCCTGCTCATTCAACAGCATGATGGCATCCAGCAGGGCATGTTCAAAAGATACACCTTTATGCACAAAAGTGTTGTTGTAGGCATGGCATTTCAGCATCAGGGCGATCTGTGCGGCTACGGTATTGTGGGTCGACTGGATAAAAGCTGTTGGTGGCAGCATCTCTTCGTTACCTTCTACGATGCGGGTTAAAAAGGTAATGGTATCTTCCATGCAGCCGAAGGCAGTCCCGGTAATAATAGCGCCCGGCATATCCACGCCGGCCTCTTTCAAACATTCACTGGCTGCCGCAACACCCCTTTTAATCACATGGCTCATCCGCCTGATCAGTTTGGGGTCGATGTACTGCTTAAAATCGGGTTCAATTACCGGCAGCCGTGTACCGGTATATTCGATCACCTCCTCTAAGAAACCGGCTTGCTTAAATGACTTTTGTGCTGATATGCTGGCGGCTGAACGGATATAAACTTTCATATCAGGCAACAGAAAAAATTAATGAAGTACAATTACCTCCGAAACCAAAAGAATTTGACAAAACGTGTTTTACCGGGCGATCTTTTAAAAAGCTGGTCACCGGTGCAAAAGGCAATTCGCTGATGGGTGTACTGAACCTTAGATTCGGATATATAATTAGATGCTTAATGGCGAGTACCGAAAAAACGGCTTCTATCCCTCCACTGGCACCCAGGGTATGCCCGGTATAGGATTTTGTTGAGCTCATTGGCGGGTAAAAAGGGTCAAATACACGTTTAATGGCGGTACCCTCTGCGCTATCATTATTAGGAGTACCGGTGCCATGCAGGTTAATATAGTTGATATCAGCAGGCTGTAAACCAGCTTTTGCCAATGCACCTTTCATAGCCAGGTATGAGCCCGTCCCTTCGGGCGACGAGGCGGTTTGATGGAACGCATCATTACTGTTGTTATACCCGCTAAGGATGCAATAAGGCACTTTGTTCAGTGCGCTCATTACTTTATCGGATACCAGCACCAGGTAGCCTGCGCCTTCACCCAGATTAAGGCCGGCACGGTTTTCGTCAAAGGGTTTGCAAAACTCTTTATCCAATATCATCAGCGTATTGAAGCCATTGAGCGTAAACTTGGTCAATGAATCGGCACCGCCTGCGATAACTACATCTGCGATATCATTTTTAATCAATCGCGCAGCATAAAATATTGCGTTGGCCGAAGACGAACAGGCTGTGCTGATGGTTGTCACGATATCATGTATACCCAATTGGCTGGCTACAATCTCGGTAATACTGCCGCACTCGTGATCATGTACATAACGAAGTTTTCCTTTGCTGTTATCTGCTAAAAAATCGACGAAAAAATCCTCGCTCTGATCCATACCGCCTACAGTATTTGCCGAAACGAAACCTACGCGAAATGTATTGAGATTTGGAATGGCAGCATCATCAAGCGCCTGTTTGGCAGCGACACTACTTAATAATGAAGTGCGGCTGCTGTTTACAGGCAGCCCGGTAATAGCTATCAATTCTTCATTGCTTAGCTTAACTTCAGCCACCGGCAGTTCGCCCTGATGGATCGTATTGAGTTTGCTGATCTCAGCCATACCCGCTTCTTCCCGCTCAAAAGCTGCTAAATGCTCCGCTACATTATTTCCGATACTTGAAATAACCCCCAATCCAACTATGTATACCTTTGAACTCATATCCATTAACCACATCGTACACGAAGCCGCGCACTTGAAATTTTTAATATTTATGCTTACCGATGCCGAGGCAACGTTGATTGTTTATCTACGCTGAAAGGTTGAAAACAGATGTAACATTTTCGGCGTTGAAAGCCATGGCTAGATCAATCGCTTTCTTTTCAACCAAAAACAGAACTGCCTTAAAATCCTTTTCTAAAAAATCGACCCAGCCGCAAATACAGGCATCCAAAATATCATTATCCAACAAATAATTAACCTGCTGAATGATAAAATTTGCGTCAAATTTTTCCTGTATGTAAAAGGTATGCTCGCCCTTAAAACCATTACGGATACAAATTTCGCCTATGACAATATTCGGAAGCGTATAGACGAACAACGAGGGACTTGCTATATCCTTAACCGAATTCCAATATTTCATGTCATCGTCCAAACTCGAATTGGTATTGGCCAACACCAGGCCAACCCGTTCGGGATGGTAAGATTCATGTTTAAAATCGCCGGTCAATAAGTTTTCAGCAGCAAGCCAACCCAGTTTGGCCAGGTTATCCATTTTATAAAACTTGGGATAATTAAATCCAAGATGCTGATATACCGAAAGCAGCAACGCGGATCCTTCCGAAACAGTTTGCTCAAAAATCAGTGTTCCATCTTTATGAACGAAACCATTACCGATACTGCTACTGCTGCTTATAAAATATGATGCCGACAAAACGTTGATCCTTTGCTCCAAAAATAACCGATTATTTGCCAAAAACCACAGCGGCATTACAACCGCCAAATCCAGAGGCTGTTTTAAGCAGGTTCTTTGCCGGAATTTGGAAAGCTCCGGCACTCACATTTACCGGTTTGGTGACACCAGTTTCTTCAAAACCCGGTGTAGCGAAAAAGAAGTTACCTTTTAGAGACTGTATCGAAATCACCGACTCAAGGATGCCAGCGGCTCCAAGTGTATGACCATAATAACCTTTAAGGCTATTCAAGGGTACACTTTCCAATCCGGCTAAGGCAATAGCATTGGCTTCCATCTCGTCGTTATATTGCGTTGCGGTGCCGTGTGCCGATATGAAATCAATGTCGCCAGCCGAAAACCTTGCATCCTTCAATGCAACTTCAATAGCATTGGCCAATTCCTGCCCGGTTCGTGACGGGCCAGAAATATGATTGGCATCATTACTTATACCGCCCCCTAAAACCTTAATTGCTCCTTCGTATTTTTTGTCTGACGATAAAATAATCGTCGCTGCACCTTCACCTAGATTTAGCCCGTCGCGGTTTTTATCAAAGGGCCGGCATTGCTGTGGGCTTAAAGCCTGGAAGGATTGGAAACCGGATACTATAAATTCAGAAACCAGTTCGGCTCCAGCAATTACAGCATGTTCAAACTGCCCCGACCGAAGCATTCGCATACCTGCCAGGATGGCCACCACACCTGAAACACAAGCGTTAGAGATTACTATCGGTTTATGCTGAAATCCAAAATATTCAGCCACCAGTTCAGCCGAAGTTGATAAACCTATCCTTTCATGCAAAGCAGGAGTGACAGGTTCTGTTTCCAGCAAACCAATATTCCCTTTGGTAGAAGAAATGATCAGTACGGTTTTTTCGTCTAAGGCTGAAAGTCCACTTAATCCAAGTGCATTCTGTATCGACGCAATCAGTAATTGTTCGAATTTAGTATAGCCGGTTTGACTTGCAGGAAATTCGCCAATATCAAAAAGTGAGGCACAATAAGCTTGTGAACGATATTGATAAGGCTTTACGGCAGAGCGATTTTGTTTCAATCCTGAAAAGTTTTCAGCTGTAGTTTTACCCAGCGGGGAAAACACATTATCTGCGATCACAAAAACATCCCGCCCGCTCATCGTCATTCGCTTTTTACTACCACCTTCATTTCACATTTGGCAACAAGCCTGTCGTTTAGCCAAACCTCACCGGATAGTACGGATATACCTAAAACCTGTGTTTGTATCCTAACGCTGGTGATGACCTCATCGCCAACTTTTGCCAGGTCGAATACTTCAAAATTATTAACAGCTCCGATATAGCCTATTGCAACCGGTTTACTTTCGGCCTGAGCGGCATAGCCGGCCCGCAAAGCGGCAGTTTGCGCTATATTCTCCATCAGCCCTGCTTCCCGAAACAGCCCCTCTTTCACAAAAACATTGTCGGATTGAACAAGAAAACTACTCCGGGTTTGCTCTTCATCGCTATAAAGCAATTTACCCACCATTACGAAGGGAGGTTTTTGCGGGATAAGGTCGACGATATGCTTCACTGGCATTTCCATATCAGGTATATAAACCACCGTTTATAGATAATACCTGCCCGGTGACATAAGCAGATTCTTTTGATGCAAAAAAAGCTGCAGCATGTGCCACTTCCTCAGGCAGGCCAAAGCGCCGGGCCGGTATCAGGGCTTTCAATTCTTTTTCATCTAATCCCTCGGTCATATCAGTTTTAATAAAACCGGGCGCCAGGGCATTTACGGTAATTCCCTGTCGGGCCACTTCCTGGGCCAGCGCTTTGGTCGCGCCAATTACACCCGCTTTAGCCGCCGAATAATTGGTTTGACCGGCCAATCCTTTGATACCTGAAAGAGAAACAATGTTGATTATCCGCCCATATTTACGCGTGATCATACCATGCAAAACCAGGCGGGTCACATAAAAGAAACTATCCAGGTTGGTATTGATCACATCCATCCATTGTTCCGCTTCCATCCAGGCCAGAAGGCTGTCGCTGCGGATACCGGCATTGTTCACCAGCACCTCGATCTCCTTTTCGGGATTAGCTTCAATCCAATCTCCCAGCACCTGTTGTATCTGCAATTTATCAGCAACATCAAATGGCAGCAGTTCGCCCGCTCCGCCAGCCTGCTTGATGGCCTCGAGCGTGCGTTGTGCTTCTGTATGGTTACTTTTATAATTGATCAGTACCCGGTAACCCAATGATGCCAACTTTAGGGCAATGGCTCTGCCAATACCCCTCGATCCGCCGGTTACCAGTGCATATTTCATTTGGTTGCGAAATTAAAGTTATCAGCATTCTCCAGGAAATCTTTCACCATCGCAATTTCTTTATATCGTGCTTTATCTTCCACAAATTTTGGAAAAACAGGTCTTACTTTATCGTATAATGATTTTGAAATAGACGACAGCTTGTCCTCACATTCAAGGTAATCAATAGCCTGCAATATAGTCACCAGGTGAATGGCCAATACCTCGAACGAATTATCGATCACCCTTTTGGTCATCAAAGCTGCATTACATCCCATGCTCACAATATCCTGGTTGTCGTTATTATTGGGGATACTATGCACATACATCGGGAAAGAAAGCGTCTGGTTTTCGGCCACTGTTGAAGTAGCGGTAAACTGCATACCCTGCATCCCAAAGTTGAAACCCAATACGCCGAGATTAACAAAAGGCGGCAATTTTTGATTCAGCTTATTATTAAGTAAATAGTTTAGCTGCCTTTCGCTTAGCATCGAGAGTTTGGTAATAGCAATCTTCAGTTTGTCCATTTCCAGCGAAACATAATCACCATGGAAATTGCCGCCATGAAATATGTTATGATTCAGGTGATCGATAACCGGGTTGTCGTTGACAGAATTAAGCTCATTAACCAGTACATCGCCGGCCTGGTTAATGGTATCGTAGATCGGTCCCAAAACCTGGGTCACGCAGCGTAAAGAATAGTACTCCTGTACTTTATCTTCAAACACATCCTGGTCGAGGTTATCCGGGTTGTATAAATGTTCGGAACGGTCGCGGATCAGTTTGCTGTCTTTTAAAATATTGCGCATCATGCCAGCGACGGCGTTTTGTCCCAGATGATGTTTAACAATATTTAATTCATAGGAATAATGATCGTCAAATGCCTGCACCACTTCATTGATCATGGCCGAGAAGAGAACCGACCAGTTCAATAGTTTTTTTGCCTGGATAATATTCAGCAGCCCAATACCGGTCATCGCCGAGGTGCCATTGATCACCGCCAGGCCTTCGCGGATGTGTATTGAAAGCGGTTTCAGATCAAATCGATTGAATATTTCAGCTGTTGGAAAAACACCACCTTCAAACTGTACTTCACCCTCGCCTATCAATACCAAACCCAAATGTGCCAGCTGCACCAGGTCGCCACTGGCGCCTACCCCACCATGCTCATAGATACAGGGACAAATATCATGATTGATCATGTCGCGCAGCAATTCTGTCAATTCGGTATGAACTCCAGAATAGGCCTTCATAAAACTGTTCAGGCGACTAACCATCAGTGCCCTTGATAGTTGTGCAGGCAACAGTTTACCACTTCCGGAGGAGTGACTGCGAATTAAATTATATTGTAACTGAAGGATATTTTCTTCACTCACCTTGTATTGAGCCATCGGCCCAAAACCGGTATTGATACCGTAAATGAGTTTATTGGAGGAAAATTGCTTTAAGAACTCAAAACTACTTTTAACCTGCTGCTGTGCGTCAGAATCCAGAACAAGTTCTTTGTGTTTGATGACCAGTTCAGCAAAATCGTCGAGAGAAAGTGTGCTTTGTCCAACTTTTATCATAGGCAAAATATAATGTTTTAACAGGATTCGAAATAATGGGCTAAAGTAGGAAAATTAGTAGGAAGTCTGTATCCCGATAGCTATCGGGAGTCCGAAAGAAATGTTTTCGTTTAGTCAGGCAACCCTCACTTTATAATACCCTGATTTACTAAATATTCCTTAGCGGCATTGAGGTCCAGAAATAATTGATCGGCTATTTTTAGTTTATCATGTTCATCCTGATTGCTTTGTATGGCATAACAGGTAAGACCCGCAGCCTTTGCAGCTTTCGCCCCATTTATTGTATCTTCAAATACGAGGCATTCATTAGCCAAACAACCTAATTGCACTCTACATAAATTATAACTTTCGGGATCTGGTTTGCTTTTTGTAACATCTGTTCTGGTTATGATCAGATCAAAATATCTCCCTAATTCGTTTCTTTCAAATATAGCTTCAACATCTTTCCGTGGACTCGAAGTAACCAGGGCCATTTTTAAGTTTTTTGCTTTAACGAACTCTAGAAACTCTTTGACAAAGGGCATTAAATTCACATCTTTAGTTCGCAGACGTTCGAGGGTCAAATTATCTCTTCGCAAAATAATGCTATCAATGGGTGTAACAATATTATATTTCCCGATCAGATTCTTTGCGTTTACCGGCAATGGTACCCCAGCATAATTCTTTAGCCAGTCGGCATAGGTTAATTTAACCCCAAATTCCTCAAGGACCTCATTCCAGCACTCAAAGTGAAAAAATTCCGAGTCTATCAGGGTACCGTCAAGGTCGAATAATAGTGCTTTAATGGTTTGCATGAGGGATATTAAGCTTGGTCGAAAGTGAGATATGTCCAATTCGTATTGTGGACAAAATTTAATGGTTTAAAAGGTTTTAATACAACGAACTAAAGTAGGAAAATTAGTAGGAAGTCTGTATCCCGATCCCGATAGCTATCGGGATCGGGAGTCGGAAAGTCAGGAAGTCACAGATTTTGAGTTAAGGACGGCTTTTCAACCTGCCCCAAATTTATCTTCCAGACTATCGGACTTTCGGACCTCCGGACTATATCCACCTGATTATCAGTTGTTCACGAGACGCCGTGAACACCACCGGAAATCGGCGCATTAAAAAACCGGGTTCCCAAAAAAACATACTTGATAATCAGACTATTAACTACTTGTTCAAATTACCGATCGACTTTTGAGCATCTAATTGATATTCAGGCGATAACAGACTTTGTTCAGTGCGACCGGAGATTTTCGGGTGTTTGGGCGCCCAACGTATTGGTTTTCAGCTATTTTCAATTTCCGGTCGGGCCGGTCTTTTTGAACACCTAATCACCTGCTGATCAACAACTTGCAAAAAAAACGTTCAAACGACCGGAAACAACCCTGCCATTTTTAGACGATAAATGCCTGTAGAACAGTGCATTTTCGGCTAAGAACAGGTAAGAAACGGGTGTTTTTAGTGAACATTAATGGCGCTTTAGCGCTTACATTTACCCCAATCCATCTTTCGGACTAAAAAAAACCTACCTCCTGTCGATAAACTTGACTGGTTTGCGGCTGGCTTCATTAAATTGCATTTTTTGGATCTCTTCGGGGCTGACGTATTTAATATGCGGACTAACCCGCAATCTTGCCTGCAGGTAAGCCCGAATCCGGTGATCACATTCTTCGCTGTGTTCGGCAGGGACAAGATACAAGGATACCTGGTCGAGTCCGATCTCATTCGCGTATACTTCAACTACGAAATCTAATATTTCGTCGCGTTCGCTCAGCAGATCAAATAGCGCTGGTGGATAAAGCGTGGTGCCTTTAAATTTGATCATCTGCTTCTTGCGCCCCATCAAAGGTGTTAAACGCAGGGTAGTTCGGCCACAGCTGCAGGGTTCTTCCACATACATACAAATATCGCCCGTTTTATAACGAATCAGGGGCATACCCTCTACGCCCAGTGTGGTTATGGTTACTTCTCCGGGTGTAAGGGGCTCAACCGGCTGATCATTTTCATCCAGTAATTCAACTATTACCAGTTCGGGCTGATGATGACCACCCTTGCCGGCATGGCATTCGGTAAAAGCTGTCTGCATTTCGGTTGATGCATAGGTTGAATAGAGTTTGATGTTCCATGATTCTGTGATCTTTTTACCTAATATATTAGGCGTAAAATCAGGGTTTCGGATATTTTCACCGATACAAATCGCTTTTTTTACCGAGGTGCTATTGATGTCAATGTGATTCTCTTTGGCAAAACTAATCAGCTTCAAAAGAAAAGAAGGCACGGCGACGATAGCCGTAGGCTTCAATCGTAGTATGGTTTCCCACTGTAAGGAAGGCACCCCGGGGCCAAGGCGTATAATGCCTGCCCCGATCTTCCGGATACCCAAATAATAGGCAATTCCGGCCATAAACTGCCGGTCGAGAGTTAGCATCAACTGGTAAATATCGTCTTTGGTACCATCGGCGCAGCGGAAAGAATTGTACTCATTACAGGCAAGCCGGGTAAGGTCGTTTTCAGTCAGCGCTATGGTAACCGGACCTCCCAGCGTGCCCGAAGTGGAAGTATATTCAACAATGTCGTCAGGAGGTACGCAAAGAAAATCGTTATTCCGTTTTTGAAGATCGTCTTTTTCTGTTGTCGGGATTTGCGTGAGATCGGCAAGCGTTTTGATAGCTTCAATATTGATTTTGTTCTGTTCGAACAACTCCCGGTAATAAGGTGAATGCAAGGCGACATAATGCAACAGCTGCTGCAATTTTTCTTCCTGCATCGCTGTAACCTGGTCATCCTGCTGATAAATTTGTTTTGTATCCGCCATCCCGATAAAAAAAATGAGCTTTTGCTGCTTTCAAATGTAATAAAAATGATCAAAGCATATCAGCAGCCAACAACTTCAATGTTTATTTGTAAGAACTAAAACGACCCACATGTCGTATATCTGCAGATGGCCAGAGAAAAATTCTTTTTAATTCTATTTATAATACTTTCAGCCGAAATTCAGTCAAAAGCCAACGACACGCTCAGGTACCGCGACCGGGTTTTTAACAACTGTACCATAGCTAAAAATATCAGTTATCATGCAATTACGCCTGTCGTTGATAAGAAATCGTATTTGATGGATATTTACCAACCTGCTGACGATAGCGAAACCAAAAGACCCCTTATTATTTGGATGCATGGCGGCGGATTTAAATTCGGCAGCAAGGAGGCCAGGGGTATACAACTTTGGTGCAAAACTTTTGCAGAACGTGGATACGTATGTGCTGCTATCAATTACCGTTTAAGCAAAAACAACCCGCTTTTGCACTATAACGATTTGCTTAAAGGTTGTTTTGATGGCGTGATGGATGTAAAAAAGGCAATACGGTTCTTTCATGAAAATGCGCTGAAATATGGTATTGATACAAACAAGATTGTTCTGGCAGGTAATTCGGCCGGGGGTATGCTGGCAGTGCAGACTGCATTTGTAAGTGATGCTGCTTTTGCAAAAGCAGCTGGCATGCCAACTATAAATGGTGATGATCGATCAACTTCGCTTCCAAAAATCGCAGCAGTAGTGAATATGTGGGGTGCAATTTTTAACCGCGACTGGCTAAAAAATGCCCGGGTACCAATTGTTTGTGTCCTGGGTGACCAGGATGGAATTGTTCCGCCTACTCATAAGACTACAGCCCTATACGGAGGAGAAGATATCCATGCAACTGCCGATTCCCTGCGATTGCCAAATGATTTGAAAGTATTTAAAGGATACTCGCACGAACTTCAAAAACATTTTAACCCTCTTTTTCCAGTTTCCGGGGATACCGAAAGGAGATGGCTCGAAGCTGGTCAGTTTGTGGCAGACTTTCTGTATAAGAACGTGATAGTGAATTAAAATAACTCAACTACCTTCATTTATCCTCGAATTTAAGCTCAGCAAAACCTTTGGCCAGCCGCATTGTTGTCAAAGCTAATGACTAATAAAAAATACAAAATGAAAATCACCAGCAATTGGAAAGTAATTTGCCTTTTCTTACTGACTACCGTAGTAACTGTATCGGCATCCGCCGTTTCGCCTGTGCAAAACAGGCACCATAGGCATCACCATTTTCATCACCCGGGGCATCCCCGAAGGCTGGTAATACATTTACCTGCTCCTCCGCCTCCGCCTCCGCGTCCCTGAGCTTTGGTAACAATTTAATGGGCTATCAAACGTTAACAATATTTAACTTTAGCTTAGTATTATAAATCAAAAATCATGAAAACCATTAAGATCTTTTTTGCAGTGCTGGGATTATTCGGCCTGCAATTTGCGACAGCTTCTGCCGCAACTCCGGTTGCAAAAAGCGATCATACGAGCGTGGCCGGTGCAACAGCTTCGGCCCCACAAAACAAACACCATCACCGCCGCCATCACGACCGGCACCGCCCGCGTCGCCATAAAGGATAGAAGAAATTTGAGTATAATAAAAAAGGCTTCCCAAATTGCGGGAAGCCTTTTTTTATGCGTTTCTCTCGTCCTGAAATAAGTTGACCCCAAATCAACTTAAATATGAAAAAGCAGGAACAATCACTCAAAAAGCGTACACAGCGAGATTACAGCATGGCCTTTAAATTACAGGTTATCGGGGAAGTGGAAAGAGGGGAATTA
>CAIPPO010000172.1 GCA_903866915.1 uncultured Mucilaginibacter sp. | reverse complement strand
CCGATCGTGACCTACCATCTGGTTAGGATCGTAGGTAGGGCTGCTTATATAGCACAAAATTTCGCCGGTAGATGGTTCGATGGCAACAATACTCCCCACCTTATTCCGCATCAACTGCTCTCCGAATTTCTGAATGCGTATATCCAGCGAAGAAGTAAGGCGCTCACCTGCTACAGCTGTGGTATCAAAGGCGCCGTTGGCCCACTCACCCTGGGGGCGACCGCGTGCATCAACCAATTTGTATTGCACTCCCCTGCGGCCGCGCAAAACGCTCTCATAGGATTTTTCGACTCCCGTAACGCCAGTAAAATCGCCCTGATGGTAATAGCCCCCCGATTTTTTAATATCGTTATCATGCACTTCGCCGATGTACCCCAGAAACTGCGCTGCCACCGAATCAGGGTAAGTACGCAGGTAGCGGGTTGAAGATTCGAATCCGGTAAATTCAGACAAACGTTCTTCTATTGATGCATAGGCTTTGGGTGAAAGCTGCTTTTCGAATACAAATTGCTGTGAATGTGAATACCTGTTGGCTTTAGCCATCCTTCGGTTGAATTCAGCCGTATCTATATTGAATAGCTTACAAAATGCGCTGGTGTCAAAAGGAGCCTTCACCAGGTTGGGCGTAACCATGATATCGTAAAAAGCCTGGTTTTGCACCAAAATTTTACCATTTCTGTCGAGAATGGGCCCGCGTGCAGGGTTTAAATAAAATATACGTTTGGCATTACTTTCGGCAACGATACGGTAGCGGTCGTCGATGAGTTGAACGTAGAACAGGCGGCCCAGTAAAACCAGGATCAGAACAATAAAAATAGCTGAGATAATATACCGGCGCCCGAAAAATTTGTTCATTTACGCTCTTTCCTTCTGAAAAATAAAAAGCCTGTAAGCAGCATCAAAAATACAGTAAATATCGAACTCAAAACAAAGCGACCGAGTGTATAGGGTATTTCTGAAAAGCGAAAAACTTCGAGGTTAAAAAGGAAAAAATGATGAACCAGCGTGAGTACTAAAGCATAGGTAAAAAACCATCTGACACCCATCATGCTCAAGGTGGGTTCAGGCTCGTGATCAAAGCCTTCTTTTTGCACTGTAATGCTGATAAAAAGTATCCTGACGAAAGCCAGCACTACGCAGGATGCAGCATGCAGGCCAGGTGTATCGTAAAAGGCATCAATGGTGAGGCCAATTGTAAAGGCAAGTGCAAAGAGCAACCAGTTGGGGGTTTCAAATGGTAATAAAAGAATAAACAGGATGTACAGGTAAGGTGTTGAAATATTGTACAGCGTCACATTTTTCAACAAAAAAACCTGCAGAAATAGGAGCGCAGTAAATCTTAATATATTGATCAGAATTATTCTACTCATTTTTCTTTTCCTGCGCCTCCAAACCCGCTTGTTCTGATGCCAATTTATTTACCACTACCTCCACATATTGCAACTTGCTGAAATCGACGGCAAGGCTAACTTCCATATTCAATGTATAGCCGCCGGCGCGTGTATGCAGGTTGC
Source organism: uncultured Mucilaginibacter sp. (assembly GCA_903866915.1). Lineage (GTDB taxonomy): Bacteria > Bacteroidota > Bacteroidia > Sphingobacteriales > Sphingobacteriaceae > Mucilaginibacter. Next base: position 17,113 of record CAIPPO010000172.1, on the reverse strand, counting down.
TTATTTTACCAATAGGGATACCTGCCGGGAAAAGGGAGTAATCTGACGTTACCACCTGCTCGCCCAATTTAGGCTGGGCATTGTTGGATACATCTTTTAATATGCCTTTATGCGGATCAAGATCCTCGCTCCATTCAATGTAACCCAGCTCTTTGCCTTTTGCCAGCATCGCACTAAAACGCGAATCCTTATGCAACAGCGACTGCACCACCGACAAGTGATCGCCCACATAGATTACTTTACCCACCAGGCCGGCACCACATATAACACCCATACCCTTGGCTATACCCTGCCTGCTGCCCCTGTCGATCGTCAGGTAATTATTGCTCCTGTTGGTTGAATTATTATAAACTTTAGCTTCGATAAACGTGTATTGCTGTTTATAAAAGGTATCCTTTACCTGGTGGCGTACTGAACTGTCTTTATAAAATGATGTTTTTAACTGGGTTCGCAGGCGGGCATTTTCGCGAGCCAGGCTATCGTTTACCTCAGCAAGTGACAGGTAGCTTTTCAGACCGTTCACCTGGGTGTACAGGGCGCCGGTAACTCTGGATGTCGAACTGATAAATGTTGCCTTCTGGAAGGAGTTGTACTTAATATAAATAACCAGCGCACTAACCTCAAAAATAAGGAATAAAAAAAATGCGTTGTACTTAGTGATAAAAATCAGGAGGTTACGCATTGCTTATCGGAGATATGAGATAAGAGATTTGAGCTATGAGATATACGCCTGGCTGGTCTCAAATCTCATAGCTCAAATCTCATAGCTAAGTTATTGCATCAGGAATTTAAAATTACCAATATTTTTCAAAGCCGTCCCGGTACCGCGAACTACTGCGCGAAGTGGATCTTCGGCAACGTGCACCGGCAGCTTGGTTTTAGCGGCTACGCGTTTATCCAGGCCACGCAGTAAAGCACCACCGCCGGTGAGGTAGATCCCGGTCTGATAAATATCTGCAGACAATTCAGGTGGCGTAATTTCAAGGGCCTTCAGGATAGCTTCTTCTATTTTTGATATGGATTTATCCAGGCAATGTGCAATTTCGGTATAAGATACCATGATCTGCTTTGGAACGCCAGTCATCAGGTCGCGACCCTGTACTGCAAAATCGGCAGGTGGATCTGCAATTTCGGGCAAAGCGGCTCCCACCTCAATTTTAATCTTTTCAGCAGTACGATCGCCGATCATAATGTTATGCTGGCGACGGATATATTGAACGATATCTGAGTCGAAATTATCGCCTGCAACACGGATAGACTGGTCGCATACAATACCCGACAAAGCAATAACGGCAATCTCGGTAGTACCACCACCAATATCGATAATCATGTTGCCCATAGGTTCTTCCACATCAATGCCGATACCTACCGCTGCGGCCATAGGTTCGTGTATCAGGTATACCTCTTTAGCACCGGCAATTTCGGCCGAGTCACGTACTGCGCGTTTCTCCACCTCGGTAATGCCAGAGGGGATACAGATTACCATACGCAGGGATGGAAAGAACCATCCTTTGCCTTTATTGATCATTTTGATCATACCGCGAATCATGTGTTCTGCCGCATTAAAGTCGGCTATAACACCATCTTTCAACGGTCGAACGGTACGAATATTTTCATGGGTTTTACCTTCCATCTGCATTGCCTGCCGACCGATGGCAATCACTTTATTGGTAGTGCGGTCAAAAGCAACAATCGATGGTTCGTCAACCACCACCTTATCATTGTGTATTATAAGGGTATTAGCAGTGCCCAAGTCGATGGCTATTTCCTGCGTAAAAAAATTAAACAAACCCATGTTTTATTATCCGAAAAATTATTCTTCTAAATTGAAAAAATTATACGTAATAGTAGGCATACTTGTTAACAAAAGCGAATAAATATCAAAGATATTGCGCTTAACTTTTAATTAATGTTTAAAGTGCCTTACACCCGTTACAACCATAGCAATACCCTTTTGGTTCGCCATGTCGACCGAGTCCTGGTCTTTCACCGAACCACCGGGTTGTAATACAGCGGTTATGCCAGCTTCGGCAGCTAATTCGACACAATCATTGAACGGAAAAAATGCATCCGATGCCATTACCGCACCATTCAGGTCGAATCCAAAGCTTGCTGCTTTGATAACAGCTTGTTTCAGCGAATCGACACGCGAGGTCTGGCCAACACCGCTTGCAAGCAACTGATTATTTTTGGCAAAAACGATCGTATTTGATTTGGTATGTTTTACAACTTTATTGGCGAAATACAAATCGTGTAACTCGTGTTCGGTAGGCTGCTTTTCAGTTACGCTACGCATTTGTGAAGGGCCTTCTACCACCTGGTCTTTATCTTGTTCAATAACACCGTTCAACAGCGTCTTGAATTGCTTTACAGGTAATTCAACCTGCTGGCGTACGAGGATGATCCGGTTCTTTTTAGCTTTGAAAATTTCAACGGCCTCATCGGTAAATGCCGGTGCGATAAGCACCTCAAAAAACAACTTATTAATTTCTGCAGCTGTTTCAGCATCGATCTCGTCATTGGCGATGATCACACCGCCAAAAGCCGAAACCGGGTCGCAGGCCAGGGCATCTAACCAGGCTTGTTTAATGGAATGCCTGCTGGCAATGCCACAAGCGTTGGTATGTTTTAAAATAGCAATAGTTGGCTCAGTAAATTCGTCGATAAGGGCAACAGCGGCGTCAACATCAACCAGGTTATTGTACGAAAGCTCTTTACCGTTCAGTTTAGTGAACATGGCATCCAGGTTACCGTAGAACACGCCTTTCTGGTGCGGATTTTCGCCGTAGCGTAAAACACTGCTTTGCTGTATGCTTTGCTTGAATACCGGCAACTGCTCTTCCTGGCTAAAGTACCCGAAGATAGCGGTATCGTAGTGCGATGTAATATTAAACGCGCGTTGCGCAAACGAACGGCGCTGATCAAAAGTAGTTTCGCCGTTCTGAGTTTTCAGAATTTGTTCTAATTCAGTATAGTCGTCTTTCGAAGCCAGGATCACAACATCTTTGAAATTTTTTGCCGCAGCGCGTATGAGGGATATACCGCCAATGTCTATCTTTTCGATTACTTCGTCCTGCGCAGCGCCCGATTTAACGGTCTCCTCAAAAGGGTAAAGATCTACAATAACGAGGTCGATTTCGGGAATCTCATATTGTGCCAGTTGTGCTTCATCGCTTTCGAAATTCCGACGTGCCAAAATACCGCCAAATACCTTAGGATGCAGTGTTTTAACCCTACCGCCCAGAATTGAGGGATACGAGGTTAGGTCTTCAACAGCAATCACATCTACCCCCAGGTTGCGGATGAAAGTTTCGGTTCCGCCGGTTGAATATATATTTACGCCAAGGCGCTGCAATTCGAGAATAATAGGTTCTAGATTGTCTTTGTAATAGACTGAAATTAAGGCATTCTTGATTTGAACGGATTGGCTCATGGACACTGGTTTTTTAGAGCCGCAAAGGTAGTGATTTGGGATGGTAGTAAAGAGATTTTTTGTGTAAATTAGAATTCTATCAGCATGGTTGTAACGTTAGGCAATTTTGTTGCGTAATTACTTTAAAACACGGTATGAAAACGAAACTCGTTCTTGCATTTTTATTACTGACCTTCGCATATTCATGTAAAAAAGATGCAAACAGTAGTTTAGTAATTGGCAAATGGCGCACGACCGAAATATTATTTACAGCCAATATGAGCGAGCCATTGTACATACAATTTATGTCTCCTGCCAGGGTGCAATCGACGTTTTTCTCCGATTGTACAGGCTACAGCATCAGCGGCGACAACCTTACCCTAAAATTTACTGGCGCGGCAGACCTTACCCAATTGTCTTTTACCTATTCGATAAAAGGAGATACATTAATACTCAATCAGAACAATTGCTCCAGTGGCTGTAATTTGAGTTTTGTTAAAGAGTAATAGTTGTTGAGCCGCTTTTGATTTATTATTTAAAAATCTGATTAATTGTTTATTAACACTATGCTGATACAATTTTTTTGCTCCCTTTAACCCATAGGCGATCAGTTTTTTGCAGCCAAATTTCACAGCCCCGGCGATTAGATTTTACTTTATTATCTTCGGTTTTACAATGCTATACCTTGCAATAGGCGGAATATGATCATAATGACATAAAATCAACATGAGAAAAATACCTGCAGTTTTAATTATTATATTGGTTTCAACGTTATTTTCCTGCAAGAAAACCGGAATAAATGGAAATGTTCCGCTGACCGGGAATTGGGTGGCTGTACAGGACCTTGCCGATCCGGGAGATGGTTCGGGAACCTGGCAGCCCTTACAGGTAAAAACAACCGCACAATTTTCAGCAGATGGCTCGGTGAGCGGTACAGCATTTGAGGGTTATACAAAATATGTTGTCAAAGATAGTATTACGCTAACCTTTACCAAACCAGATAAAAGTTTCGAGAACTTCTATTACCAGATAAAGCATGATACTTTAACTATGAGCCCGGCAGGCCCGGTAATTTGCTTTGAACCCTGCGGGACAAAGTTTAAAAAACAGTAAAGTAATTTTGGTTTGCCCGGTGCAAATTAAATAGCAAAAAAAGCAAGCTTCAACTTTTCATCTTTTTCAGCAAACTCTCAATTACCCTTGGAAAATACAGGTGCTCTAATTGCTGGCCCTTAAATTTGATCATTTCGAGGTTATCGCCTGGTTCGATCTTGAAGCGGGATTGGTGCAGGATTTCGCCCTCATCGAACTTTTCGTTCACAAAATGGATGGTGATACCCGATTCGGGTTCTGCGGCTGCTAAAACGGCTTTATGCACGTGGTCGCCATACATACCTTTACCGCCAAATTTTGGCAGTAAAGCCGGATGCAGGTTGATGATCTTATTGGGAAAAGCCTGCAGGAGTGATGCTGGTACCAGCCAAAGAAATCCGGCAAGTACAACCAGGTCGACCTGCAAATTTTTGAGCAGACGGATCACATTATCGGTTTCGTAAAACTCGTTGCGCGAAAAAATATGGGAAGGTATTTCGAAGTTATCCGCGCGCTGCAGTACGTAAGCTTGTGGATTATTGGTCAATATCAGCACAACTTCGGCTTCGGAACTGCGCTTAAAATGCTCCATTATCTTTTGAGCATTTGAACCGGAACCAGAAGCAAAAATAGCGATCCTTTTTTTCATTAATTTCTTGCCTTTTCAACCTTAAGCAATTGCGCAAACAAATTTGCCGGTCTATTTCAGAGTTAAATTACGAGCCAGTGAACAAAAAGTGCCGAAACAGCTTAATGAACGATTCAAAGATAAAATTTTGAAAGTTTGAAACAACTGTTTATTGCGTTTTTACCTTGACAAAACCATATTGCGTTATTTTACGCACCTGGGTAGCTGAATAGTAGGTTTGTAGATAGCCTGTTTGCAACACCAGCGAGAATTGACCAAGGTTAATTATTCGTGCCGATTGAAAGGGCACCGAACTGCCTGCGGCCGTAGTATCCTTGCAAACCATGGTAGTATTGAGGTACAGGTGATCTTTACTGAATGACCAGCTACCGCTCCCTGATGAACCCGACAGGCAGTCGAAATTAGCATAGGTGCAGGTATTGTTGGTATTAAATTGGAATACCTGGGTAAGATTGCAATTGGTGTTAAGTGTATCAATACGCTCAAGCGTTGGGCCGATATAGTTAAAAACCTGCAAAGAAGCTAATTGCCACTTTCCATTTGTTAGCAGGGTTGGCAGATAATCGGTACTTTTTTTGCAGGAATTGACCAGGAACCCGATCAGCAGCGCAACAGTTAAACCAGCAAACAATAATAGCTTCTTCATTCTTTGTGCCTGCAAAAATAGAAAATCCTGCCCAATGGAAGGTATGAACTGCAATAACTTAAAAAATTGAAATTTAGTTTACAGGAAAGATATCGGAACCTATTGGGTTTACGACGGGCAGTAGTGACCTGTTGACGCGAAACACGGTTTTTGTGCAAATAAAATGTTTTTTTGATTACATAATTTTTAAGGTCAATCGCCTAAGTTTGCTATCGTAAAACCAAGAAAATTTATGATACCTGTAAAAGGCTATGCTGCTCCCAAGGCAAATATTCCTCTGGAGCCATACAAATTCGAACGTCGCGAGGTTGGCCCACACGATATTCAAATAGAGATTTTATTTTGTGGCGTTTGTCACTCCGATGTACACCAGGTGCGCGATGAATGGGGAGGATCCATTTTCCCGATGGTTCCTGGCCACGAGATTGTGGGCAAGATCACCCAGGTGGGCGACCATGTTACTAAATTCAAAGTTGGCGATACTGCCGGCGTAGGTTGTTTTGTTGATTCATGCCGTCAATGCCCCAGCTGTTTGTCAGGTTTGGAGCAGTATTGCGATGTAGGGATGATTGCTACCTATAATGGCCTGGATAAAGAGGGAAAGCCTACCTATGGCGGCTACTCTAACCAGATTATTGTCGACGAAAAATACACCCTGCGTATCTCTGAAAAACTACCGCTGGCGGGAGTTGCTCCCCTGCTTTGCGCAGGCATAACCACTTACTCTCCTATTATGGAATGGGGAATGGGCAAGGGTCATAAAGTTGGCGTAGTAGGCTTGGGCGGACTGGGTCATATGGCGGTAAAACTGGCGGCTTCCAAAGGCGCCGAAGTGACGGTATTAAGCACCTCGCCATCTAAGAAAATTGATGCCGAGCGTTTGGGCGCCCATCATTTTGTGGTGACCAAAGATGCGGCTCAAATGGCTGCGGCGGCTGGTTCTTTAGATTTTATCATCAACACCATATCGGCTCAGCACGAATATAACGACTACCTGCAATTACTGAAATTAGATGGCACCATGGTGTTGGTAGGTGTACCGCCCGAAGCTCCAAAAGTTGCTGCCTTTAACCTGATAATGAAACGCCGGCGCCTGGCTGGTTCGCTGATTGGTGGCATCAAAGAAACCCAGGAAATGCTGGACTATTGCGCCGAACACGGTATCGTATCAGACGTGGAAGTGATCAATATCGACTACATCAACGAAGCTTACGAGCGGATGCTTAGAGGTGATGTTCGTTATCGCTTTGTGATCGATTTGGCTTCGTTGTAAGAAGTCAGAAAGTATATTGATCTTTGATTATGCTTATTCCGTTTAAACTACTGAAGGCTGAATTTGAGAGGATATTGCTTTCATTAGGATTTTCTGAAGACAAGGCGGAACTGATCGCTCAAATTTTTGCTGAGAATAGTCGGGATGGGGTTTATACGCATGGGTTGAACCGTTTCCCGACTTTTATACAATATGTCAAAGACGGATTTATTGCTATAGATGCCGAGCCAGCCAAAGAAGGCGGATTTGGCAGCCTGGAGCAGTGGAACGGAAATTATGGCCCGGGCATCCTTAATGCCCGTTTTTGTATGAACCGGGCCATTGAATTAGCTGAAAATAGTGGAATAGGTTGCGTGGCTATTAAAAACACCAACCATTGGATGCGCGGGGGCACCTATGGCTGGCAGGCCGCTGAAGCTGGTATGATCGGTATTTGCTTTACCAATACTATTGCCAATATGCCGCCCTGGGGCGGTATCGACCCGGTTTTGGGCAACAACCCGCTGATCATTGCCGTACCGCACGAAGGTGGCCATGTGGTGTTGGATATGGCCATTTCGCAATACGCTATCGGTAAACTCAACCTGTATAAATCGCAGAATGAGCAGTTGCCATTACCCGGCGGTTACGACCGGGAGGGCAACCTGAGTACTGATCCTTCAGCCATACTCGAATCGCAGCGCGTACTACCTATCGGATTCTGGAAAGGCTCGGGGCTTTCGCTCGTGCTCGACTTGCTGGCTACGGTATTGAGCCAGGGACAGTCAACTGCAGCCATTACCAACGCCGGACCAGAAGCAGGTTTATCCCAGGTTTTCATCGCAATAAAACCAATCGGTATAAAAAATCAGGGATTGATCGACGAGGTCATTGCTTATACAAAAACCAGTAGTCCTGATAAAAAAGGCGGCGAGATATTTTACCCGGGCGAAAAAACACTTCGCACACGGGAAAAAAGTTTACGTGAAGGTGTTTGGGTTGATGATGGGATTTGGGGAAACGTGAAGGGGTTGTAATTGGTTTTAAAACGATTTGATATTTGTATATTTGATCAATAGTAGCATCAAAATTACAAGTCGATGGAAAATATAACTATTCCAGTGCCTCCCTACATCGCGCGAGCATTTGAAAATGCAGATTCCAACGTAAAAAGAAAAGCAGAAATTTATATCAACGCCTGGCTTTCTGATTTTTTTAGTACAAAATCTGCAAATGAACAACTTTTTGCAATTATGAAACAGGCTTCATCTGAGGCTAAATCCAATGGTTTAACCCAGGAAAAGTTAGATGAATTGCTGAAGGATGACGAATGAATTTTGGATATTCGACACCAATACACTGCTCAGTGCATTGTTTAATGACAACTCAACTCCTGGACTAGCTTTAAAAAAAGCCCGAACAACCGGCACTTTATTGATTTCTGCAGAAATAGCTTCCGAGTATTTTAACGTTTTTTCAAGAGACAAATTTGAAAAATATGTAGCCTTTGAGACCCGAGCTGCATTTATTGAAAATATTATTACAAATGCTTTATTGATAGAACCAGTAACTAGCGTAAATATTTGACGGGATAAAAAAGACAACAAATTCCTTGAAGTTGCACTTACAGCAGGTGCAACATGTGTTATAAGCGGCGATCAGGATCTGTTAATATTGAATTCATTTAATGATATTCCAATTGTAACGCCAGGTGCCTTCCTGTCAATGTTTAACTGATTTAAGTTAAGTTTAAAATTTTGAAAAAACCCAGATACATTAGACAAAGGCACTTAGACTTACAGTGAGTTTGTTTTGCCATTCCATCGCAGCATGCAAAAAACAACTATTCTATCATCCCCTCAAACTTCTCCCAAAACCCATCTTTAGGCATAGGCGCTACAATCTCAACCAGTTCTTTTTTGATAGGGTGGATAAATTGCAGCCGGCGTGCATGCAGGCAAATACTTTTGCGCAGGCTGCCGCGGGGGTAACCGTATTTGTTATCGCCCACAATTGGGCAACCGATACTGGACAATTGTACTCTGATCTGGTGCGACCTACCCGTTACCGGGTTAACCTCCAAAAGCGAGTAGCCCTCCAGTTCGCCCACCAGTTTATAACTCAATTCTGAGCGCTGCCCGTTTCCAACTTCGATCTCGTAAGCACGGGTAACATTTTTCTGCGGGTTTTTAACCAGCCAGCTTACGATGGTATCTTCGGGTGGTTCGGGGCGTTTGCGTACCACAGCATAGTAGGTCTTTTTGATTTCGCGCGATTTGAACAGGGCATTCATCCTGTCCAAAGCCTTGCTGGTTTTGGCGAACAGGATGAGACCACTCACCGGGCGGTCCAACCGGTGCACGACGCCCAGGAAAGCCCCATTAGGCTTATTATATTTTTGAGCAATATATTTTTTAACCTTTTCCTCCAGGGGTTCATCACCCGTTTCATCGGTCTGCACAATATCTCCTGCCCGCTTGTTGATGGCAATCAGGTGATTATCCTCGTACAGCACATCAGCCTCAGTGATATCCTTGTTGTGATATTTTATATTAACTCTTGCGCACATTGCTTTGGGTCCATGGTCCATGGGTGATAGTCCATAGCATCAATTGGCTATCGTCCATGGACCATCAACTATGGACTAAATTAGTATTGCTCTGTATCATTAGGAAAGTTTTTGGCTTTCACATCGGCGATATATCCTTTAAACGCAGCATTCATCAATTGGTTCAGGTTGGCATACTGCCGCAGAAACCGGGGCTTGAAACCCTTGTTAATACCCAGCATGTCATGAATTACCAACACCTGGCCGTCACAATGTTTGCCGGCACCAATACCTATTGTTGGTATACTGATACTTTCAGTTACTTCTTTAGCCAGTTTAGCCGGAATTTTCTCAAGAACGATGCCAAAACACCCTAATTCCTGCAGTTTCAGGGCATCTTCGCGTAGCTTTTGGGCTTCGCTTTCTTCTTTTGCTCTAACGGTATAGGTGCCGAATTTATAAATCGACTGCGGCGTAAGTCCCAGGTGCCCCATAACCGGTATGCCGGCGGCAAGGATACGTATTACAGATTCTGCTATTTCGATGCCACCTTCCATTTTCACGCCATGGGCCCCCGCTTCCTTCATGATCCGGATCGCCGAGTTAAGTGCCTCTTTCGAATTACCCTGATAAGAGCCAAAAGGCAGATCGACGATAACCAGGGCACGTTTTGCGGCCCTTACAACTGATTGCGCGTGATAAATCATCTGGTCGAGCGTAATCGGAAGTGTAGTTTCATGCCCGGCCATTACGTTTGATGCCGAGTCGCCAACCAGGATAATGTCCATACCCGACTCATCAACGATCGTGGCCATGGAGTAGTCATAAGCGGTGAGCATGGCAATCTTTTCGCCGCGTCTTTTCATTTCCTGCAGGCTGTTGGTGGTAACCCGCTTGATCTCTTTAGTTACAGACATTGCTGTTTAGTTTTGGATGGGTAAAGGTAGAATTATTTCGGAATTCGGAATTTCAATTTCGGAATTTGTTTGATTGGGAATAAGCCATTTTAATTCGGAATTCGGAATTTCAATTTCGGAATTTGTTGAAATGAAAATACCCTGTTGCTATTAAAAACACCGCAATAAAATTAAATCTTGCCTAACTAAATTCATGGCTATCATTTAATCCAACGAATCAAGGTTCAGACAAAATATCATGCCTTGCAAAACCTATCCCAACTCCACGAAAAAATTCGCAATGCAAACTTCTAAATCCGAAATAAATCTCTACTTTTGCACCCGTGAAACCAGTAGTCAACGGCTGCATTTCTTACCAACGATTTCACGGAGCTGAACACCAGTTTAACCGGCCTCTTAACCATTTAATTTTTTCTTTTTATGATCACCAACTTCACCAAGTTGCCTGCAGTATTGTTGCTGGCTGATGGTACTGTATTTTATGGCAAAGCTGCGGGCAAAATAGGCACCACTACCGGCGAGATCTGCTTCAATACCGGCATGACCGGCTATCAGGAGATATTTACTGACCCTAGCTATTTCGGGCAGATCATGGTGACCACCAATGCACATATCGGCAATTATGGTATCGCCAAAGTAGAAGTTGAATCGGATAATATTCAGATAGCAGGTTTGGTTTGCAAAAACTATAATATTTATTACACCCGTAAACAAGCACAGGAATCGATACAGGATTATTTTCAGGAACAAAACATCGTTTCGATATCTGATATCGATACCCGTCAGCTAGTACGGCATATCCGCGATAAAGGTGCGATGAACGCTATTATCTCTTCTGAAATACTGGATATCGACGAACTGAAAAAGAAACTTGCCGATGTACCTTCGATGGACGGGCTGGAGCTTTCGTCGAAAGTATCTACTACCGAAACCTATACGTTCGGCGATGAAAATGCCCAATATAAGGTAGCTGTACTCGACCTGGGCGTGAAGAAAAACATCCTGCGCAATTTTGACGACCGCGACGTATACGCTAAAGTGTACCCGGCAAAAACCACATTCGCCGAGATGGAGCAGGATTTTGCCCCTAATGGTTATTTCATATCGAATGGCCCCGGCGATCCTTCGGCTATGCCTTACGCTATCAGTACGGTAAAAGAAATTTTAAAATCAGATAAGCCTTTATTTGGCATTTGCCTCGGCCACCAGTTGCTGGCTCTGGCTAACGATATCCCGACTAAAAAGATGTTTAACGGGCACCGTGGTCTGAATCACCCGGTAAAAAACATCATTAAAGATCATTGCGAAGTTACTTCACAGAACCATGGTTTTGGCGTGGTACCGGAGGCTGTACGCGCATCAGACAAAGTGGAAATTACCCATGTTAACCTGAACGACCAGTCTATCGAAGGTATCCGGGTAAAAGGCAAAAAAGCATTCTCGGTACAATACCACCCCGAATCATCGCCAGGCCCGCATGATAGCCGGTATTTGTTTGATGATTTTATCGACTTGCTGAAGTAGAAGTTCGGCAATTGCATCAAAAAGTCGCTGACTGCTATTTTTTCAGGTAATAATCAGGAATTTTCAAAGAAGGCTTTTCAACATCCCATATAATGCTGGATACTTTCCAGCCTGTATTTGTTTTGATCAATTGGAAGCTGTTTACCCCTCTTTCGGCTGCGGTATCCGGATTATTTAAAAACGTGCGATAGGTGCTGATGCGGTGTGCTATGCGTCCAAATTGTTCAGTTCGTCCAAATAACTCATCCTCCTGAAAATAGGTGATCTTAGATTTTATAATAAACTGCTTGTAGGCATCAACAAACTGTGTTATGCCGAGTGTTGCAGCACTATCCGTTCTATAATTGATCAATTGAGCCTGGGGCGTAAAGAAATTTGCAATCTGATCTGTTCTCGGTTGTTCTCCCTTTTTAAAACTAATAGCCGCATAAGCATCGTCGACCGCTTTTTTGATCGCTGCGCTATCTGGTACGGTGTACGAAACGGGGGCCAATGCCGGCGTGGTTTTGTTTTGGCAGCCATAGCCAAAGACCATGCAGAGAATTAGAAGGTACAATGCTTTCATGTGCTTTAAATTAATGATCTAAGATAGAATAAGTTGCAAATAATTTGATTAGGTATTCCTTCTTTCCGACGATTTATCCTCCCAAATTATATTTTCCAGACTTCCGAAGCTTTGAAAACTTCGGAAGTCCGCTTTTTTGCGGATTTTTCACCGATTTATCCCCCAACCTTTTCTATTCACCGACATTTTCATGCTGTTCGCCAATTAACTATCCCGGTTTTTTGCAGCTGAGGGCATATTTGTGTTGTTAAATCATTCACAGCTATGCACACGCTTTTACTTCTTCAGCTCATTCACCTGGTCAATACAACCGTCCAGCACTTCTATGCAATTTTGCATGCGGTGGGGCATTTGGTAAAATAAACTTTCAACTCACCCCCTGCCCCCTCTTTACTTTGTAGAGAGGGGGTTTTTAATTTCCGGAAACACAAATACCCTCTCTTGTCTGAAGAGAGGGTCGTTCCCACAAAGTGGGAAAGGGGTGAGTTGCGAGCGATTAAGGCATTTGGTAAAATAACCTTCAACTCACCCCCTGCCCCCTCTCTACTTTGTAAAGAGGGGGTTTTAATTTTCGGAAACACAAGAACTTTGGTGAGAAAAAAAACCTCATTTTTTTATCTCTCCAGAAACATAATCACCCTCTCTTCTCTGAAGAGAGGGTCGTTCCCACAAAGTTGGAACGGGGTGAGTTGCGAGCGGTTAAGTTGCAAACCCAACATTTAACATTAACCTACAATCCTTTAACATTAAATAAGCGCTCAATTAATATCCGCTGGCTTATTTTGTACAAAACCTTTTATCGTGAAATCATTAACAACATTCTACAATTTTTTACTAGAACGTGCGGAGGCCTTTAGCCGGTCATTTGCGAACATGTTGAGTTGAATGAGGCGGCACCTCATCTGGCTGGATTTATCTGTTTAAATTCAAGTTTATAACCTACACCCTAAACTGCCCTTAATTCACGCTAAAAACGTACAACGTAAAACCTAAAACGTACAGCCCCAAACCAGTTTACCTAAAATTTTATTTTTTCACCGAATAATTCATTGAAATACGGGTAATCTGCTGCATTTTTACGTCATGGCAAAACAACCTATCATAACGGTAAAAAACCTGGTCAAAAAATACGACGATTTTACCGCGGTAAATGATATCAGTTTCGAAGTGTATGAAGGCGAAATATTCGGACTGCTTGGCCCAAATGGTGCAGGAAAAACCACCACACTCGAGATTATTGAAACACTTCGTGAAAAGACTTCCGGCGAGATCACCGTTGATGGATATTCGATAGATAATGATACCGACGCTATCAAAAAGCGTATTGGCGTTCAGCTGCAAGCGGCCGGCTATTACCCCAACCTGAATTTATCGGAGTTAATTGACCTGTTTTCGGGTTTGTATGGCATTGATAAATCGCCAAAAGAAATGCTGGAAAAAGTAGCGCTGACCGAAAAAGCAAAAGCTAAGTATAAGGATCTTTCGGGCGGCCAGAAGCAGCGCTTTTCTATAGCCACCACGTTGATCAACGACCCGAGAATCATTTTTCTGGACGAACCTACTACCGGGCTCGATCCCCAGGCCCGGCGCAATTTATGGGACCTGATACGCGATATTCGCGACAAAGGAACAACAGTAGTGATCACGACACATTATATGGATGAAGCCGAAGTACTTTGCGACCGTGTAGCCTTTATTGACGGCGGACATGTAATAGGCATTGATACCCCGGATAACTTTATAGATAAACTGGTAGCGACCGGCTTCGATCGTAAAAAAGAAGTCAAATCAGCAAACCTGGAGGACGTATTCATTAATTTGACGGGTAAGGAGTGGAGACCGGAGTAAGGCAGTCTTGAATACCTGGTCTTGAGTTGGACTATTCACAAATAACATAACTTTCTTCCGGACTCCCGATAGCTATCGGGATGCAGACGTCCGGACTACAAAACAACAATGAGCGACAAAAAATCATACAGCAACCTTAAAGCGACACTAGCCATAGCTAAAGCCAGCTTTACGTCCATTATACGCAGCCCTTCGGCCGTAGTATTCAGCCTGGCATTTCCGCTTATTTTTATCGTGGTATTTGCCAATATTGGCGATAAACCAGTATCGGTGAGTGTGGGTGTAGCCAAGACTTCCGACACGACCAATGTGATTTTCCGTACGCTTAAATCGGTTAAAATGGTAAACCTGATCACCAGCGAGCCAACTGCTGATATGGAAAGCGACCTTTCAAAGGGCTCAATCGATGCTATTATCGATATTCAGAAGACACCAGCAAGTGTCTCCGGCGCACCAGGCATCGGGCAGCCTGTTATGCCGACGAAAGCTCCATTGGCTGTCAATGTCAGGTACACCAAAGCATCACAAAAAGGCAGTATCCTAAAATCAGTTTTGAATAACATTCTCTTTAACATTAATTCGTTGATGGCCCCTAATACCCCTTCGGTTGCCAAAATAAACGAGACAACCATCTCGGGCCGTGAATACAAATACATCGATTTCCTGTTGCCCGGCATGCTGGGTTTTTCGTTGCTAAGTAGCGGTGTATTCGGCACTGCATTTGTGTTTTTAAGCCTTCGGATAACCCTGGTAATTAAACGCTTTTTTGCTACCCCGGTAAAAAAATACAGTATTGTTTTGGGTGAGGCAATTGCCCGCCTTATTTTCTCCTGGATCGGAGCGCTGTTTATTATCCTGGTAGGCCATTTTTTCTTTGGTTTTACACTGATCCATGGCGTTGTTACCGTGATTAATATGCTGATTCTGTCAGCTTTAGGCCTCATCGTTTTCATGGGCTTTGGCTTTATTATATCCGGATTGGCAAAAAACGAAAGTTCAGTACCCCCTATTGCCAATGTGATTACCCTGCCGCAGTTCCTGCTATCGGGTACCTTTTTCTCAACCGCGGCATTCCCTGGCTGGTTGCAACATTTAAGTGATATTTTGCCCTTAACCTACCTCAATATTGCCATGCGCCATGTAGCATTTGAAGGCGCTTCCTTGTTTGATGTTACCCATCAATTACTTATCCTCGGCGTTTGGTTCCTGGTGGTATATGGCGTAGCGGTGAAGACGTTCAGATGGGAGTAAGTTGTATTCGATGAATTAGTTGACTTGGTTGTCCCGATAGCTATCGGGACAACCAATATTAAATTAATGTTAATCTTCAAGTAAATTTATCCAAAGCAATTATCATTTGTATATTTGGAATGTATATAACATTTAGTGTATTTTTGACACTATCTAATTGTATGACCTAAAATTTCAAATAAGATGAGCTTAATAATTGATGTGCACGCCCGCCAGATCCTCGACTCGCGCGGTAATCCTACGATCGAAGTCGACGTATTGACCGAAAATGGCGCTTTGGGCCGTGCAGCTGTACCTTCCGGCGCTTCAACCGGTGCGCATGAGGCAGTTGAACTTCGTGATAACGACAAAACTAAATATATGGGCAAAGGCGTATTGAATGCCGTTGCTAATGTTAATGATACCCTGGCGCAAGCCTTACAGGGTGTTGACGTATTCGAACAAAATGCAATCGACGCATTAATGATCGAACTGGATGGCACCGAAAACAAGGGCAAACTGGGCGCAAATGCCATTTTGGGCGTTTCGCTGGCTGTGGCTAAAGCTGCTGCGCAGGAAAGCCGCCAATCGCTTTACCGCTATATTGGTGGTGTTAATGCCAATACCTTGCCTATACCAATGATGAACATCGTTAACGGTGGTTCCCATTCGGATGCGCCTATCGCTTTTCAGGAATTTATGATTATGCCTGTTGGCGCCCCTTCATTTTCGGAGGCGCTGCGTTGGGGATCGGAAGTATTCCATACGCTGAAAAAAATATTGCACGACCGCGGATTATCAACTGCTGTTGGTGATGAAGGCGGTTTTGCCCCAACTTTTGGCGGAACGGAAGACGCAGCAGAAACTATCCTGAAAGCGATTGAAAAAGCCGGTTACAAACCAGGCGTTGATATATTTTTGGCGCTTGACTGTGCCGCTTCAGAATTTTTCGTGAACGAAAGATACGATTATACCAAATTTGAAGGCAATAAAGGTGCAATCCGCACAAGTGCCGAACAAGCTGATTACCTTGCTGAACTTGCTGCAAAATACCCTATCATTTCGATCGAAGACGGTATGGCTGAAGACGACTGGGATGGCTGGAAATTGCTGACTGAAAAAATTGGTGATAAAATTCAATTGGTAGGTGACGATTTATTTGTTACCAATACCAAACGCTTACAGGAAGGAATTGATCGCGGTATCGCTAATTCTATCCTGGTTAAAGTTAACCAAATCGGTTCACTTACAGAGACCATCAACGCCGTAAGTTTGGCGCAAAACAATGGTTATACTTCAGTAATGAGTCACCGTTCAGGTGAAACAGAAGATGCTACCATTGCCGATCTGGCCGTGGCGCTGAACTGCGGACAGATCAAAACCGGTTCGATCTCCCGTTCAGACAGGATCGCTAAATACAACCAGTTGCT
>CAIPPO010000171.1 GCA_903866915.1 uncultured Mucilaginibacter sp. | reverse complement strand
TAGCCTGCATTTCCATAACCACAGCCGGATCATAGCCATGCTGACCGGGCTCCGGTTTGTATTTGCCCAGCACGAATATTTTGGGCCAATGCGGAATAAGCAAGATATCCCCG
The DNA here is from genome assembly GCA_903866915.1 of uncultured Mucilaginibacter sp. GTDB lineage: Bacteria > Bacteroidota > Bacteroidia > Sphingobacteriales > Sphingobacteriaceae > Mucilaginibacter. Next base: position 3,061 of record CAIPPO010000171.1, on the reverse strand, counting down.
ATTCGGTTGTGCCAGTCGTCGGTTTTTGCATAATGCAGGTGCTGCGGCATATTTACCCGGAGGAAAACCTCGTAGTCTCTGGCCCCTTTTTTTAGTGTTTCATAGGTGCCTGCTATCGCATCGGTGTTTTTAGCGTAAAGCTCCACTAGCAGTCCGTCGCCCGAAACAATAAATTTAGAAGTGTCAACTGCTGCCGGTAGTTGCAGGGCATGGTCGGCATCAACTTGCGTCATTCCATGGTCGGATACAAATATATAATTCACGTTAAGCCCGGTAGTTTTAACGGCCTCGGTTAGCTGAAATACAGCTGAATCGATAAAATGCACAGCCTCCTCAACCTCTCTGGAATCGGGCCCATGTTTATGACCTTCATGGTCAACCTGTGGTAAATAAAAGGTAATCAGGTGAGGACGCTTGCCGGCAGGCAGTTTTAGCCATTTTACAACGGTACTTATCCGTTGGTTGATTGGTGCTATGCCATTGTATTTGTAGTAATAGGTAGGCAATATACCCTGTATCGGAGCCTCCGAACCCACCCAGAAATAGCTTGCAGACAGCATGTTTTGTTTTTCGGCCAAAACCCACAAAGGCGTACCGCCGTACCATATACCCTCGGAAGCTGTAGGGCCCTTATAGCTGTAAAAGCGGTGTAATGTACGGTCGTAAAAATTATTGATAACCAATCCTTCATGCGAGGGGTATAAGCCGGTGACGATGGAATAATGATTAGGAAATGTAACCGAAGGAAAACTCGGGATCATCGACTCCGCTTTAATACCGGTACCAGCCAGGGCAAGCAAGTGTTCGGCATGGTATTTTTCGGCATAATCGTAACGGAACCCATCAGCAGAGATCAGGATCACATACGGTTTTTCCTCCTGCAAATTGCTGTTTGTTCGTCCCGAAATTACCTTTTGGGCAGTATCCGCCTGCCCAAAAGCAAAACCTGAATAAGCAAGGATCGATATTAGAACAAGGTATCTTTTCATAGGGTTTAAATGTTGTTTCAAATTTAGGCAATTAACATTATCTTGCTGCTAAATACCAGCGTTTGACTTATATCATATTTTAAAATAACACGTATGAACATCCTAAAAAAAATCACCGTATTCTTCTTATTGCTATCACCGGTTTTTGCAAGTGCTCAAAGTGCCGACTCTGCCTGGTTCGTGAATAACTATATAAAAAAGGAGATTACCCTAGCGATGCGCGATGGGGTGAAACTTTTTACAGCCATGTATATTCCGAAGGACCAATCAGAAAAGCATCCGATTTTAATCGAGCGTTCGCCTTACAGTAGTGCTCCCTATGGAACCAGCTTTTATCCCTTTTGGCAAACGCACCAGATGCAATATGCACGGGAAGGTTATATCCTGGTTTCGCAGGACGTACGCGGCAGGTGGATGAGCGAAGGTGAGTTTATGGATGTGCGCCCGTTTAATCCTAACAAAAAATCCAACAAGGATATTGATGAAGCCAGCGACGCTTATGATACCATCGACTGGCTGGTAAAAAATGTAGCCAATAACAATGGCAAGGTGGGAGTGATGGGAACATCATATCTTGGTTTTTACTCCAACATGGCTTCGCTGAGCGGGCACCCGGCTTTAAAAGCAGTAAGTCCGCAGGCACCTGTTACCGATTGGTTTGTGGGTGACGATTTCCATCATAATGGGGTATTTTTCCAGATGGATGCCTTCGATTTTTATTTCGGCGGAGGATTTGGTCAGCCACATCCAAAACCTACACCGTTTCCGGCTAAAACTTATGATTTTCCGATACACGATAACTACGAGTTTTTTTTACGTGAGGCAACCCTGGCTAACCTGACCAAACTGGTAGGCGACAGTCTGGTTTTCTGGAACCAAATGATGAACCATCCTAACCGCGATGCTTTTTGGCAAGCCCGAAACGCGCGAGTTGGCGTAAAGGATGTGAAACCTGCAATATTAATTGTAGGAGGTGAATTTGATGCCGAAGACTGCTTCGGTGCATGGAATTTGTATCAGGCGCTGGTAAAACAGAGTCCGGCTACGAATAGCAGGTTGGTCATGGGCCCATGGTATCATGGCGAATGGGATAACAATGATGGTACCCATCACGGCAATATTCAGTTTGGCAGTAATACCAGCAAATATTTTGCTGATAACGTGGAAATTCCCTTTTTCAATTTTTACCTGAAAGGCAAAGGAACCGTAGACAATATTAGCAAAGCTACCATCTATTTTACAGGTGAAAACAAATGGCGTCACTTGCCTCAATGGCCGCCTGCCGACCTTTCGGCCACCCCGGTATACCTGGAGCCGAAGGGCAAATTGTCGTTCATTGCTTTGGGTACCGATAAATCTTCAGCCGATAGTTATATCAGCGACCCGGCTAAACCGGTTCCATATGACGAAGGGGTACATTTTAACCGCACCCGCAAATACATGAGCAACGACCAGCGTTTTGCTACCCGCAGGCCTGATGTTTTGTCGTATCAATCGGATATTTTGGATAATGATGTTACCCTCGGTGGTCCGGTAATTGCCGACCTGTTAGTGAGTCTATCAAACACAGATGCCGATTTTATAGTGAAAGTGATTGATGTGTATCCGGATAAGGGTTCTTATAACGACATTAATATTTATGCCGAAGAAGACCAAACCGGGCCTTACCCTATGGGCGGTTACCAGGGCCTGGTAAGGGCCGAGACCTTCCGCGGCAAATACCGCAATAGTTACGAAAAGCCCGAGCCATTTGTTCCGAACCAGCCTGCCGAAGTGAAATTTACCCTGCCCGATGTAGCCCATACTTTTAAGAAGGGGCATCGTATCATGATTCAGGTACAAAGTACCTGGTTCCCTTTAACCGATCGTAATCCACAACAATTTTTGGATATCTATCATGCTAAGGAATCTGACTTTGTTAAAGAAACCATCAGCATTTATCACGAGCAGTCGAAGATTATATTGCCCGTGCTGAAATAACGCATCCTGAAGACTCCCGAAGACTCCATAAGACTTACGAAGTTTTTTAAACTTCGTAAGTCTTCAGTTAAATTAGACCTGCGCTAACGCCG
>CAIPPO010000170.1 GCA_903866915.1 uncultured Mucilaginibacter sp. | reverse complement strand
CTGTTCGGTATTGGCCGAAGACGCCATTAAAGCAGCGATCAACGATTACCGTGTTAAAAATGGTTTAACACCGATTGAAACAGCTAAGGCGCATCATTAATTAGCTATTAGTTAGTTTTATCAGGTATCAGGTAGTAGTTATTTGCTAAATTCAATTAGTTACAATAATTAATAACAACTGATACCTAATAACCGGTAAACAATCACTGTCAATAAAATGGTAACAATAACAGATAAAGCACTAACAAAAATCAATCATCTGATGCAGGATGCAGAGCTCGACGGCTCGTATTTTCTGCGGGTTTCGGTGAAGGGTGGCGGTTGCTCGGGCTTGTCATATAACCTTGATTTTGATAACGAAATAAAAAAAGGCGACCAGTTTTTCGAAGATAAAGGCGTACGCCTGGCTTTGGATATGAAGTCGTTTCTTTACCTGGCTGGCACCGAACTCGATTTCAGCGATGGATTGAACGGTAAAGGTTTTAACTTTCATAACCCCAACGCAACCCGTACCTGTGGCTGCGGCGAGAGTTTCTCAGTTTAGTTTTCAGATTACACAGATTTTTTTTTGATTGCACCGATGTTTTTATATAGCATCGGTGCTTTCCTATTTTCAAAAACGGTGTAATTCCCCTATATTTATCGGTGTAATCCTATTATAACCTGGTAAAATTTAATGAATTCAGTAGCTGATAAAAAAACAGTCCCTTGTTTAATACGAAATGTTGTAGCCAATATTCATCCCGATTCCCATACTTTTTTAGTTCATAAAGTAAACGACGAATGGGTGAATATTTCTTACCGTGAGGCTTTAGAAAAAATTGATGCCATCTCGGCCTGGTTTCTCGAGATCGGGATCAAAAAAGGCGACCGGCTGGCCCTGATTATTGAAAATGGACCGGATTATATTTTTTACGACCAGGCTTTGCAGCAAATTGGTGCAGTCAATACTTCCATCTATCCTACTCTTTCCGAAGCTGAAATTGAATATATCCTGAACGATTCCGAAGCAAAAACAATTTTGGTGGGTACTCCTTTCTTATTGCGTAAGGTTTATAAGATAGCTAACAATTGTCCGAATTTATTGCGTATCGTGTTAGCTTTTGATGACATGGAGAAATATGCCGATCGCGGTAATACCATGAATCCGGGTGTTACCTGTCTGAAAAATGTGATAGAAGAAGGCAGTAAAATGATTGAACAGTACCGCCATGCCATCAATGCAGCACGAGAAGCGGTATTACCCTCTGATCTCTCCTGCCTCATCTACACTTCTGGCACCACAGGTACTCCAAAAGGTGTGATGTTGACGCATTTCAACCTGACAGAGAACGTTCGTGCTGCACTGGAACAGATCCAGGTGCTTGAAAAAACAGATATTTTCCTTTCCTTCCTGCCACTATCCCACGTTTTTGAACGGACCGGCACTTACCATATATGCCTTTTTGAAGGCTGCACCATTGCTTTTTCTCAAAGCCTGGAGCTTTTGGCTAAAAATATGGCCGAGGTAAAACCAACCATCATGTGCTGCGTACCGCGATTACTGGAACGTATACATGACAGGGCCATGAAGAATGGCACATCGGCTGGCGGTGCAAAAACAAAGATATTCCTTTGGGCCCTGGGTATCGGTCGCAAATACCGCCTGGTGCTGGAATCCGGCAAACGACCCAATGTTATCCTGCGTAATCAGCATAAAATTGCTGAGAAACTGGTATTCAGCAAGATCAAAGAACGTACCGGCGGCCGCCTTAAATTCCTGATATCGGGCGGTGGGGCTTTGCCTAAAAATATCGGCGAGTTTTTTGGCGATCTGGGCATTAAAGTATTGGAGGGCTTTGGTCTGACCGAAACCTCACCGGTAATGTCGGTAACCGAAAATGAAAGAGTGATCTATGGTACCGTCGGGCGCATCATTCCACGTATCGAAGTGGCCATACAAAACGTAGATACCAAACATATTTATACCATTCAAACGCATGAAAGCTTCGATCCGCAATTCCAATCGGAAGAAGGTGAGATTATTGTGCGCGGGCATTGTGTGATGAAAGGTTACTGGAATAAACCTGAAGAAACTGCTTCAGTAATTGATTCGGAAGGTTGGTTCCATACTGGCGATATTGGCCGGTTTTTTAAAGGGAATTTACAGATCACCGATAGGTTGAAAAATATGCTGGTTAATGCCTATGGTAAAAACATTTACCCTACGCCGGTTGAGAATACCTATTTAAAAAGCTCGAAAATTGAACAGGTTTTCCTGATCGGCGATAAGCGGGAGTATATTACCGCCATCATTGTACCATCGCGGGAAACTTTACAGGAAACTTTTAACCTTAGTAACGAATTTTTTGAAAAGCCTGATCTGTTCATTGAAGACAAAGAGATCGTCGACTGGATCGGCCAGGATATCAAGCGTTTGTCGAATGAACTGGCAAAATTCGAAAGGATCAAAAATTTTAGGGTAAAGCGTACACCATTTAGCTTAGACGAAGGTGAAATTACACCAACCTTAAAGGCTAAACGTAAGGTGATCGAGAAAAAATACGCAACTGCAATTGACCATATGTACCTGCACGAAGCAGAGGCAGACTAAGGGCAGCAGTTTGATAAATATTAGCTTATGTGCAAGAGATCAGTTATTTGGGGGCTTTTAATAAGTTTAAGCATATTTTCTTCATGCAAAAAGAATAGCAGCGTTGTACCGTTGAAGGATTCAACCCACCCCGGTACGTATATGTTGTTTGCGGCAGATGAAACTTTTAATCTTGGCATGAGCAATGCGCCTAGCTCCTACACTTCTATTTATTACTGTAAATTGGATGGCAGCGGCATTACAGCTGTTACCTCACTCGACCCGGGGTATTACAGTTACCGGGCCTCATGGTCGCCGGATGGCACTAAGGTGGTATTTACACGGGGCAATGCAGATGACAGCTACCGGGCACTTTGTATTACCAGCGTACCGGGTGGTAATTTTACAGTTATAACCAGGGGCCATCAGGTTGATTATGGGTCGATATCACCTGATGGGAAAAAAGTGGCCTATGCTAAATCAACCATTGATTCGCTGTATAATTACGACGTATACATCGCCAATATCAACGGAAGCAACGAACAACGCTTAACCTATTTTGGTGATGATGGTGGCGCCGTAATGAACCTGCAGTGGGGCTCGGATTATAAAATTTATTTTAATGCCGCCGGTCAACATCACCCGGAAGGTATCTACAATATCGATACCACCGGACTCAAGCTAAATTCACTGGTTCCTGGCGTAGATTTCCTTGGATTATCACATGATGGAAAGAAAATATTGTACGACCTCAGTTACGGCTTATTTACCTGCAATGTTGACGGCACCAACGTTAAAAAGATATTCAACTTCGACAATAATACCCCAAATTCGCTGCTAGGCGCATCCTGGGCGGCTGATGATTCGGAGATCTATAGCTCTTATACCGACTACCCGAATGGCTTGTTTGGCATTTACCGGATGAACAGCGACGGCACCGGGGTGCAGGTAAAGATACTGCCGGGCTTTTACGAGTATCCGGTGGTACATTAGTGTTCCCTGACACGATTTAGAAGGTTTTTTAGCTAAACAGGGTATTCAATAAAATAATTGCTGGCTTTTTTCAAGTGTTTACGAAAAATGCGAAAAAACGCGCTTAAAACGACTTAAAAACTGTGTTTTGAGGCTAAAAAAGCCCTAAAAGTGGCCTCTGGATTTCCAGTTCTTTTCATGTTTTTTTGTAAGTGCTTCGTAGCGAGTTTTAAGTGTTCATTGGAATAGGCCGCACCGGAAACTCTAACTCCTTAGTAATCATTAACTTGCGCCCGAAATGCCGATAAAATTACCGGTCGCCAAAAATTCAATACGTAGGTATCTGAATTTCAGCAGGTTAATTCATTTTCGACCTAAAGCATTTAGCTTTTATAATCGATTGATCATCAGTATCCTTTTTTTCAAAATGCCATTTTTTCGACTAACAATTTCCGGTGCCGTTCAACAACTTCAGTTATAAGCTGAAAATGAGCGAATTGCGAAAAATCCGACCTAAACTATCGGCCACATTTGCAGATTGAGGCTCTAAATTAAACCAGTTCATCAGGATGCATTTCCACATTTTCCTGACTGACAATTGCGGAAAAAAAATGCTAAAAAAGCTTACAAACTATAGTCGCCCAATTAATGAAAATTGTAAATTTAGAGGAGTTCATTTTTGCAAATACCTCACAATCAAAAAACAAGTATGAAAATTTTACTTTTTGGCGCCACGGGCAGAGTCGGTAATTCAATTGCGATAAAATCCCTGGACGCAGGACATGAGCTGATCGCTTTTGTACGCAATAAAAGCAAATTTACGCTTCAAAATGAACGCCTTTCAGTTGTTGAGGGGGATATTTACGATAATGATGCCCTTGAAAAATTGAGCAAGATAGATTTTGATATTTTGATCAACGTTATTGGAGCCAATCCGTTGAAGCCCACAACGCTATTCGGCGATACCACCAAAGTAGTTATAGATTTACTGACAAGGATAAAACCCGGAAAAAGGTACCTGGCAATAACCGGAATTGCACAAATGGAAAAGACATTATTTGGGAAACTTGTTGTAGCAATTTTTAAACTTACTCCAATTAAAAACGCTATTGCTGACCATCAAAATGCCTTTGATCAAATTTCAAAATCAACCATTAACTGGACTTTAATTGGATGTCCATACATTAAAGATGGGCCCGAAACAGGTACTTTCAAAAGGGATTCAAAATTCAGGGGCGGATTTAAAACAATTCACCCGGGCGATGTAGCAAAGGCTATTTTTGATGAAATAGACCATGACGATAACCATAAAATCATTGGTATTTGGTATTAAAAAAAATCAAATGCAGCATCGTGCTGAAAGGTTTAAAAAATTGACCGAAATCAGATCGATTCAAGCGCTTATCTATACCCCTTCCCGGTTGCTAACATCGTCGAAATAGCCTATTTTTGCGTCCTTACTATTAGCTATGAGTATTGTACTATCCGAACAAGAAATTTTACGCCGCGAATCTTTAGAGCAATTGCGCAATTTAGGTATCGATCCCTACCCTGCCGAGGCATTTAAAGTAACAGCATTCGCCAAAGATATACTGGAGAACTTTAACCCGGATGCTCCTGAACTTTACCAGGATGTAGTGTTAGCCGGTCGCATCATGACCCGTCGTATTATGGGCAGCGCTTCGTTTGCCGAGCTGCAGGATTCAACCGGTCGTATCCAGATCTACTTGAAACGCGATGATATTTGCCCTGGTGAGGATAAAACCCTGTACAATACCGTATTTAAGAAGCTGCTGGATATCGGCGATTTCATCGGTGTTAAAGGCTATGCTTTTATTACCCAAACCGGTGAAATATCGGTTCATGTTACCGAACTGACCTTGCTTTCTAAATCACTCAAACCATTACCTGTAGTAAAACGCGAAGATGACGGCACCATCCACGATGGTTTTACTGATCCCGAAATGCGTTACCGCCAGCGCTACGTCGACCTGACCGTTAACCCGGAGTACAAACAGATCTTCATCAATCGCTCGAAGGTGATCAGTGCCATGCGCGAGTACTTTAACCAGCAGGGCTGGATGGAAGTAGAAACGCCCATCCTGCAGGCTGTACATGGTGGAGCTGCGGCACGTCCCTTTAAAACGCATCATAATACGCTGGATATGGGGCTTTTCCTCCGTATCGCTAATGAATTATATTTAAAACGCCTTATTGTCGCTGGTTTTGACGGCGTATACGAGTTTGGCAAGATGTTCCGTAACGAAGGTATGGATCGCACCCATAATCCGGAGTTCACCTCGCTTGAGATCTATGTAGCCTACAAGGACTATGTTTGGATGATGGAAATGGTAGAAAATTGCCTCGAAACTGTAGCCAGAGCCGTACATGGTGATCCCGTAGTACAGGTAGGTAAACACGAGATCAGCTTTGCCGGTCCCTATGAGCGCCTGACCATGTTTGAATCGATCCAAAAATATACCGGTATCGATGTTTCAGCCATGGATGAAGATGCGCTACGCCAAACCTGCCACCAATTGGGAATCGAAACGGATGCCACCATGGGTAAAGGTAAACTTGTGGACGAAATATTTGGCGCCAAAGTGGAAGCCAACCTGATCCAGCCAACCTATATCACCGATTACCCGATAGAAATGACACCGCTGGCTAAAAAGCACCGCAGCAAAGAAGGATTGGTTGAGCGTTTTGAGTTGTTTGTTAACGGCAAAGAGATCGCCAACGCTTATTCGGAGTTGAATGACCCTATCGATCAGCGTGCACGTTTTGAGGAGCAACTGACCCTGGCTGGTCGCGGAGATGAGGAAGCCATGGCCATGGATGATGATTTTTTACGTGCATTGGAATACGGCATGCCACCAACATCGGGCCTTGGTATTGGTATCGACCGCCTGGTGATGCTGTTAACCAACCAGCATACCATACAGGAAGTATTGTTCTTCCCACAAATGCGCCCCGAGAAAAAAGCCAAAGTGGCAACTGCCGAAGACTTTATCAATATCGGCGTACCTGCCGAATGGGTACCCGTACTCAATAAAATGGGCTTCAATACCGTCGAAGAATTGAAAGCTGCCAATCCTAACAAAGTATTCAATGACCTCGGCGGCATGCGCAAGAAATTGAAGCTGGATATCACTTTGCCAACGAAGGAAGTTGTAATGACGTGGTTTTAAAATGAAGAGCCGTATTATGTATATCGAAAATAAACCTAGTGGAATTCAGGGGGAGGCCAGAATAGGAAAGGTTACTTTTTCGAAAACAGGACGAACTTTCTATTACCAAGGGAAGGAATATCTTAAAGTTCGCGATGGGTTTAAGCACAACTGCATCGAAATTAACACCCGGGAAGAGTGGTGGATATCAGGATGCAAAAAGGATGGAAATGACACCCTTTATGGCAGTAATAAGCCAGTACCTATCGATGAAGACATCCGCGAAGAATATTGGACGACGATAAGAAACAGGCCCGATTTAAAAAACAATGCTACTACAAATTATTTGGAATAAACGGATTTTAGCATTAGTATCGGATAGCACCTTCTATTGTCCACTATTTACACAAACAAGTAACCATGGACTATGGGCTATGGACTAATGCCTAATACCTAATACCCAACACCCACTTCCATAACAATTTGTTAATAAAATCATAAAATAAATAGAACTTTTGTATCAAAATGGCTGTATAACTTTATAATTACACAAGTTATGCAAGATTATGACTAATTCTATTTTAGAGATCACCGAGAGCGAGTACCTGATCAAACTAAACAGGAGTACTTTTGACCTGTCGTTTATCAGGAGTTTATTGAAAATGGTAGAGGTGGCGAATCCTTCTTCTGACCACGATTTTATTGCGGAGCGATATTCGGCACCCAAACTAAATCACTCATCTGAACCGGAGTATTACAGTTCGATTGAAGAAAAATAGGCTTTAAAATTTTCATTTTAAAGCCTATTTTTTTGCTTTTAATATTGGCGATATCCGCCCCTTATTACCTGTTTATCCATTTGCGCCATCTGGCTCTTCATCATCTTTATCTGCTCGGATAACAGTTTGTTTTTGTCGTCTTTCGTAGCTTCCGACAAATACATTTGCGCCTCGCGTTTGTTGCGTTTTGCCATGGCTATCCCTGCCAGACTGATCTTGGCCAATGCGATATTATGCGACATTTTCATTCCAAGCGATAAAGCTTTTTTGAAATATTTTTCCGATTTCAACGGCGCTTTCCTCGATTCCATCAAACCTAACAAGAGGTTATAATACCCAAACTGATTTTTATTGAGTTGTTTTTCGTAGTCGGTTATTTTGGCAAGCCATTGCTCAGCTTTATCGGTATTTTCCTTACGGAGATAAAATTGTGCGATGATCATATTCTCGTTAAAGAACCAGGTTAACAGCACGATACCACCAAACAGGAATACCAATATTCCCCATCCCCAAAACCCAAACACGCAACCTGCAATACCAGCAGCACCTAAAACAATTGCAATTATTAAACGAACTGTATTTGACATCATATCCTATGGCTAAAAATAGAATGCAAATATCCGTTAATTTGTACTTTTAACCAACAGCTACGGCATTATTTATGGCAATTGATTTAGAACCTTCATGGATGCTTGTATTGCAGGATGAATTTGACAAGGAATACATGGTCAAACTCAAAGCATTTCTGCAAAATGAAAGGGAAGCCGGCTATAAAATTTACCCGAAAGGCGGCGATATTTTTAATGCATTTAAAAAAACACCTTTTGATCAACTGAAAGTGGTTATCCTGGGCCAGGATCCCTATCACGGTCCCGGTCAGGCACATGGACTGTCCTTCTCGGTTCAAAAAGGAATAAACCCGCCCCCATCTCTCAAAAACATTTTTAAGGAACTGCTAACAGATATTCCCGGATTTACCTTCCCCGGGCATGGCGACCTCAGCAGCTGGGCCGAACAAGGTGTTTTGTTGCTCAACGCCACTTTAACCGTTAGGGACAGCAGCCCTGCATCGCATCAAAAACAAGGTTGGGAACAGTTCACCAATAAGGTGATCAAAACCATCTCCGAACAAAAGGAAGGCATTGTTTTTATACTTTGGGGAGCTTTCGCCCAGGCCAAAGCCGAACTCATTAACACCCAAAAACACTTCATCATCAAATCGCCACACCCCTCGCCATTTTCTGCTGATAGAGGCTTTTTCGGCTCCAAACCCTTTTCAAAAACCAATGAAATTCTGTTAAAAACCGGAAAAAAACCGATCAATTGGTGAATTTGAAAATGTGAGAATTAATTAATACTCCAGCGGTACGATAGGTTCCTTTTTGCTGGTCGACATGATCATCATGGTTTGGAAGGTTTTTACAACCGGTATCCGGCTGATTTTTTCCATGATCAATTGTTCGTACGATTTGATATCTCTGACATATACTTTTAGCAGAAAATCGCACTGACCGGTAACGTGATGGCACTCAGTAACTTCTTTAATTTTTTGAACCTCATCTAAAAAAACCTGTATCGTATTGTTCTTGTGGAAATCGAGTGATACCTGGATAAAGGTTTTGATACCCAATCCCAGTTTTTCTTCGTCTACCAGTGCATGGTAGCTTTTGATATATTCCGCATTCTCCAATTTCCGGACCCTTTCGAGTGTCGGTGCCGGTGACAAGCCGATCTCGTTTGAAAGCTGAAGGTTTGTTATTCTTCCGTTTTCCTGTAAGATGCGCAATATCTGCAAGTCTATTTTATCGATTTCGGCTGCCATGGTGATTACAAATATAGTTTTTCCTCGCTTTACAGAATAAAATTTCTTAAAAAAGTACTTCAGCCGATCTATATTTCTATTTCATTTTTAGACTAATCTAAATTTTTTATTAGATTTGCTTAAATGAACACTTTTACCGAAGAAAATTACCTGAAGGCTATCTACCACCTTTCTACACAATCAGAAAGTGTAAGCACCAACCAGATCGCCGCGTCGCTCCATACCAAGGCGGCGTCGGTGACGGATATGCTGAAGAAATTAGCAGATAAGGAACTGATCAATTATGCCCGGTACCAGGGGGTAACACTATCTGTAAAAGGCGAAAAAGTTGCGCTTAGTATCGTGCGCAAACACCGGCTTTGGGAATATTTCCTGGTAGAAAAGCTCAATTTTAAATGGGATGAGGTACATGAAGTGGCCGAAGAGCTTGAACATATATCTTCTTATGAATTGGTCGACCGCTTAGACGAGTTTATGGGGCATCCAAAATTTGACCCCCATGGCGACCCGATACCCGACAAAAACGGGCATTTTAAAGCACATGAACTAAAACCCGTTTCAGCACTGCTGGTTAATACTGTAGGCATAATTTCGGGTGTCAGAGAACATTCACCCGCATTTTTACAGCATCTTGAAAAAATAAAATTAGTTATAGGTAAAAAAATAAAGGTTTGTGATATCAATAGTTATGATCATTCAATTACGCTATTACTTGAAGATGAACTGTTGTATATCAGTCGCGATGTGGCCAATAATTTACTGATCACCATATGAGTCCCGAACAAAGCAGGTCATTAAGTAACGTACACAGTTCGGTTACTACCGAAAATAAACTAGGCTGGCGCAAGCTGCTAGCCTTCCTGGGCCCGGCTTACCTGGTAAGCGTAGGTTATATGGACCCGGGCAACTGGGCAACGGATATTGCCGGCGGCAGTGCATTTGGCTACAAATTAATATGGGTACTGTTTGTATCTAACCTGATTGCCCTGCTATTGCAATCACTTGCAGCGAGGCTGGGGATAGTACGCGGACTGGATCTGGCACAGGTTTCTAAAAACACTTACCCGCGGGTTGTAAATTTCTGCCTGTACCTATTGGCTCAGGTAGCCATTATCGCCTGTGACCTCGCCGAAGTGATCGGTATGGCCATCGGCTTGAACCTGCTGTTTCATTTACCGCTTATTTGGGGTGTAGGTTTAACCCTTACCGATACAGTGCTGATGCTTTTCCTGATGAACAGGGGGATGCGCAAACTCGAGATATTCATTATGTCGATGATTTTTATCATTGGCATGGCCTATCTGGTAGAAATGTTTATTGTTAAACCTGATATTTTAAGTATTGCTAAAGGGTTTATTCCGGGCAACCTGTTTAAAAATGATGCTGCCAGTCACGAAATGCTCTATATAGCTATAGGTATTATTGGTGCTACGGTAATGCCGCATAATCTTTACCTGCATTCGTCATTAGTACAAACCCGTAAAATTACACGATCAGATGAGGGTATTCGATCGTCGCTTCGGTTCAATCTGTTTGATACCATGATTGCGCTTAACCTGGCGTTTTTTGTCAATGCAGCTATTTTGATTCTTGCTGCCGGTGCCTTTTTCACCAATGGATTTTTTAAGGTAGCTGAGATACAGGATGCCTATAAATTATTGGAGCATCTGTTTGGCTCGCTGGCACCGGTACTTTTCGCGATAGCCCTGATCGCTTCGGGCCAAAGTTCTACCATAACCGGTACACTGGCGGGCCAAATCATTATGGAGGGGCATATCAACCTCCGTATTGAGCCATGGCTTAGAAGATTGCTTACCCGCTTAATGGCTATTGTGCCGGCAGTATTTACCATCATGTATTTTGGCGAAAATGGATTGGGCAACCTCATCATCCTGAGCCAGGTAGTGCTAAGTCTTCAATTGGGCTTTGCCGTTATACCACTTATACACTTTACGTCCGACAAAAACAGGATGGGTAAATTTGCTATCAAACCCTATGTACAGGTGCTGGCCTGGGCATGTGCTGCACTGATACTGGGATTGAACGGCAAATTGGTTTATGACCAGATTTTTGATTGGATTAAACAATATCCATCGGCTGCAGTTTGGCTTTATGCCCTGGTTATACCGCTTACAATAGCCATTGCTTTGTTGCTGGTGTATATTTTATTGCGACCGCTCCTATTTAAGCACCGCGACCAGCCTTCGCAGGTACCCCATGGCCTGGCTACCATGATCACTGATTTTTCCCCTATCGCCTACAAAAAAATAGGCATCACGATAGATTTCTCTAAAAATGATAAAGAATGTATCAGGCATGCCATTATGCAGGGACATAAACATGCCAGCTATATCCTGATCCACGTGGTTGAAACTGCGGCTGCGCGTTACTATGGTATGGATGTTTTGGATCATGAGACCCAAAGTGATGCTGATAATCTTGAATTATATGTCGATTCAATGAAAGAAAAAGGTTTTGATGCAGAAGGAAAGATTGGTTTCGGACAACCGGCAAAGGCCATTCCACTGATTGTTAACGAGGAACAAATAGACTTCCTGGTGATGGGCTCACACGGGCATAAGGCTATAAAGGATCTGGTATTTGGTACAACGGTTAATTCGGTACGCCATCGGGTGAATATCCCGGTACTGGTGGTTAAACCACAATAATTCGCATATTTGCAGCCGGATGAGTCAGGATATCTACATAAAGAACAAAAAAGCCTATTTTGAATATGCTATACTCGACAAATATATTGCCGGTATCAAACTTTTGGGTACCGAAATCAAGTCGATACGTGATGGTAAAGCTAACTTGAACGATGCCTTTTGCACCTTTATCGATAACCAACTATATGTACGTGCCCTGCATATCTCTGAATATTCCTTCGGCTCGTTCTATAATCATGAAGCCAAACGCGATCGGGTGCTTCTGCTCAACAAAAAAGAATTGAAAAAACTCCAAACCCGAGGCGAAGAAAAGGGATTAACCATCGTTCCGCTTGCCCTGTTCATTAGCGAGCGCGGCTTTGCCAAACTGGAAATAGGTCTGGCTCAGGGTAAAAAGACCTTTGATAAGCGCGAAACACTTAAAGAGCGCGATACCAAGATCGAGATTGATAGGGCGATGAAAAGGTAACAGCGTTCGGAATCCGAAATTCATCATACCGCAAATGGCATTTCGCATTCTGCATTCCGCAATTGTCTGAACCAGGATTTAACAGATTAATGGATTTACTTGAAAAAATAGCAAATCTTACATTTCGCAATTGGCATTTCGCATTTCGCACTCAAAATTCCGCATTCCGCAATTGGCATTTCGCACTCCGAAATTCACCACTCCGCACTCCTACCAAGCCTTATCCCCTACCAAAGGCACAAACCTAAAGGTATCCAGCACATGCTTTTCGTAATCGTTCTCGCCGGTTTTCAAAACGGTGACCATTTTTTGTGCTTCCTCATCACCTACCGGAATGACAAGGATACCGCCAACTTTCAATTGCTTCAATAATTCCTCGGGTACGGTAGGTGCCCCGGCAGTAACGATGATCTTATCAAATGGTGCGTGTTGTTTGAGTCCCCTTGACCCATCGCCCAGAAAAAAATCAGGTTTATAACCCATATAAGGCAATACCTGTATGGTACGCTCATACAATTTCTGCTGGCGCTCAATGGTAAAGACATCGGCACCCAGTTCCACCAAAATGCAGGATTGATAACCAGATCCGGTACCGATTTCCAAAACCTTATCGCCTTTATTTACCTGCAATAGCTGGGTCTGATAAGCAACAGTATAGGGCTGCGAGATGGTTTGCTCCTCGCCTATCGGGAAAGCAATATCCTTGTAGGCCTGGTTCCAGAATGTTTCATCGAAAAAGAAATGGCGCGGCACCTTGCCGATAGCTTTAAGGATACGTTTATCTTCGATACCTTTTTTCTCCAGCAATTCAACAAGCCGTTTTCGGGCGCCACGCTCACGGTAGTTATCGACGAACTTAAACACGATTCTGGGATTTGATGGATTTTTGAGATTATTAATTGTTAAAAGGTAAATCCTTCGGATTGACCATTTTTTTATTGTACAGTCTTTTAAATTCCAGACTATCGCTGCCAAAATTTATTAATAATCCGTCTGCAATATTAAATACTTCCAGGTAATTTATAGCCTGATTTTTATGTACCTCCTGTATTTTTTCGAATGCCTTTATTTCCAGCATGATACAATTTTCGACAAAAAAATCAACGCGTCGTGAACCGATTTTTTCCCCATCATATACAATTGGCATATCTTTTTCCTGTTCGAAGCTCAATCCATTTTTAGCCATCTCTTTTGCCAGGGCTCGTTGATAGATCAATTCTGCAAATCCGCTACCTAAAGTATTATGAACCTTCATAGCGCAACCAATGATTTTATGGGTGATGTAATTAATTTCCATGGCTAAATATATTAGCAATTTAGCAAAAATCCTAAAAATCAATTAAATCGCTGCATCGTGTCAAATCGTGTTCAACACTAAAGCGGATCCACATCCGCCTGCACGATTGAGCCCTTGCTCAACTTCGTCGTCTGAAACTGTGTTATGGTTTCGCGGATAATGGCTTTTGCGCGGTTGATCGACTCAACATCGCGCTCAAATTTGAGCATGATCGATTTGATGTAGAAGTTACGGATACGGTTAACCAGCGGGAATTCGGGGCCAATCACCCGGTCACCGAAACTTTTGCGGAGTTCGTTGGCAAGATATTCGGCCTGGTTATAGAGTATCTCGTGGTTTTTATGTTTGATATCAAGGGTGATGATGCGGTAAAATGGTGGGTACTTAAAGCTCCGGCGCTCCTCCATCTCGGTCAGGTACAGATCTATGTAATCATTTTCAATAACCTGTTTGATAACCCGGTGACCGGGGTCATACGTCTGAATCACTACTTTACCTTGTTTGCCCCTTCGCCCTGCCCTGCCGCTCACCTGCGCCAGCATCTGAAAACTACGCTCATTGGCACGGTAATCGGGGTACTTTAACAGGCTGTCGGCATTGATGATACCTATAACGGTCACATCTGCAAAATCGAGCCCCTTGGCAACCATTTGGGTGCCTACTAAAATATCTATCTTCTTTTCTTCCAGATCGTTCAGGATATTTTGCAAAGCATTTCTTGAACGGGTAGTATCCAGGTCCATCCGGGCGATGCGCGCCTCGGGCAGCAACATGCTGAGTTCATCCTCTACCTTTTCGGTACCAAAACCTTTATATTCCAAATGGGTTGAACCACAAGCCGGACAAATGGATGGTGCCTCGTCGCGGTAACCGCAATAATGACAATGCAATTTACCGCTGCTTTTGTGGAAGGTAAGGCTAACATCGCAATTGATACATTTTGGGGTATAAGCGCAGATCTTGCACATCAGCACCGGTGCGTAACCACGACGGTTCTGGAACAGGATCACCTGCTCTTTGTTACTGAGCGCAGTTTTTATTTCCTCCATCAGCACACTGGTAAAGTGCGACTGCATGGTTTTCTTTTTCAATTCATCGCTGATGCTTACTACCTCGGTCTGTGGCAATTGAACACCACCAAAACGCTCTGTCAATTCAGCGAAGCCGTATTTATGGGTACGTGCATTGTAGTAAGACTCGAAGGAAGGTGTAGCAGAACCCAGCAACACCTTGCTCTGGTAGCGATTAGCGAGGTAAATGGCCGCATCACGGGCATTGTAGCGCGGAGCTGGATCGAACTGCTTATAAGAGGTTTCATGTTCTTCATCGACGATGATCAATCCAAGGTCGGCAAAGGGCAGGAATACGGATGACCGTGCCCCCAATACTACTTTATATTCGTGGCGTAATACTTTTTGCCAAACCTCTACCCTTTCATTGTCATTAAAGCGGGAATGATAAACTCCAATGCTGCTGCCAAAATATTGGCGCAATCTTTCGATAATATGGGTTGTCAGCGCGATTTCGGGCAACAAATAGAGAACCTGGCGACCTGAATTGATCATCTCTTCGATCAGCCTGATATACACTTGCGTTTTGCCTGAAGAGGTAACACCATGAAGTAAAACCACTTCCTTCTGCTTAAATTGCTCTTTGATATGCTCCAGTACACCTTGCTGCGACTCACTTAATTGAAAATCGTCACTAAACTCGTCCTCGTCAAAATAAAGGCGGCTAACGTTTCTTTCTTCTGCGAATAAAATCTCTTTCTCAATCAGCGCTTTTATACTACCATCACCGGCACCGCTTTCTTCTATCAACTCGTTTTTGGAGATATTTTGTTGATGACGCGACAGTTTAATATAGGCAAGTAACGCATCTGCCTGTTTAGGTGCACGTTTTTCAAGTATCGGGAACAACTCCTTTAAATTATCCTGATTATGGTATAAAGGGTTTAGGGTCAAAAATGTCCTTTTCCTGGGTTTGTATCGATCTGCAACCTCTTCTGAAATATTGATGATATTTTTTTCAAACATCAATTTCAGTATGGGCATTACGGTTTTTTGGCCGAGTAGTTTCACGATATCCCCAACGGTAAGTTCGGGCTGCAGCTCCAGTGCCTCAACAATCAGGTATTCTTTATCGTGCAAGGAAGATTTATCGACCGCAAATTCATGATTGAGCACAATTCTAGTCTCACTTGCCAGTTTTAAAGCCGAGGGCAATGCTGCATTCATCACCTCGCCGATGTTGCACAGGTAATAATCGGCAAGCCAGTTCCAGAATTGAAGCTGTACTGCAGTCACCACCGGCTGATCGTCTAAAATATCCAGTATATATTTTGCTTCGTACTTGTCGGGAGCTTTGTTACTGATACCGGCAATAATAGCGGTGTATATTTTACTCTTGCCAAATTGAACAATTACCCTTTTTCCGACCGCAACCGCATCATTCAGTTGGAAAGGTATGCGGTAAGTATAATTTTTTGCTATTGCCAGTGGCAGAATTACCTCAACAAACAAGGTCTGGCGGTCGGTATGCTGTGCTTCGGCAAACTCGAGCATCTTATTTATTTCTGTAAGCAGCATAGGCCAGGCTGGCCCAGCCGACTATAAACAGTAAACCGCCAAAAGGTGTAATTGGTCCGATGTATGATAAATTGCTTATACCTAACAGGTCTGCGCAGGCAAGTAAATAAAGCGAACCTGAGAAAAACAGAATACCAATAGTAAACAGGTAATAGCTCAGGCGTATCAATTTAACATCAGCTTTAAAATACGACAAAAACAACAAGGCAAAGGCATGGTAGAACTGGTATTGCACTGCTGTACGCCATATTTCTTTTTGCTTAACCGTAAGTAAAGGGTCTAAACCATGTGCACCAAAGGCGCCGGCAATTACTCCTGTTAAGCCAAAAATGGCAGCCGTTATGATGATTTTGCGCGACATAGACTTTTAAACTGCTAAGTTACCAATTGAAAGTATTACTTTACGACTGTACGCCAAAAATCTACCTTTGCGTGAAATAGACTATGAAGCGACTCATCATTGCTACTGTATTGCTTTTTACTGCTACCGTGCTGGTGACACTGGTTTATTTCAGACACCTGAACTTGTCGGGGCAAAGTGCAGATCCTGCGCTACGCCGGATACCCAATAACGCGTCGGTAATATTTGAATTTAACAACGACAAAGACTTTTACGATATTTTTGCCGGCAATAAGCTTTTCAGTGCTTTGATCGGGCAAGAAAAACAGGATGATTTATTCGCACTCCGAAAACTCTTGTTGCAGAACCCGCAGATTGCAAAGTACTTCAGTAGCCAGGATATTTATATTTCACTGCTGCCGCAAAAGGGCAATACAATAGATTTTCTTTTTACGGCCTCCGTTTCCAAAGAATTCCAAGACGAGTTTTTAGAGCAGTTTGCGAAACAAAATCCAAAGGGCATGCTGATAACAGCCACCAGTTTTGCAGGCAAACCCGGCTACCAACTCTATCTTAGCGACCTGAAAAAACGTTTTTACCTCCTCAATAAAGATGATTATAGCCTATCGGGGAGTTTTTCTAAAGAGGTGATCGAAGCCTATGCAAAATACGATTACCGCAAAGTGAAAGATTCATTGGTATTATTGCCAAACCAGCAGCGCATCAATTCACTAGCCAACGTTTATATTAACTATCGCTATTTAAATGCACTGGCCGAGCAAATTTTTGCTGCAAAAAATCCCGATTTCTTTAAAACCTTCAGGGAAATGCCAGCCGCCGCTGCGCTTAGCATCGACTACAAAAGCGATGCATTGATATTCAATGGTACTACGCAGGTTCAAAGCAATCAGGCTGTAGGGTATTTGAATGTATTTGATGATCAGCAACCAATCATCAACAGGCTGAAAGAAATATTCCCCAGCACGACGGCCTATTTTATGAATATTTCGGTGTCGAACCCGATTAAATTTGAAAACCGCTTATCAGCAGCACTGCAGGTTTCGGGTTTCGCTGCAGAAAGCAGTACTATTTTGAAGAAAGTAAAAACACAAACAGGATTGCGCCTGCAAAAAGAATTTGGGAGTTTATTGAGCAATGAATTTGCCGTAATAACTACCCAGTACCGCGAAAAGATTGGGATTGTACAAGTTACCGATGGGATAAAACTATTGGCATTGCTAACCAACTTAAGTAAAATGAGCTCCGATAACAGTGGTCAGTTTAACTTCGAAAAACTGCCACAAATATTACTTGGCGACGCATTCAGCGTGTTTAAACGTCCCTATTTCAGGGTAATTGATAATTACCTGATCATGGCGAACAGTGAATCGGAGCTAGCCAGTTACTACGACACCTATTTTAATCGAAAATTTTTGCCAAAAACAGAAGGGTATAATAACTTTAATAACCTGCTCGCTCAAAGGAGTAACATTTCATTTTTTGTTCGTATTAAAAATACGATGCAGCTTTTTAAACAAGATATGCGCCCTGCTTTTTTTAATGATTTCAACAATTCAGACCCCGGCTGGAAGAATTTTTACGGTGCTTCATGGCAAATGTCGGTATCAGAGAAAAGCTTTTATACTAATTTTTGTCTGGGGCTACCCAGGGATACAACAGCCGAAAAAGTGCCTTTCTAAAAAAAATACAGTCATTACACAACCCGAAAGGCAAAATTACGTTTAACACCCAAAGCTGTTATTTTTTAATTTTTAATACAAAATTGGTTTTTGAAGTTTATCTTTAAATCGCTTTAATTACAGTAATGCCCCCTGATATATATACATGAAGAAAATTTTACTTTTTTCCTTTTTACTATTAACAGCAGCCAGGGGGTTCTCGCAACAATTTTCACAGTACAATACTGGTACTCTTTTCGATTCGTTTGAGAATCCATCACAGCGTTCATTCATACCAGATTCCAGCAAACAGTTTGCATCAAACTTTTTCGTACCCAATTTAAATACCAGTTTTTTTCTGACCGGTGATATACAGTCGACTTTAATCAACCGGGTATTCGGAGCCAGGTATGTAGACAACAACCTGGTTATCGGGCAGGGCAAGGTTAACAAGGTTAATATTGATGCCGGAAACTACGATATCATGTTCAAGCTATTTGGAAGTTTGAAAGGCGATTCGGAGTGGGGCTTATTTATCGCCACTAAAATGGAAGGTAAGGGCAGTTTCACGGATGAATCAATAGCAGTTTTAAACGGACCGGGCGCCTTCACAAACAGCATCTACGACAACGTTTTTAACGACCACCTCTATTACCAGATCTACAACGATATCGGCGTTTCTTACCGGGAACAAGTAACCCCAAAACTGGCACTCGGTTTTAAATTGGGTATGCTACTTGGTATTGATTACAACAAATTGGATATCAACCAATCGCATATCAGTTTTGATAACGTGAATAATACCGAGACCGTTTCATTAGCGGGCAAATATTATAAAAGTCAGGGTCCCGGCAATTTTGACGGGCAAAGCTTTTTACCCAATACCAGAAGTGCCGGTGTCCAGGTGTCGCTAGGTACAGCATATAAAACTGATGACCATATTATCATACAAGTCAATTTAAAAGATCTTGGATTTATACACTGGTATAATAATTCATCCATTGCAAATTTTAGCGGCACCGAACTTATTACCGGTACAACCAGCGCAAAAAGAGAAACCAATTTAGTTAATGGTGCTTTACAGATTTTAAAGTTCAATAAGGGCCTGGCATCGTTCACTTCGGAAACCAACTCGAAATTTGAATTGAGTGCTTCAAAATCGTATTTTGTTAATGATGATAAAACCATCAAATATATCCCTACACTGGTAGCCTCCAAAGAATTTTTGTATAGCGGTTTTACCGGTGCCTTTGTCAATCGCTTCCAATATCAAAACTATAACGTGAGTTTAACCGGGACTTATGATAATTTGAATCTTTTTAACCTCGGCCTGCAGTTTATGATCAAGTCTGCCAATGGCGAATTCTTTATTGGATCCGATAAATTAACGCAATCGGCCTCACTCCTGAGTGCTTCACATAACTATGCTGCCTACACTAACAGTAGTTTTACCGGTGCAAGTTTTTTCATTGGTTTCTCTCTGAAATTTGGACAGGTGATCGAGCATCCGTTGAACGCCAGCACGATACCTACCGGCGAACGCGGTTTCCTGGGCCGATTATACAACAGGTTGTTTAAAACCTACTGGTAAAATTAAAGAGCTTTCTTTCCGGCGATAAAATCTTTCAGGTAATATGGCTCGAAGTAGGCAACGTCGTCAAATTGGGCATTTCGAAACTTTTGCCAGGCCTTTTTGGTAAGATATTTTGCAGAATTGCCGAATCCGGTTACAATTTCAACACCATTTTTATTGCCGAGTACGCTACTGCATTTTTCGGCGCCATCACCAAAAAATATGATCCTGTGGTTTGAAAGCAGACCTGAAAAGCTTTGCCCGTCAATTATTTCAGCTGAAGTTGGCTGTACACGATTGCCCTTAGCATCAAAAACAGCAGTAAACACTTCCATCCGGCGAGCATCGATCATTGGGCAAAGTAGTGTATTTTCATCCGGCTCAAATTGAGCAATATAGCCATCGGCCATAGCCTCGAGTGTTTCGACGCTGATCAATGGTTTATCTAAAGCAAAACTTAAACCCTTTGCTACCGACACGCCAATGCGCAACCCGGTATACGAACCAGGCCCGCTGCTTACCGCTATGGCATCCAGCTGCTGGTAACTGGTTCCAGCTGATGTTAATAGCTCACCGATGAAAACAGTAATCTTTTCAGCATGAATATTGCGCTGATTTGCTTCGATACACGCTAAAATCTGCCCTTCCGCTGCCAATGCAACTGAGCATACTGTTGTGGCCGTTTCTATTTGTAAAATCATTTTAAAGCAAAATTGGCTGAATCGTTAACACAAAAACTACCCGACCTAAGAATTATCACCAAGTCAGGGAACCGGATCATGACCATGCCCACCCCATGGATGACATCGTGCCAATCGTTTCAAAGTTAACCAACCGCCCTTAAATGGGCCATACTTTTTTATAGCTTCAACGCCATACTGCGAACAGGTAGGTGTGTACCGGCAGGCTGCACCCGTAAGCGGCGAAATTAAATATTGATAAAGCTTGATCAGCAACAAAAACAGCCAACCTAATGTAGTTTTCAATGCCTGGATAATCGCTATCATTTTGCTTCCGATTGGGCCAATAATTGCAGCAATTTCAGCATTTTTTTTTCTACGAGGCTGTAATCTCCAATTTCTTTCCCAATATAGGTTACCGAAAAAATAATCTTTCTATTTTTTTCGATCAATGGTAAATACAAAAACTGTGTTTTGTTTAAGCGGTACGCCTCGCGCATGCGGCGTTTAAGTAAATTGCGGTCGACCGCCCTTTTATATCGCTTTTTAGGAACAGAAAAAAGCACCACCGCCGGATATGGCTGTTCACTTTCACTGGTAAGCCAGGAAACTTTAAAAGGATAAACTAAAAAAGAAGAACCGTTACGAAAAAGCCCGTCAATGAGCTTTTTATTACATAACCGTTCTTCTTTAGTAAAAGTGTATATTTTGCTCATGCCTTAACTGCAATTTAGCAATAACGGCCCGAGCCTCAGTAAGGAGAAAAAGCAATTATCGCTATTAAGCTTTGTGCGCGCGTTCGTCAGAAACAGATAATCTTTTTCTGCCTTTCGCTCTCCTGGCTGCCAATACTCTTCTGCCATTGGCGGTTGCCATACGCTCACGGAACCCGTGTTTATTTCTTCTTTTTCTTTGAGAAGGCTGAAACGTTCTTTTCATCGCTATTTAGTCTATTCGTCGTGTTTAAAAACAAGAGCGCAAATGTAGCGTATTTTTTAATCTTTTCAAATACAATTTTAGTATTTGTTAAATGAAATTTCGCGCCGTAACTTGTGGGCAATTGCGTAGCAGGCCTTTATAGGTTCAAGAAACCTTTCTGCTACCCCTATTTTTAATATTATAGTATGAAATTCCTTTCAACGCTCCTGGTATTTGCCCTCCCGTTTTTTGTTTTGGGTCAAACAACACATTATAAGATCTATAGTACCAGTCTTCAAAAAGAAGTATCGGTTGATGATGTTGTTGCCGGTCTTGATAAAGCCGACGTTTTATTTTTCGGCGAAGAACATAACGACTCAACCTGTCATATGCTGGAAGCTTTGTTATTTCAAAAGATTTCAGAAAAATATCCCGGCAAAACTGCATTGAGTTTAGAAATGTTCGAAACCGATTGCCAGGGTGTGCTGAATGAATACCTGGGCGGCTTGATACGCGAAAAGAATTTTGTGACCGAAGGACGGGCATGGCATAATTACAAAGATTACCGCCCAATGATTGAATATGCCAAAGCCAATCATAACCCGGTTGTGGCAGCCAATGCCCCGGCCCGCTATGTAAACCGGGTAAACCGTCTGGGTCTGGCAAGTTTGGATCAGTTGGATAATACCAGTAAAGCCTGGCTGGCTCCCCTGCCCATCGATACGGCTACCGGTGCCTATTATGATAAATTTTTAAATATCATGGGCGGACATGGTGCCATGGGCGGGATGCAAATGTTTCAGGCGCAAAATACCTGGGATGCTACCATGGGCTGGTCGATCTCCCGTTTCCTGAAAAAACACCGCGATTATAAGCTCCTGCAGGTAAACGGCGGTTTTCATAGCGAAGACAAGCTGGGTACTGCAGCGCAATTGAAAAAATATGATGCTAAGGCGAAAATCATCAACCTGGCTACCTTCTCGGATAATAATTTTGACAATCCCGACTGGTCGAAATACAGTAAGGAAAATGATTTCATCCTCCTTACTGATCCTAAGTTGCCTAAAACGTTCTGATATTTAATTATTTCCCTTTCGCCAGCAGATCCCTGATCTGAGTCAATAACACCTCTTCATTCGTAGGAACAGGATCGGCTACCGGTGGCGGAACTTCTTTCTTTTTGATCGCATTGATACCCTTCACTGCAATAAATACGCAGAAAGCAACAATGACAAACTGGATCACCACATTCAGGAAAAGGCCCACATTCATGTTCACTGCCGGGGTATGCTTTACCGCATCAGCAGCTTTGATAACGATCTTGATATCCGAAAAATCGATACCCCCGGTTAACAAACCCAAAGGGGGTAACATCACATCGGTCACCAGCGAATTGACGATCTTGCCAAAAGCGGCACCGATAACAACACCGACTGCCAGGTCGATGACATTGCCTTTCATGGCAAATTCTTTAAATTCTTTTACTACAGACATGGTTTTAAACGTTTTGTGTTTTGATCAAAAGTTTTTATTATCCGAAAATAATAAAAATTGCAAGCGTTGCCTACCGGCAATAAAAAATGCCCTGAACCGTATAAAAGTTCAGGGCATTCAATACTAAAATGATAAAATATTATTTGCCTTTGGCCAGCAGGTCGCGAATCTCGGTAAGTAATACTTCCTCGTTGCTTGGTGCAGGAGCCGCTGCTGGAGCTTCTTCTTCTTTTTTCTTAACTGAATTTATCCCTTTAATTACCAGGAAGATACAGAATGCTACGATCAGAAAGTCGATGATCGAATTGATGAATGTGCCATAACGAATCGCAACTTCAGCAACTTTTTTGGCAGCATCGGCCTCTACCAGGGTAATTTTCTTGTTCGAAAAGTCAATACCTCCCAAAAGATATCCTATCGGGGGCATAATGATATCGTTTACCAATGAGCTTACGATCTTGCCAAATGCAGCACCGATGATAACACCCACTGCGAGGTCGACAACATTGCCGCGCATCGCAAATTCTTTGAATTCTTTAATAATAGCCATAAGTGAAGTTTAAAGTTTGCTAAACATACAAAAATTATAAAAACATAAAAATTGTTTATTCACGCACTTAGACTGAACACTTAGAGCGTTTTTACGTTAAAAGGGGAAACAAATGCCGCATCGCGTAAATTTTCGGGTTTACAGTAAATAGATGTATTTTTGATGGTAGTTAATTTATGCTAAAACAGAATCTTCAACAGAAACTTTTACAAAAGCTTTCCCCGCAGCAAATACAGTTTATTAAACTGCTGCAGGTGCCCACGGTTTCTTTGGATACCCGTATAAAAGAAGAGCTTGAGGAAAACCCTGCATTGGAAGACCTGAGCCTGACCAACCTGAATGAACCCGAAGACCAGTATGCCGACCACGATTCAGACGATGATAATTACAACAGCGACGAGGAACAGGGGCCGGCAGACGAGTTTAATATAGAAGATTACTTACAGGAAGATAACCTGAATGAATATGGTTCGCGCTATGATCAAAATGGCGACGATGATGATGACCGCAAAGAAATTCCGATAGCAGTACAAAGTTCGTTTTTCGAGAACCTGCAGGCTCAGCTCGACCTGTTGCCTCTTTCAGACAAAGACTTTAGGGTTGGGCAGCAGATCATTGGCAGTTTGGATGATGATGGTTACCTGCGCCGTTCTGTTACTTCATTAACGGACGATCTGGCATTCTCGCAGAATATTTTTGCCGATGACGAGGAAGTGGAAGAAATGCTGAAAGTGATCCAGTCATTTGATCCGCCGGGTGTAGGTGCGCGCAGCTTGCAGGAATGTTTGCTGATACAACTAAGAAAAAAAGACCAGGGCGATCCTATCATCAGAAAAGCCACCTTAGTGGTTGAGAACTATCTCGACGAGTTTACCCGTAAACATTACGATAAGCTGGAGAAATCGCTCAACATGAACTCGCAGGAGTTACGCGCGGTAATTGCGGAGATACTGAAGCTGAATCCCAAACCCGGCGATTCAAATGAAGTAAATTCAAAACAGCTGCAGGTTATCCCAGATTTTCATATCGTTAACAACGATGGTGTGCTGGTTTTAACACTCAATTCAAAAAATGCGCCCGAACTTCGCGTTAGCCGTTCTTATCAGGAGATGTTTGAGCATTACGACAAAGCTTCTCAACGCGATAAAAAACTGAAAGAAGCAGTACAATTTGTTAAACAAAAGCTCGATTCAGCCAAGTGGTTCATTGACGCCATCAAACAGCGCCAGCAAACCTTACTGAAAACCATGAATGCCATCATGCAATACCAGTATGAGTTTTTCCTGACCGGCGACGATAAAAACCTGAAACCAATGATCCTGAAAGATATTGCCGATCGGATCGGGATGGATATTTCTACGGTATCAAGGGTAGCCAACTCCAAATATGTACAAACCGAGCATGGCACCTTCCTGCTCAAATCCTTCTTCTCGGAAGCTATTCAAACCGAAAGCGGAGAAGAAGTATCCAATAAAGAAGTTAAGAAGATACTGGAAGAAAATATCGGCGCCGAAGATAAACGCCATCCGCTTGCTGATGAGCGACTGACCGAGATCCTCAAAGAAAAGGGCTACAATATAGCCCGCCGTACCGTAGCCAAATACCGCGAACAGATGAATATCCCTGTTGCCAGGTTGAGGAAAGAACTATAAGCTATTCCCCTGTCCTGTAAGATTTGTGAATCCGCCGTGTAGACGCGTGTAAAGCTGTAATATCTAATTGCGACTCCTACAAATTCAAATTGTAAAAACTTTCGTCGAAAGCACCTTTAGCATTTACGACGATCGCTTTTATTACCGGGAATGCCTTTAGTAAAGTTTCCTCAAATTCTTCATTAGCATCCGAAAGCGAGATGATGGCACCGCCGGTACCTATGGTAATTTTGCTTTGTTGCACCACAGCCGTACGGATGATGATGTTCAGTTCCGCCGCTCCGCATAAACTGAGGTAACCAAGCGATCCGGTATAGGGGCCGCGCGCGTCTGTTTCCAGTTGATCGATGATCTCCATGGTCCGCTTTTTCGGTGCACCGGTGATCGATCCACCCGGGAAAGTGGCTTTAAACAGGTCGATGACCGAATATTCCTGTTTTAGCTTTCCTACTACGGTACTTACAAGGTGACTTAAGGTTTCATAGCTTTCTACCGCCATCAGATGCGGAACTTTCACGCTGCCTATTTCGCAAACGCGACCAAAATCGTTCCGTAACAGGTCAACGATCATCAGGTTTTCGGCCCTGAATTTTTCATTCTCCTGCAGCGAACGTTTGTTTTTTTCGTCGGCAGCGGCATCTTCGTCGCGGTAGATCGTTCCTTTAATCGGTTTGGTTGATACGTTCTTTTTATTGTCGAGCTTTAAGAATTGCTCAGGCGATGAACTTAGTATACTAAATTCATCAAAATGCAGGTAGGCGGCATATTGGGCCGGGTTGATCGTCCGCAGATCCAGATACAGATCCAGCGGATCGATATCCAGATCGATCGCTATGCGGTTAGTTAAACATACCTCATAACTTTCGCCCCTTCTGATCTCGGTAAGGCTGCGACTAATGTTTTCAAGATATTTTGAATGATTTTGGCTACCATTAAAATTTAGCTTTTCTGATAGGGGCGGGCGCTTCTTATCCGGAATAGGACTCAAATCAGCCAATTTACCGGCAACTTCAGCGATCCATTGCCGGGCATTTTCAGCTTCTCCCCCATCTTTGGCCAGGGCAATGATATAAATTTTATGATCCAGGTGATCGAGGACCAGATAGCGCGTTGAGAATAGCAAAGCCGCGTCAGGCACCTCAGAACGGTGAGAAGTATTAAAACCCAGTTGAGATTTTAATTCGTAGCCGAAATAGCCAATATAACCACCCTTAAAATCAAAGGGAAAATCGTGGTCCGGTACTACGGTTTGGCTCTCCAGGTCGCGTTTGAGGTAGTCAAACAGATCCTCGTGAATTATCGTTGTGTTTCCATGTTGCTTCACTGACAGGGTTTGATCAGGGCCATCAAAAAGAATAGCTTTGCCCCTGTTGCTATCGATACTTCCCATAAATGAGAAACGCGAATGATCGGGGATGATCTTTGAGCTGTCCAGCCAAAAGGCGTATTTGCTATTGGCGTATAGATTGTAAAATATCACATCAGCTCTAGTGTTCAAATCAACAATCTGGTGCTCAATAATTAAACTTCGGGGATTGATGGGTTTAGGGGCTATTGCTGGTTGCTTTGAATGTTGCTCAATTGCAATTTCGCTTTTATTAAAGTCATTAGCCAGGCGTAGAAATGCAGCAACCACCTCATCGCCATATTCTGTAGAAATAGATTCGGGATGATACTGAATGCCCCAAAATGGTTTGCTTTCATGGGCAATACCCATCACGATCCCATCCGCGGTCCAGGCGGTTTCGATCATTCCGGCAGGCAATGGCTTAGAAACCAGCAAAGAATGGTATCTGACAGCGCTAAAACCCTGTGGCAACCCTTTAAATAGTCCGCCGCCAGTATGATAGATGGCCGACAAACGCCCGTGATAGGGTTCCGGCGCCAGGTTCACCTCAGCACCAGCAATGCAAGCGATACCCTGGTGACCAAGGCAAACACCTAAAACAGGCATTTCCGATAACTTTAAAACATCCGCGCAAACACCAAAATCAGCAGGCACATCCGGCCGTCCCGGTCCGGGTGAAATGATAATGGCATCATAATTACGGGCGACTATTTCCGTATAAGTTATCTCGTCGTTCTTAAATACATCCGGAATGCATTGCGTAATACCCGCAACCTGCTGGTACAAGTTGTAAGTAAACGAATCGTAGTTATCGATAATTAATACTTTCATTTTTACGCTCAGCGCAGCTTGCAAACGATCTGCGATATTAGCGATAAATCGGGTAATTTTGGGGAGGGGGTGGTGAGGGTTGAATAGTTTGACTTAAATTGGATAAATGGGTGGGGTGCGGGTGGGTGTACCAGGGGGATGACTGTGGGGTTACTTTCCGATACAAAAAGTGAACTGCGCCACATTATCAGTGAGTTACCTAGTTTGGGGCACCTGATAGAGACCTAAGTGATGAAAACAAGTGAAAATAAAGGAAAAATCCCTTTTTCTTAAATCGGGGGAAATTTAAGCCTGTTGTCAATTATAATAATTCGTTTGATGTTTACCCCAAATGTTCAATCCAATTTTACGTCTTCGGCAAAAGGCAAAATTCTCCCTCAGTATTGCCCGATAGGGACTTTTTCTTGAAACTTTATCACCTAACTATTTTGGTACTGAGAATGCCGTAAATAAAATCTAATCGATATTCAAACAATGACATACTTACTACTTTAATACTGATTCGTCACATCAAATATGCGATATTTTAATTTTATAGCAATTCCACATTCAACTGTATTTGACAATGCTAACAGAGATAATAAGATCCTATCCAATTTGACTTAATTACCTTGCAAGTTTTCCTTCTTTAACCATCCTTTTATTATTTTTTTTGTCGTTTGATTAGTAAACTCGCAGTAGATATAGCCATCTGTATCCCTCAATGAATTAATATGCTCCCCTTGGATTAAGTAACCATTTCTTCTGTTGCTACTATCTGGAGTATTATAGAAATAGGCTCTTGGGGTTAAGACAACATAATTTGTCCCATTTTCATTATTTACAGAGGTATCTACTTTGCCCGTATCAACTACCCCTGTATTTATTTTGTCCGATGTTTCACCAGGGTTCTCAGGAATGATAGTATTGGAAGCCTGTTTAATACCTTTCCAATTTTCCATAAGATCATATTCTGCAATATCTTTATCAAATGTGTAACCAACAGGATCTTCTGCTTTTAAAGAAACATCAAATATTACATATTCAGGCATATACTGTAAATAAATAGTTTCTATGCCCTTAGTTTTTATAAAAAAATCTCTGGCAGTATTTGGTTTCCATGGTCGATTTTCTGAAATTTTTTCTTTAAACCCTGAATTATAATCACTTGTACCTTTAATTGTCTTATCCTTGAAAATTAACTTTAATTTACCGTCAATTTCGGCTGAAGTTATTACTTTATCTGTTTTATTAACAACCGAGGCATTAATTACATACACTATTTGATTTTTCGTTTTTTCCCAATAAGAGCTTAATTGTTCGATTTTTAATGTATTTTTTTTAATATTATTAATTTGAAAATTACTGTCGACGTCGAGCCTTGAAAGACCATACTTCCTTTCCAAATAATCATTCCCATCTACTTCTTTTACAATTTTTTGTTCAATGTCCACTTCCCAACGATAGCCCCACG
>CAIPPO010000169.1 GCA_903866915.1 uncultured Mucilaginibacter sp. | reverse complement strand
TACGGACGCCTGATGAATGCCAATTTAGGCGATTACCACGTGCCTGTTAATGCTGATATACCGCAGATCAATGCATTATTTGTGAATAAAGCGGATACCAATATAAACCCTATCGGTGCCAAAGGTATGGGCGAGATAGCGCTGATCGGTATGGCAGGTGCTGTAGCAAATGCTGTCTACAACGCAACCGGGATCCGGGTGCGCGATCTGCCGATAACACCGGATAAGTTGCTGGGGGCTTTGCCTCACGTGGCTTGAGGTTGGTCATTGGGTAGCTGGTTAAAGAAATTAGAAGTTAGGGTTTAGAATTTAACATTCACATCCCATGGAAAGCAAGATAAAAGTGAAGGACCCTGAGCTTGGTCCGAGCAGGGTAGACGGAAGGTTGAAGGTGACCGGTGCGGCTAAATATTCCGCTGAGTATAGCGTAAAGGGTGTTACCTATGGCGTTTTGGTGGGTAGCACAATTGCTAAGGGAAGCATTACGTCTTTAGATACCCGTGCCGCTGAACGTGCGCCGGGTGTTCTTGCCGTTATCACCTACCAGAATTGTCCTGAAATTCCGGGATACCATACTCCGGATCAGCCGGCAAAAGGTCCTTTGAAAATATTTTTAGATAACAAAATTTATTTCAACGGACAGCCGATAGCCTTAGTAGTTGCGGAAACTTTTGAACGTGCCTTGTATGCTGCTTCGCTGGTTAAGGCTCAATATAGCAAAGATGGACACCAAACTGATCTGAAAAATAACCTGCCCAATGGCATTGCTAAAGGCAAAGATTATGTTCGCGGGCAGGAAGATGCCTACAAATCGGCACCGGTAAAAGTTGAGCAGGAATACCTTTTGCCTACGGAAGTGCACAACCCCATGGAACTGCATGCCATCATTGCCCGCTGGGATGCCGATGATAAACTAACCATCTGGGATAAAACTCAGGGTGTAAAATCAACGCAGCGCAATATTGCCAGTGCCTTTAAAATTCCTAACGATAATGTGCAGGTCAATGCACCTTTTGTTGGCGGTGCTTTTGGTGCCGCGTTGCGTACCTGGCCGCATGAGATTGCCGCCGTAGCCGCCGCTAAATTGGTAAAGCGACCTGTAAAGCTGCTGCTCAGCCGGGCAGATATGTTTACTTCAGTTGGTTATCGCCCCCAAACCTGGCAAAAGATTGGTATAGGCGCCACCACCGATGGCAAATTGGTAGGCATTACTCATGAAGCCACCGGGCAAACCTCGGTTTATGAAGACTTTACCGAAGGCGTTGTCAATATCAGTCAGCTGATGTATGCTTCGCCTAATGTTAATACAAAATATAAATTGGTTTCACTCAATGTGAACACGCCTACCCCCATGCGGGGACCGGGCGAAGCTACCGGTGCCTGGGCACTGGAGTCGGCATTGGATGAGCTTTCTTATGCGCTGAACATCGACCCAATAGAATTACGCTTACGCAACCATGCAGATACTGATCCATTAAGTGGTAAACCCTACTCAAGTAAGTTTTTAAAAGAGGCCTACCAGTTGGGCGCCGACCGGATTGGATGGAGCGAAAGACGCCAGCAACCGGGTACATTGGTTAAGGATGGATGGCTGGTAGGCTATGGTATGGGAGCGGGTATGTTCGGCGCATACCGCAGTAATGCTACAGTTACCGCACGCTTGCAGGTAGATGGCACGCTGGTACTGCAAACTGCTGTAACTGACATTGGTCCCGGAACAGGTACTGCCATGGCAGCCATCGGTGCAGAAGTGATGGGCGTACCGGTTGAAAAAGTTAAAATATTCCTTGGTGATTCATCTTTACCACCCTCACCTACCCAGGGCGGTTCGCAGGTGACATCGACGGTGGGGGCTGCTGTCTATGATGCCTGTAGCGAGTTGAAAGCAAAATTTAAAGCGCTTGAAGGCGGTGCCACCAGCAATGATTACGTGCAATTGCTTACCGCCAATAAATTACCGCAACTGGAAGTTACCACCGTATCCAAAAGTGGCGCTGAGATGGGCAACTATGCTGCATACTCCTGGTCGGTGCATTTTATCCAGGTTTTGGTGAATCCGGTTACAGGGGTGGTTAGAGTGAACAAAGCAGTTTCGGTTGCCGATGCGGGCCATATTGTTAGCCCGAAAACAGCAGCCAGCCAGATTAAAGGCGGTGCTATTATGGGTATCGGGATGGCTTTGATGGAAGAAGCATTGATCGATCATCGCTACGGACGCCTGGTCAACAATAATTTTGGCGACTACCATGTGCCGGTTCAGGCAGATATCCCACAAGTGGAGGCCCTTTTTGTAAATAAACCCGACCCCTACTTAAACCCGATGGGTGCCAAGGGCATGGGCGAAATTGCTACGATTGGCGTTGCGCCGGCGGTAGTTAATGCTATCTATAATGCTACGGGCAAACGTATTCGCGAGCTGCCGGTTACGCCTGATAAACTGATCTGATCAGAAACTTTCAGAGGCACCGCCTCCGCCGAAATCTCCCCCGCCAAAACGCGAGTCGTTATGCGTAGGCGCTGATGGCATATCGGAAACTATTTCGGCAGTGATCAGCGATTCGATGCGCAGGTGGCCCAATAGTGCCTTTTCACCCGGCTCCTGGTATGTAAAACCATGTTTTGGTAAAGCCAGATACTTGATCACTAACCAGGCAATAAGAATTGTGATCACACCGGCGATAGTCAGCATGATCTCAGTGGGCAGCAAATGATAGTAATACCTGAAAGTAGCTACAGCGGCCACTATCAGCAATAAACCAATACGCAACAGGATGCTATCTTTTCTTTTAATGCCATAAAACACAAAAGTCAGCGGAATTAGTATAGTATAGGACCACAAAAAGCCACCCATTGGCAGGGGCTTGTTTACTGTATTATCCGGCCCCAGCGCATTCCCAAGTGTTTGAACAATATAATAGTTTCCGGAGGCATAGATAACCACCAGGCTTAGCATTTCGATAATTTTAAAACAGTCTTTATAGTTCG
Source organism: uncultured Mucilaginibacter sp. (assembly GCA_903866915.1). Taxonomy (GTDB): domain Bacteria; phylum Bacteroidota; class Bacteroidia; order Sphingobacteriales; family Sphingobacteriaceae; genus Mucilaginibacter. The sequence goes on along the minus strand of CAIPPO010000169.1, from coordinate 26,867 downwards.
CCAAACCCGGTCTTTTACCCATGCGAAGCGCAATAAAATAAGTCACAACGGATACCATCATCATCAGGAATGGAGCCGTAGCTAGACCGGCGGCAGTCATGCCGTTCCAGGCAAAGAAAAAAGCTGCGAAAAGGGAGGCTGCCGCAATTGCCGCTGTCAATCGGTTTAAAAAGCGTAAGGTTAAAAGCAAGGTTAAAACAAACAGGAAAATAGAAAACATCAGGCGCAGTGTATTCCCGTCATGCCCTTCGGTTTTTGCCAGCATGATGCCAAATCCGGTAGCAAACTGACAGGCGACGATCAACACCAGAGCATCATCTACGCCCGATCTGAAGTTTTGGTTCGAGTTAACAATAACTTCAAGCGCAGCATAGCTGATGACACCCAGGAAGAAGGCCCATATAGGCGAATCGATCACGCTCCCTGCCGAAGCCATCAGCGAAAGCAAGCCATCGCCAACGGTAACGATAAATAGGGTAAGCAGAAATAAGCCGGTACGCACGACCGGGTTTGGCATATAAAAACCAACCGGGTGATGCTGCGAGGCTATTTTAAACTCTTCGTTATTTATATATCCCTTGTCGCGATAGGTTTCAGCCTGTTCCTGTATCCGCAGGTTATAGAGCCACTCTTTGTTGAACGCTATCATGCTGATTTGAGTTTCCGGTTAAGGTTGATCAACAATACTACCAGACCGGTACCCGAGCCAAGGAAGTAAAGGAGCGCAAGGTAAAGCCCTCCGATATTTGCAATCTGCGTCACCGCTCGTATTACCAGGCTGCTTAGCGCGATATAACTGTACAGGATAACCAGCAATAAAAAGTAAAATGACCTCGACCTGTAGGCATCGGCATAAAAAATTATCGCAAGCCCAGCTAGTCCCAAAATCCATATTAATGCGAAAATGGAGCTGTAAAAGTGAAAATAACCGGCCAGCAAGGCAATAAAAGCAACGTGCATGCCATAATGCTGATAGCTGAATTTAAAGTGAGCCTTTAAATTAAATTTCAGGCTGGCATAGGCCAGCAGCAATAACAGGATACCCAATAGCAGGTAGGTGTAAATGATATGCTCACTGTTAAAATCAAAGTTATTCAATAATTCCTTTGGCGTTACGGATACGCCCATCCAAAGCGCGAGGTTAGCAATTGCCATGCTGAGAATACCCAGGTGATCGAAATAATAAGCGGTGCAGAAGAGCACCACCATTGGGATAAAAGTAGCCAGCCCGTAAGTGGTACCAAAAACCTTGTACTGGAATTGCAGGTATGCCATAAAGGTCAGCAAGCTAATAGCACCAAGCAGCAGAACATAGTCAAATGCAGTATTGGGTGCTTTAACTTTTTGGCGGTTATAAGGCAGCGCATATTTAAAACAGTAAGTAAAACTGCCTAAAACAACCAGGGCGATAAATAACAATACAAATTGGTGCCCAATGGTATCGATGTTTTTGTAAACCAGTATACCCAGGCCGGCGGTAAGAAGCAGCACGCCGATATAAAGCAAAGTTTTAAGTTCCCAATGAACAGAAAACAGGCCGGTTGTTTCATGCAGCCTGATTTTTTCACGCGAGGCATCGCTTAACAAGCCTTCACTGTGAAGTTTACTGTACCATTGGTCCATTTGATCGGCGGTTTACTAATCAAGTATAAGCAAATTATCGGTTATCGTAAATTTTAACGTTGGGCGCATTTGAGTCATGTGCAGTTGGAGCTTTTTAAAATTTTTCAATAAGTTATGTTTTGTGATAATTTTATCGATATTAGTTAACCATTCGCAAGCCAAAAAAAGACTTCATGAAAAGTAAACCCAATTACTACATCGTAGCATTGATCATGCTCACATTTTTTGTTATATCGTTCCTGACGAACGTCATCGGGCCTCTTTCACCAGAGTTTATCAAGGACTTTAAGCTCAGTGATCTTTTGGCAGGCGTTCTACCGTTCGCGTTCTTTATTGCCTATGGTGTGATGTCAATTCCTACCAGCATGCTGGTACAGAAATATAACGAAAAGAAGATTATGGTGGCAGCCTTTGTGGTAGCCTTTTTAGGTTCTCTTTTATTAGCAGCTGAACCCAATTACCTTACTGCTATTCTTTCCCTGTTCCTTATTGGGTGCGGCATGGCCATGCTTCAGGTGGTGATCAATCCCCTGTTACGAACAGCGGGTGGTGCAGAAAACTACGCCTTCACTTCGGTATTGGCCCAATTGATCTTTGGCGGGGCTTCGTTTTTAAGTCCGTTGATATACTCCTATATGGTGGTTAACCTAAATAAAGGAAACCATTCGGGTGTTTTTTCAGTGCTGCAACCGATAGTACCGCACGATCAAACCTGGATATCGCTTTACTGGCTGTTCACTGTGATAGCGCTATTGATGTTCGTGATTATCCTGGTATCAAAATTTCCAAAAGTTGAACTGGCTAATGATGAGAAAGCGGGACCCTGGAAAACCCATGTCGATCTTTTCAAAAAACCTGTGGTGGTGCTTTATTTTATCGCTCTTTTCTGCTATGTAGGCACCGAACAGGGTGTCTCTTACTGGATGTCGCAGTTTCTGTTTGAGTATCATCATTTTGATCCGCAAACTACGGGTGCCCACGCCGTAGCCTATTTTTGGGGATTGATGCTGGTTGGTGGATTGGTCGGGCTTGTGCTGCTTAAATTGATGGACAGCCGGAAATTGCTGGTGCTCTTTACCATTCCTGCCATGATCTGTTTAACACTTGGCCTTTTTGGTAGTGCTCAGGTATCCCTATATGCATTTTCTATTACCGGGTTTTTTATGTCGGTTATGTACCCTATCATTTTCTCGCTGGCGCTTAGTTCGGTTGAAGAGGACCATGGCTCATTTGCCGGTATTTTGGTAACTGGTATTTTTGGAGGTGCCGTTGTACAGGTGTTAATTGGGGGCCTGGGTAATTTGATTGGTCTGCAACTGGGTATGACCATTCTCTACCTCACATTCGGTTATATGCTAAGTATCGGTTTCTGGGCCAAACCGCTCATCACCAACGAGACGATTTTTAATAAAAAGGATTAACTATAATGCGTATTAAAGTAATAGGAATAGATCTGGGCGCAACCAATGTGCGGGGTGCTGTAGTAATTGACGGTGAGTTGTCGCATATCGAGGCTGCGCGGATACACAGTGATGGCTCGGTGGAGGAGGTTTTGAACGATATTTACCAGGTGATAGATAAACTCATTGCCAATGATATAGCGGCGATTGGTATCGGCGTCCCCAGCGTGGTAGACGTGAAACAGGGGATTGTTTATGATGTCTTGTATATTCCTTCCTGGGTTGAAGTTCCACTTAAAGCACTGCTTGAAGAACGCTACCATATCCCCGTATTTGTAAATAATGATGCCAATTGTTTTGCCGTAGGTGAATACCATTTTGGTAAAGGCAAAGGTGTAGAAGCCATGATTGGGTTAACCCTGGGCACAGGTCTGGGTGCCGGGCTTATCATCAATAAAAAACTTTATGCAGGCCATAACTGCGGCGCCGGTGAGTTTGGCTGCCTTGATTACCGTGACAATATCATTGAATATTACGCCAGTGGTTCTTTTTTTAAAAATGTATATGGACTTGATGGCACAAAAGTTTTCGAAGAGGCCCAAAAAGGCGATCAACGTGCTCTGGAGCTCTATGCTGAGCTTGGTACCCATATTGGTAATGCCATTAAAATGGTGATGTACTCGCTCGATCCGGAGTTGATCATTTTAGGAGGGTCGGTCAGGCTGGCTTATGCTTATTTTCAACAAACCATGTGGGATCAGATCAAAACGTTTATGTACAGCAAGTCGATTGAACGCATCCGTATCGATGTGTCAGCCCTGCAAAACAGTGGGATATTGGGTGCGGCAGCCTTGTATTATGATGCGCAATAAGGGATTACTACGATCTATAACAGACCTATACGACATACCAAAAAAATATACATACATGAAAAAGCTCGGTTTGATAGTTGTACTATCACTCTTCTTTACCCCGGTATTCGCCCAGAACAGCGAAAATTACCGTTTGATCCTGAAAGATGGGTGGGAAATGCAGTCGGTAACCAAAGATGCTACTACTGGTAGCCTGGTATCGCAAAGCAACTTTGTACCTAAAGGATGGTATCCGGTTAGTGTCCCGACGACGATCATCGCAGGCTTGCTGGCTAATAAAGTATATGATTTTGATCCATTTTTTGGCACCAATTTCCAAAAGCTGAATGACCCTGCATTAGACAAACCCTGGTGGTTCCGCAAAGAATTCAACCTGCCCATTACACAAAAAGGGAAAGACGTCATATTAAAGCTGCATGGTATCAACTACAAAGCTAATTTGTGGATCAACGGTAAATTGGTAGCCGATTCCGATCAAATCATAGGACCCTTCCGGATCATCGATCTGGATATCACCAAATACATCAAACCCGTCGGCGCCAACGTACTTGCGCTCGAGATCAGGAGGCCCTTTAACCCCAACAGGCAAAAGGGCGACCTGGCTATAGATTACGCCGACTGGATCCATTATCCGCCCGATTATAACGGTGGAATTGTTAATGATATTGAAGTAAGAACCTTTGATAAAGTGGGGATACAATATCCGCTGGTAACCACCAATTTCGACCTGCCCTCATTGGCCGTGGCACATTTGACCGTAGATGCTCTGGTGACCAATTATTCAAAAAACCCTCAGGATATAGTAGTAAAAGGGAGAATAAATCAACAGATCACTTTTGAAAAGAGCGTGCATTTGGGCCCGGGAGAAGTAGTTAATGTAACTTTTACCCCACAGGAATTTACAATACTTAATATTAGTAATCCCAAAATATGGTGGCCATGGCAATATGGTAAGCAGGATCTGAACCGTATTGAATTGTCGGTAGTACGCGGTAATGTGGTAAGCAATACCGTCGCCGAAAACTTTGGTATCCGTCAGATCACTTCGAAATTGATTGATAATCAATCACGGGAATTTATCGTCAACGGTAAACCTATTATGCTGCGTGGTGCGGCGTGGTCGCCTGATATTTTTCAGCGCCGCTCGGCAAAAAGGCAGGAGCAGGAACTGCAATTGTACCGCGATATGAACATGAACATCGTTCGTTCCGAGGGTAAATTGGAGGATGATCATTTTTATGCGCTTTGCGATCAATATGGCTTGCTGGTTATGACGGGCTGGATGTGCTGCGGTGCCTGGCAATACCCCGAAAACTGGGATGTGGCCAAACGCCAGGTGGCGATGGCTTCTGATAGCAGTGTGATGTACTGGCTGCGCAATAAACCAAGCCTGATGGTATGGCTAAACGGCAGCGATATGCCACCGCGTGACACCACCGTTGAACGTGGCTACCTGAATATTGAAGCGGCTTTGAAATGGCCTAACCCGATAGTTTCAACTGCCGATGCCAGCAAATCGAAAGTCTCAGGTTTTAGCGGCGTAAAAATGGCCGGGCCCTATGAGTGGGTGCCACCTGTATACTGGGAAACTGATACTACCCAGCAGTATGGGGGAGGCAACTATAGTTTTGCTACCGAGATATCGCCGGGCCCTTCCATACCGCCCTATGAAAGTTTGATCAAATTTATACCAAAAGATTCACTTTGGTATACCTCGTCGACCTGGAACTACCATTGCGGAACCATGAATTTTGGGAACACAAAAACCTTTAATACCGCGCTGGAAAACCGTTATGGAAAGCCCCTCGACATCAAACAATACCTTGCGGAGGCTCAGGCCCAAAACTATGAAGCTCACCGGGCAATGATGGAAGCCTATGGTTTACATAAATACCATACCGCAACCGGCGTAGTTCAATGGATGGGCAGCAACCCCTGGCCCAGCCTCATCTGGCATACCTATGATTATTACTTATATCCGGCAGGTACCTATTTTGGTATGAAAAAATCGCTGGAGCCGGTGCATATCCTGTATTCCTATGCCAATAACGAGGTAGATATCATCAACTCATTGCTGCAGCAGTTCACGGGGCTAAAAGCAGAAGCCATAATATATGACCTTGACGGTACGCAAAAATATGCCAATGTAGCAACGGTTGACGTGGATGCCGATGGCACAGCCAAATGTTTTACTTTACCAGGTACCGATGGCCTTTCAGATACTTATTTCCTGAAACTGCAATTAACAGACGCCCGTGGGCAGGTGCGCAGTATCAATTGGTACTGGCTTTCAAAGAAAGCTGATGTGCTTAACTGGAAAAAATCAAAATGGTATACAACACCTGAAACTTCCTATACCGATTTTTCGGCATTACAGCGTCTCGCAAAGACTGCTTTGAAAGTTAGCTATTCAACTACTAAGGTAGCTGACAGCACATTTCATGATATAACGATAAGTAACACGGGGAAAACAGTAGCCTATCAGGTTCATTTGCGTGCACTGAAAGGTCAGCGTGGAGATGATATTCTGCCGGTTGTATTCAGCGACAATTATATCGAATTGGCGCCCGGAGAAAGCAGGGTAATCCGGGTTACTTATAGCAACAAAGATGCAGACGGTATCCTGCCTTATTTCCTGACCAGCGCCTGGAATTTAGATATTGGGCCGAGTGATGCAGCTAAAGGAGCAGGTTTTGAATAATAAGCTGACGGCATCAATTTAACGGCCTGGTATTGCCAGCGTTTTAATCGTCCTGAATGTTAAATTGATTCGCTGCCCTTTAACTTTGCCCGATTTGGCCACCTGGTGTTGCCAATGATGCTGGAGGTCGCCCTTCATTAGCAAAACAGAGCCATCCTCGAGCATGATTTGCTGTTTTTGATGGTGATCAGATTTAAGTCGCAGATCGAAACGCCTGGCTTCGCCTAAATTGACAGACGCAATGATCGGATCCCTGCCCAGTTCGGGTTCATCGTCGCTATGCCAGCCCATGGAGTCATTGCCATCGCGATACAGATTGAGCAATACGCTGTTAAAAGTTGTACCCGCCAGAGCCTCAGCTTTTGATCTGATGTAAAGCAATTCTTCGGTCCAGGGCAGGGGATCAAACGAAACGCCTGAATATTTGTAAACCGCTCCGGCATCCCCATACCAGGCTGTGAGCCTTGGTGTCAATACCTTGCGGCCAAAAATGAGGATGGATTCCTGCCGCCAGGTGATGTTGGAGGTCAGTTTTTCAAACAAGTATTTGCTATCTGTATCAGAGAAAACGTTTGGAAAGTATTCAACTTTATCAGGCGTATTTGGCAGCATCGAATTACTTATAAACGCACAAGATTTTAACCTTCAGCTCAACTCCTTCATCAATTTATCAAAAGCTTCCTTTAGTTCGGCCAGTTCGGTTTCTACTTTGGCAAGGCGTACTTCCAGGTTGCCGGAAGCATGCGATGAAACTTCGGATACAAAACTGTCGTCGCTCCAGTCGATACTTCCACCCAGTAAATGAACATAGCGTACCTCTTTTTGCCCGGGACGGCGCGGCAGTTGTTTTAAGAATGGGTTTTCGCCTGACGATAATTTATCCAGCATTTCCTGCACTTCTTCTATCGATTCAAACTCGTACAAGCGGCCCGAATTGGTATTGAGTTCGCCCGGAGTTTGCGGACCACGCAGGATGAGCAGGCATATAATAGCAATCTCAGACGGGATTACCGGGTATACTATAGCAAAGTTATGCTTGTATTTAACTACACGGTCGGTACCGCCGGTGGCAGTAGATATAAGTCCCCGTCGTTTCAGTGTATTCAGGGTTTCGATAACCGTAGCATCGTCATAGTTTACAACCGGCTTGCGCGACGTTTTTTGATTACAGGCAGCTAAAAGGCTATTTAGGGTCATTGGATAATAGTCGGGCGTCGTGCGGCTTTTTTCCATCATAGCGCCAAGTACGCGCAATTCGGTATCCTCCAGATGGGGTAATATTGGTGTTGCATCCATTCGCTAAAGATAGAAAGCATGCCGGGTTTTTTGCAAAATAAAAAAGCACCGCCCCAACCAGGCGATGCTTTATCAACTAAACCCATCAATCTCAATAATGGGGTATTTTATTGTATAAAGAAATAATCCTTATGGCTGCCATCGTTGTAAACATGCATTTGTTTTACCACGTCGGCTGTTTCAGTTTTAACTTCTACAGTGTAATCGCCATAGTCGAGGCGGTTGATTACATAACCTTTTTCGGTAGGCAAACCCTTGGAAAGGTTGTCCTTGAAAATAACGTTATGGTCGTTGTCGTAAATAATAACAACTGACTTCTCAGCGTCAACTTTTACGGCGAAACCCAGGCGGTCTGACAAAGTGCCGAAACTAACTGTTTGGTCGGCTGAAGCTAAAACTGCTTTAACCGGAGTGGCTGCAAATACGCTGGTACCTATGCCGAATACCAGTGATGCGATAGTGATGATCTTTTTCATTTTCTTTTAATTTTTATTGTAAAACCTTATATGTTCTGTTAATTGAATAACCAAAACAACAACAAGTTTTTGGGCCCTTAAAATGAACTAGACCGGCGGCTCAGTGATATAGACGAATGCCTTTTTTAAATGGATGGAAGGCTATAAAGGCTTTTAATTCAATTAAATACAGTGTTTGTAGCTAAAAAATCGGGCTTAGTGGATAGGTTTTGCCTGTTCGTCGGATATTTTTAGGATAAAGCCCTTAAAAGCGGTTAATTTGCAGGTACAATGTCTCTGTATATCGCATCAATCAATTCGGGTAGTAATGGAAACTGCTATTATGTTGGCAACGACAGCGAAGCCATACTGGTTGATGCCGGAATTTCGTGCCGGGAGACTGAAAAGCGAATGAATAAACTTGGCCTTTCGATGCAAAAAGTGAAGGCGTTATTTATATCGCACGAACATTCCGACCACATTAGTGGGGTAGCTGTTTTGTCGCGGAAATATCGATTGCCTGTTTATATTACTCCTGCAACTTTAACCAGCAGCCGGCTTGAATTGGAGCATGATTTGGTTAATACTTTCAAAGCCTACGAGGCAGTTGAAATTGGTAAACTTGCCATAACTGCTTTTCCCAAATTCCATGACGCAGCACATGCTCATAGTTTCGTAGTTAGATCAAAGGATATCACCATTGGTGTTTTTACTGATATAGGTATAGCATGTGATCACCTGAAAAGTCAGTTTGCCCAATGCCATGCCGCTTTCCTGGAAGCCAACTACGATGAAGTGATGCTTGAAAATGGCCGCTATCCCTACCATTTGAAAAGGCGTATCAGCGGTGGACTCGGTCACTTATCAAATAAACAGGCTTTGGAGCTTTTCATCAGCCACCGCCCGCCTTATATGAGTCATTTATTGCTATCTCATTTATCGCGCGATAACAATAAACCTGAATTGGTGCAGGAACTATTTAACCAGCATGCTAACGGTACCGAGATTGTTGTAGCCTCTCGTTACCAGGAAAGTGCCGTCTATTTTGTTGATGGTTTGAAACAAAATGAAAGAAAGCCCCTCAATAAAATTACTGAGACCGTTCAGGTTCAGTACAGTTTGTTTTAGGTTAAACGCTGTTTTTTCTGTGAGGGTTATCCAATAAAAACAAGGCAAAAAAATCTGGTTTATACCTCCTCATTTATTTTTATCTTCAAAGTGCCAAACCGACGCAAATATTTATGAAGATCGATATTAAAAGAATACTATTTAAAACGCTGAAAATTACGGGGATAACACTCGGCTCACTGTTGTTGATCATGTTCCTGCTGCCGGTATTGTTTCCCAAAACGATTACCCAAAAGATCAGACAGCTGATGAATCAGAGCATTAATGGTCAGGTTAATTTTTCGGGTACCAGCCTTTCTTTCTTCAAACGTTTTCCTGAACTAACGCTTACGCTCGAAGATTTTTCTCTTAAAGGTACTGCACCATTTGCCCAGGACACACTGGTGGCCGCCAAAGATATTTCATTTGCGGTCGATATTACCTCACTACTCCGGTCCAAGATCAATATCAGTAAAATATACCTTAGCAACGCCTTTGTCAATATCGAAGTAGATAGTGCCGGCCATGCCAATTATAATGTTTATAAATCACAACCGGCCAATCCCCGGGCTAAAACCGATACCTCAACAGCGTCGCTCGGTATAGAACAGATCATCATCGAGAAAAGTCACCTGGTTTATGATGATGCTTCGATACCGATGCAGATAGAGGCCAATGATTTTGATTACAAAGGCAGTGGCGACTTTACCAAAAACGTGTTCGATTTGAAGTCACATACAGAAATAGGTTCGGTCGATTTTAACTATAACAAACAAGATTACGTGGTAAAAAAGCATGTAAGTGCTGATTTGGTTACCAGTATTAACACCAAATCGCTTGCTTTTGAATTCCGCAAAAATAATCTGCTCATCAACCAGCTTCCGGTGGAGTTTACCGGTCGCTTTGGCTTTTTGAAGGATGGCTATGACATGGATTTCAAATTCACCTCCCGTCAAAGTGATTTAAGCGATATTTTTACGGCACTACCGCCAGCCTATACCAAATGGGTAAAAAATACGGAACTCAATGGTACCGGCGTGATCCAGGTTGGTTTGACGGGGCAATACATCGCCTCAAAAAATAAAATGCCCGATTTTACCTTCAGCATGCAGGCGCGTAATGGTTTTATTTCTAATAACAATACGCCGTCGCCAGTGCGCGACTTGTACCTGGATATGCATATGAGGGTGCCAGGTTTTAACCCCGATAGTCTGTCCTTGCATATTGATTCACTTCATTTCAGGATCGATAAAGATTATTTTAATTCGAAATTTTCTGTTGACGGTATCAAATCGCCCAAAATTTTTGCCCGGGTAAATACAGAGGTCGACCTGGAAAAATGGAACCGGGCTTTTGGCATCAAGGCTGTTGATCTGAAGGGGCGTTATTCACTGCATTTGCTGGCGCTCGGGCAATATACAACAGCCATTCAAAAGCGCGGATTAAGGCATTTAGATACAGTAATTACTAGTATTCCTAAGTTTACCCTCAAATCCTCATTCCGCGACGGGTATATTAAATACAATAATGTGCCTGAGGCAATAAAAGATATCCATTTTGATCTGGATGCCTCCTCGCCGGATAATAACATCAAAAACTTTACAATGTCGCTGGTAAACTTAAATGTTATCGCACTTGATAGTTACCTGAAGGGTTATTTCAAGATGAGCAATACCTCGGGGCTGGATATGGATGGTGCTTTACAGGCAAGGTTCAACCTGGAAGACCTGAAGAAAATTTACCCCATTAAGGGTACTGAGCTGAAGGGTAAACTTAGCTTCGATCTGCAAACTAAAGGAAAATATGTTCCGAAGAACAAAATTTACCCTGTAGTAAAGGCCGAAATAAGCCTGCAAAATGGTTATGTGAAGACAAAATATTACCCGGATCCTATTCAGAACTTGCAGGTAAGCGCTAATATTACCGACAATAGCGGTTCACTGAAGGGGCTGCATGTAAATATCAAGCCGGTATCACTCACTTTTGAAGGGCAGCCGTTTATGGTGAAGGCCGACCTGAAGAATTTCACCGATCTGCAATACAATATCAAATCGCAGGGCACACTGGATATTGGCAAGATTTACAAAGTATTTGCGATAAAAGGTTACGGCGTAACTGGTCTGGTTACCACCAATTTTACTTTGAAAGGCAAACAAAGTGATGCCACAGCAGGCCGTTACGATCAGCTTTTCAATACCGGGTCGATGAAAGTGAAGGACCTGGCGCTAACTTCCGACCTTTTCCCAAAACCATTCGTTATCAAAACTGGTGCATTTAGTTTTAACCAGGACAAAATGAAGTTTGATGCCTTTACAGCTAATTATGGCAATTCAGTTATCGTACTTGATGGTGCATTATCCAATGTGATCGATTATGCGATGAAGCCTAATGCACTGCTGACAGGTACCTTTAACCTTAAAAGCAACTCCATCATTGCGGATGATTTTATGGCTTTTGCCGATGGTCCGGCTCCTTCACCTTCAACTGCGCCCCTTGCTGTTCAACCTGCAAAAACTGCCAGTACGGCAACCGGTGTGGTGATTATACCCAGCAACCTCAACCTTACTTTTACCGCCGATGTTAAACAGGTGAAATACCAGGGGCTTAACATCAACGATATCAAGGGCCAGATGACCATCAATAACGGACAGATTGTATTGAAGCAAGCCGGCTTTACATTGGTTGATGCACCGGTGGTTATGGATGCCACTTATGGCAGCGTTAATCCGCAACACGCCTATTTCGACTATCACTTGAGCGCCAAAGAGTTTGATATCCAAAAGGCTTATAACCAGATCAAATTGTTCCGCGACATGGCTACTTCGGCCAAAAGCGCACAGGGTATTTTATCGCTCGATTACCAGTTAAGCGGAAAGCTGGATAAGAATATGCATCCGGTTTATCCATCACTAAAGGGAGGCGGAACGCTGTCTATCAAAAAAGTTAAAGTCAAAGGGTTCAAATTGTTCGGATCTGTTGCTAAAGAAACAGGCAAGGACAGCCTCGGCAAGGCCAATGATGTTTCTAAAGTGGATATCAAAACCACTATCGCCAATAATATCATTACCATTGCGCGCACCAAAATGCGGATAGCAGGTTTCAGGCCAAGGTTTGAAGGACAGGTTAGCTTTAATGGCGACCTGAATCTCAAATTCCGACTGGGTTTGCCACCCTTAGGTATATTCGGTATCCCTATGACGATAACAGGTACTCAGTCAAATCCAAAGATTCACCTTGGCAGCGGTAAGAAGGATGACGAACTGAAGGAAGAAGCGGATACCACGGCCAGATAGGATATTCATTATTTGATAATAATATATTATCGAATAATGAATATCCGATACCAGTTGATGAAGTAAATTCGTTTTTTAGGTTTACCTATGAAGGCTATCGACAGGAACCAGCATCTTGAATCACTTTCCGACTCTGAAAAGACCTGGGATATCATCATCATAGGCGGAGGTGCTACCGGTCTCGGTACAGCACTCGATGCCGCCAACCGCGGTTATCAAACACTTTTATTAGAACAAGCCGATTTAGCCAACGGCACTTCCAGTCGCAGTACCAAACTGGTTCATGGCGGGGTACGTTACTTGGCGCAGGGTAATATCAGCCTGGTTCGCGAAGCATTGCGTGAGCGCGGACTGATGCTTAAAAATGCTTCGCACCTGGTAAAGAACCTATCTTTTATTATTCCTTGTTACAGTTGGTTCGATATTATTTACTATAGCATTGGTCTGGCAGCTTACGATCTTCTGGCCGGGCGTTTAAGTTTGGGTAAAACCAAACGCATCAGCAGGAAAGAAGTTATTAAGCGGTTGCCGGGCATTAATGCGATGGGCCTGAAAGGCGGCGTGGTTTACCACGATGGTCAGTTTGATGATGCCCGCCTGGCCGTTAACCTTGCCCAAACCTGTTTAGAACAGGGGGCAACAGTGCTCAACTATATAAAAGTTACCGGGCTATCAAAATCGGGAACGAAAATTTCAGGTGTGGTGGCCAGAGACATGGAGACCGGTAAAACCTGGCACCTAAAAGCTAAAGTAGTTGTCAACGCTACCGGTGTTTTTGTTGACGATATTTTACAACTGGACAGCCCTGGGAGCCGGCCTTTGATCAAACCCAGCCAGGGTGTACACGTTGTTCTGGAAAGAATGTTTATGGCGTCGGAAGATGCAGTGATGATTCCCAGAACCGACGATGGCCGTGTACTGTTCGCCGTGCCCTGGCATGATAAATTAGTGATCGGAACCACGGATACCCCGCTTAATGAACATAGCCTGGAGCCTGTAGCACTTGAATCGGAGATCGCCTTTATTTTAAAAACAGCAGCGGCCTACCTGAAACATAGCCCTACCCGCAATGATGTGTTAAGCGTTTTTGCTGGATTACGACCGCTGGCTGCACCCAACGATCGGTCGTCTGTAACCAAAGAGATATCGCGCAGTCATCAGGTATTGGTAGCCGATTCGGGTTTGATTAGTGTTATTGGAGGCAAATGGACAACCTATAGGCAAATGGCAGAAGATACCCTGGAAAAAGCAATAGCAGTAGCCGGGCTTGAACCTGTTTGCTGTAAAACTGCGGAATTGCCTGTTCATGGACATCGTCGCGAATCAGATTGGAACGATCACCTCTATGTTTATGGCAGCGACCGCGAAAAAGTATTGGAATTGATTAACGAGCAAGCCGATTGGGCAAAAAAATTGCACCCTAATTATCCCTATTTACGTGCAGAAGTAATTTGGGCAGTACGCCATGAAATGGCACAGACAGTTGAGGATATTCTGGCCAGACGTGTCAGGTTATTGTTTGTTGATGCTCGCGCTGCTATAGCCGCATCTTCGATCACAGCACAAATGATGGCCAGGGAATTAGGGCGCGACGAAAACTGGCAGAACCAACAGGTAGCACGATTTACTGAATTGGCAAATAATTATTTGTTGCAGCCCTGATTTTTATCATTAGCTTTATATACCAATTATTCTAAATCCATTAATGGAACAATATATTTTGGCGCTCGACCAGGGCACCACCAGTTCACGCGCTATTGTTTTTGATCATCAGGGGCAGATCCGGTCGGTCGCTCAAAAAGAGTTTACCCAGATTTTCCCACAACCCGGGTGGGTAGAGCATGACCCAAACGAGATATGGTCGTCGCAGGCTAGTGTTGCAGCGGAGGCTACGGTTAAAATGGGCATCAATGGCTCGCAGATCAAAGCTATAGGCATCACAAACCAGCGCGAAACAACTATTGTTTGGGATCGTATCACCGGCGAACCTGTTTATAATGCTATTGTATGGCAAGACCGCCGGACAGCTGCATTTTGCGACGGGTTGAAACAAGCCGGTTACGCGGAGCTGATACGTTCGAAAACAGGACTGGTGATTGATGCCTATTTTTCAGCCTCAAAAATTCGTTGGATACTGGATAATGTGCCAGGTGCCCGCGCTAAAGCCGAAGCAGGTGAACTGGCTTTTGGTACGGTAGACAGCTGGCTGGTTTGGAAATTTACACGTGGTGCCGTTCATGCTACCGATGTAACCAATGCCGGGCGAACTATGCTTTTTAATATCCGTACGCTTGAATGGGACGAAGAGTTACTGAATTTATTCAGTATCCCGAAAAGCTTGTTGCCCGAAGTTAAGCAGAGCAGTGAAATATATGGAGAGACGGCAACCACTATCTTCGCTTCAAAAATACCTATTGCTGGTATTGCGGGCGACCAGCATGCAGCGCTTTTCGGGCAAATGTGTATTGGTAATGGCATGGTCAAAAACACCTACGGGACCGGTTGTTTCATGCTGATGAATATTGGAGAGCATTTTATCGAATCAAAAAATAACCTGCTGACTACGATAGCATGGAAACGTGCCGGTAAAACGCTTTATGCCTTTGAAGGCAGTATTTTTATTGCGGGTGCCGTGGTGCAATGGCTGCGCGACGGGCTGGGCGTGATCAAAACCTCGGCAGATGTTGAGCAATTAGCGTTGAGTGTACCGGATACAGGTGGCGTATATTTTGTTCCCGCTTTTGCAGGACTTGGGGCGCCTTATTGGGACCCGGAAGCCAGGGGGACGCTGGTGGGCATTACGCGCGGAACTACTTCGGGGCATATTGCCCGGGCCGCCTTGCAATCTATCGCCTACCAAACGATGGATGTGTTAAAGGCAATGGAAGCAGACTCCGGACTGCCGATTAGTGAGTTAAGGGTTGATGGTGGTGCTACGGCAAACAATTTGCTGATGCAGTTTCAGGCGAATTTATTGGGCTGTAAGGTTATTCGTCCTAATGTAGTGGAAACAACGGCACTGGGCGCAGCTTACCTGGCTGGCCTGGCAGTTGGGTACTGGAGCAGCGAAGAGGAGATCAAAGAACTGTGGCAGTCAGAAAAGGAGTTTTTCCCTGCTGGTGATCGTAATAAAATCCGGGAAGGTATAGATGCCTGGAAAAGGGCTGTTGCTGCCGCCCAAAGCTGGAGCGCTTTTGAACAAAAAAATTAAATATTCAACAAAAAAATTAACAAACTCTGATTCACAATGACCCCTTTTTTAGCCGAACTGATAGGCACCGCGCTTTTGATCTTACTGGGCGATGGCGTTGTTGCCAATGTTTTATTAACTGATACCAAAGGCAATAACGGCGGATGGATAGTGATTACCACCGCATGGGGCCTGGCTGTTTTTGTCGGTGTGACCGTAGCCGGACCCTATAGTGGCGCCCACCTTAACCCGGCTGTTACACTAGGATTGGCTATTGCCGGGAAGTTTGCCTGGGCCGATGTACCGGTTTATATACTGGCGCAAATGTTGGGAGCTTTCATTGGTGCTTTTCTGGTATGGGCTATGTATTATAACCATTTCCAGCGAACCAACGATCCAGGTTCGGTTTTGGCGGTATTTTGTACCGGACCGGCGCTGCGGAATTACGCTTCTAATATTATCAGCGAAATCATTGGGGCTTTTGTGTTGGTTTTCGTGGTTTTTTATATTACCAAAGGGGAGATCGTGGCGACCAAAGCACCAATTGGTTTAGGTTCGGTTGGCGCGTTACCGGTGGCCTTTCTGGTTTGGGTGATTGGCCTTTCATTGGGTGGAACTACGGGTTATGCTATTAATCCTGCCCGCGATCTTGGCCCACGTATTATGCACGCCATATTGCCTATCAAGAGTAAGGGCACAAGTGACTGGACTTATGCCTGGATACCTGTGGCCGGGCCTTTACTTGGAGCTGCTTTAGCGGGCTTTTTGTACCTGCATTTAAAGTAAATAGCAGAAGCAATGCTTCATTTATAAGCCGGAACGCATACCGTGACAGTACGGAATCTGCTGCGTAATTATACGTATTCTGACCGGGGTTAAGGATCGGTGAAATTGACTAAAAGCTGTGTAAACCAAGGTTTTGTAGTGGAGCTATTGTCGTTTTTGAAGTCGGTTTGGTATTTTGGACTGATTGATTTGAAGGCTGATAGTATTATTTTTAGATCTGTAAATCCTAAAAATTCATCAAAAAAAATGGCAACAACCCCCAGAACTCCGATCACCGGGAAAGAAGGTGCTGAAATTGAACTTTCCGTAGCGGCCGAATGGACCAAAAATCACCGCGAACGGCAGAAGTTCGGATCGATATCCCAGTTTTTTGGCAACGAGATATTACAACGGCTACTACAGCAACCCGGTTGCATGGGTATTCGCATCTACTATGCCAATAGCCACAAACTGAATGGCTGGCAAAAATTTATTCTTTCGATAGCCAATTTTCTAAAGCAATCGGTTGCTGGCGCAGCGGGCGAAGATCATTTTATTCTGGTAGGCGTAAACGCGCAGGGGCTCGACCAATTACCTACTGATGGAAAGCTTGTTGAGCAAGCCCAGGTCTTTGCGGCGCAGGCAGCATCTACAAGTTCAGGAACCGGCAGTTCAGGTTCGCAAAGCATTGTAGTTGAACAAGCACACCCTTGTCCGGGCTCGGCCAACTGCCCTCAAAATGTTTTAACCGGAAGCTAAATTCCGGCCTGTTATGAGCAAAGAGGCCTTATTTGATATTATATCGTCGCTATCCGGCTTAATTCCGTTGATGGCCCTCATTTATAATTTCAAGAATCTTGACCGTATTTTTAAGCTCATTGGCGTCTTTTTTATTCTTGCCGCGTTAGCCGACCTTTTGCAATGGCTTTTACCATACTGGCACTTCTCAAACATTTGGATAGTGCATATTTTTGTCATGGTTAATATAGTGATCTTTTGCATCGTCTACTACAGGGCATTTGTAAGCAGCCTCAATAAAAAGGTAAGCCTTATTCTTTCGGCTGCAGCTTTGGTTGCGGGCTTATATTCATGCAAGGATATATTTGAATACCCTACAGTTTCAAACACAGCCTCGAGCATTGTATTTATTGTTTTGTCGCTGCTCCTGTTCTTCCAGCTATTAACGAGGCAGGAGTTTGTTCATATCGAAAAGCAGGGGCTGTTCTGGTTCAATGCAGCAGTGCTATTTTATTTTTCGATCAACATTTTTTTGTTTATGCTGATTGCCATGATCCCGCTTCACGAGCGGCCGTCCTATTATATCATTAATAATATTACCAATATTATCGCTAACTTGTTATACACAATCGCACTACTTTGCCGGCCCCAGAAAACAACATAATTCCTGTACTCATTATCGGGACACTGGTAGTGGTTGTGCTGATTACCGGTTTATTCTTTTTCGTGATTGTTTACCAGCGGAAGATGATCAAAAACCAGGTTGATTTGCGACGCCTGGAGGATGAACGCCAGCAGGAGCTGCTCAAAGCCGTTATAGAGACGCAGGAGTCGGAAAGAAAACGTCTTGCCGAGGACTTGCACGATAGTGTAGGACAGGTGCTCTCAGCTATAAAACTGAAACTCCATAAACTCGATAAGCAAAATGAAGGTAAAAACGAAATGCTGGCCGATACCTGTAAATTAACGGACGAATGTATTCAGGAAATTCGCAACATCATTCATAACGTACTGCCTCCGGTGCTAACCGATTTTGGATTGATAGATGCTTTGGATGCCCTATGCAGTAAGATCAACAGCAGTACGCCGATACAGGTCAGCTTTTCAAAAAAACTGTCTAACGAACGTTTCCCCTCGGCTGTTGAGCTCACACTTTATCGTATCGCACAGGAGCTTTTTGGCAACGCTGTTAAACATTCGGAAGCAAGCGCTATCCATATAGAACTTTCTAAACAGGGGTACGCTTTGATCATGAGTTTCAGGGACAATGGTGTTGGCTTTAAATTGGATGAGGTAAAACGAGGTTTCGGTATTAAAAACCTTCACAGCCGGGTGCAGCTCATTAATGGAAAGATCGACATTTATTCAAAACCGCTCAGCGGTACAATTACCACTATTGAGATTCCGCTGCCGCGCACATAAACTTTTAATAATATATTTATCCTGAATTTAGTCATGCGTATGAAACCGATCAAGCTGGCAATCGCCGACGACCATAAGATCTTCAGGAACGGATTAAAAGCCACCCTGGAAGATTGCGCTGATTTTGAGCTGATCATCGAGGCATCTAATGGCAAAGAATTGATCGGGCTACTGGCAACTAAAATACCCGATGTTGTCCTGATGGATATTAAGATGCCTGAAATGGATGGCATGCAAACTACAGGACATATCCGTCAGCATTTTAAAGACGTGAAGGTTCTGGCACTTTCAATGCATAACGAGGATAAATATATCGTAGATATGATGAAGGCTGGTGCTTCAGGATACTTGCTGAAGAATGCCGAACCGGAAGAGATCATTGAAGCGATTAAAACGGTCAATCAAAAGGGCTTTTATTTTAACGAACATTTATCTGTTACGCTGATCAAGCAACTTGTTGGGCCGGGCCACAACGAGGCGGCTCACCTGGCTGTTGAATTGAACGACCGGGAAATAGCAATTCTACGACTGGTTTGCCAGGAATTTTCGAACCACGAAATAGCCGACAAAATATTCCTAAGCGTACGTACAGTGGAAGGCTACCGGGCGCGCCTCTTCGAAAAAACCGGCTCCAAAAACCTGGTAGGCCTGGTGATTTTTGCCATTAAACAAGGTATTATTAGCGTCTGAGATTTAATTCGAAATTCGAAATGCCAATTGCGAAGTGATTTTTAATACGAAGTTCGCAATTGATACTCCGCCTTTAAATACTTCTCATTCCGCAATTGGCACTTCGACTTCCGCATTTTTTTCATTCCGCATTCGGCACTTCGCCTTCCGCATTTTTCTCATTCCGCAATTGGCACTCCGCCTTCCGCATTTTTTTCACTCCGCCTTTCGCATTTTTTTCACTCCGCCTTCCGCATTTTTTTCTCTCCTCATTTGACACTTCGCCTTTCGCATTTCCCCACTTCGCCTTACCTTTGCTGTATGGAAACCATCAGCTGGCATGATTTTGAAAAAGTGGAATTGCGTGTTGGCACGATACTGGAAGTGGCTGATTTTCCGGAAGCACGCAAGCCGGCCTTTAAGGTTAAAGCTGATTTTGGCTCCTTTGGAATCAAACAATCAAGTGCACAGATCACTAAACACTATACTAAAGAGCAGTTAGTTGGCAGGCAGATCATAGGCGTTATTAATTTCCCCAAAAAACAAATTGCTACTTTTATGTCGGAATTTCTGGTAACAGGTTTTGCAGATGAAAACGGCGATATTGTTCTGGCTTCTTTAGAACATAATGTACCTAACGGTAGTAAACTCATATAATGCGCTATTATACTTTCGGCGACGAGCCGGCAATATCACCCGACGATTTTTTCATGGCCGAAGCACTCAAAGAAGCCAGATTAGCTCTGACTGAGGACGAAATTCCGATTGGTGCTATCGTTGTTTGCAAAGGTAAGATCATTGGCAGGGGCCATAACCTGACGGAGCGACTTAATGACGTATCGGCTCATGCCGAAATGCAGGCTTTAACCGCAGCAGCTAATTTTTTGGGCGGCAAATACTTGCGCGACTGTACCTTGTATGTTACACTCGAACCCTGTGTGATGTGTGCCGGAGCCTCTTATTGGTTCCAGGTAAGCCATATCGTTTTTGGCGCTTATGATTCCCGCATGGGTTTCGGTCGGCTGAATCAAAAGATCACCCATCCTAAAACCATTATCACCGGTGGCATCCGCGAAAACGAATGTGCCGGGCTGATCCGTGATTTTTTTAAAAAGAAGCGTTCTTAGTCTTTAGTCAATCGCTGTGGACGAAGAAAAAAGTTGACATTTAATAGAACAAAAGTGATTTACATAGCTTTATATTTGTGTTAAACGATTTACAAACATTAAAATAGTTCATTATGGCATTTACACTACCGGCGTTGGCTTACGCAACTGACGCTTTAGAACCTCACATCGACAAAACCACGATGGAGATTCATCATGGAAAGCACCACCAGGCCTATGTTACCAATTTAAACAAGGCACTAGAAGGAAAACCAGAGGCTGATAGCAGCATCGAAGATATTATCAAAAACATTTCAAAATTCCCGCCTGCCGTTCGCAACAATGGCGGTGGTCACTTCAATCATACGTTGTTTTGGACTTTGCTTTCTCCTAGTGGCGGTGGCGAACCATCAGGTGCACTTGGGGCAGCAATAACCAGCACTTTTGGTTCCTTTGCTGATTTTAAAACTAAACTGTCTGAAGCTGGTGCAACCCGTTTTGGTTCGGGTTGGGCATGGCTGATCGTAACCGCAGATAAAAAGCTGGCTATCACCTCATCACCAAATCAGGATAATCCCTTGATGGATATTGCTGAAGTGAAAGGTACACCAATTTTAGGTATCGACGTTTGGGAACATGCTTATTACCTGAAATACCAGAATCGTCGCCCGGAATACCTCGCTGCCATCTGGAATGTAATTAACTGGAGCCATGTTGCTGAGCTTTATGCTAAAGCAACCGCTTAATCAACGCAAATAAAATCTACGACGGCAGGATCATTCATTCTGCCGTTTTTTTATGCATAAATATTTTATGAAAGCCATCGTATTAGCCTCAGCTCAGGAACCTGTCGTTTACCGGGAAATTGAAAGACCCGTCATAGCTGCTAATGAGGTTTTAGTTCAGATTAAAGCAGCTGCCCTTAACCGGCGCGACTATTGGATTACTATCGGTAAATATGCCGGGATAAAATATCCGTCGGTGCTAGGCTCCGATGGCGCGGGTATTGTGGTGGAAGTGGGAGATGCTGTTGATAAAAACTGGCTGAAAAAGGAGGTGATAATCAACCCAGGTAATAATTGGGGACCCAATGAAAGCTACCAGGGCCGTGACTTTACTATTCTCGGCTTGCCGGAAAATGGCACCCTGGCCGAATATGTGAAAGTTAAGGCGGAATATATCTACCCAAAACCTGCTCATTTGGCCTGGGAACAGGCTGCCGCATTACCTTTAGCCGGCTTAACTACTTTTCGGGCACTATGTACAAAAGGGCAGGCAAAAAAGGGGGACCGGGTATTGGTAACTGGTGTAGGCGGCGGGACGGGCGTTTTTACCCTGCAATGGGCAGTAGCAGCAGGTTGCGAGGTTTACGTTACTTCGGGCTCGGAGAGCAAACTGGAACGCGCCAAATTGCTGGGGGCGACAGGTGGAGTTAACTACCTGGCGACCGACTGGGCAGAACAATTAAAACAAATGGCAGGTGGTTTTGATGTGATAATTGACAGCGCATTGGGAGACGACTTTGATAAACTGCTTGATCTGGCAAATCCTGGCGGTCGTGTCGTTTTTTTCGGGGGTACAGCAGGCAATATTCCTGCGCTTAATGGTCGTAAGATATTCTGGAAACAATTACAGATATTGGGTACTACCATGGGCTCACCCGCCGACTTTAAAGCAATGCTGGCGTTTGTGAATAAGCACAGGGTAGTGCCGGTAGTTGATGAGGTGTTTGCTTTTACCGATGCTGCCGCTGCGTTCAGTAAACTGGCAAACTCATCGCAATTCGGTAAGATCGTCCTTAAACCCTGATGCCTATGCTTCATTTACGAATCGAAGCCATAAATTGGGAGACCCCGGATACCGCTACCTTTTATTTGAAGGATTCGGAAGGTAAGCAGTTGGCATACACGGCCGGGCAATTTATTACTTTGGTATTTAAACACCGCGATCAGGAGATTCGTCGTTCCTATTCTTTGAGTTCGGCACCAGGTGAAAAGTTTTTGGCTATTACCATCAAACGGATTGCAAATGGCGAAATATCGCGCTATATGCTAACAAAATTGAAAATTGGGGATGTTTTAACAGCAGTTGAACCGGCTGGTCGGTTTACATTTAAACGGCTTCATGCAAAAGCCGACCTGTTTTTATTTGCTGCCGGTACCGGTATTACACCGATTTATTCAATGATAAAAGAAAGACTGTCTAAAGCAGGTCAAAGTGTATTAACACTGTTTTACAGCAGCAACCCCGGGGTATTGTTCCGGGCCGAGTTAGATGAGTTGGCTTCGAAGCACCCCGAAAGATTGACAATCGTTTATCTGATCAGCAGCGAAGGAAACCGACTTAATAACTTTAGTATCGAGCCGCTGGTAAGGCAATACCTGCGCTTTAAATTGGAGGATGCGGAGTTTTACCTATGCGGCCCGTTTTCATACATGCGTATGGTTCGTCTGACTCTACTTTATCTGGGTGTCGATGCCAATAATATCAGGACGGAGAAATTCGTAATTGAAACGGTTAAAATACCGGGGTCACCTGTCAATTATTCTCCCGGGTTCGTCAAAATAAATTGGAAAGGGGAACGCTTCGATATCGCCACTGGTGAAAATCAAACTATACTGCAGGCCGCCCTCCAAAATGGTATACAGCTACCTTATAGCTGCCGTGTTGGTTCTTGTTCAACTTGTGCAGCGATTTGTAAAAGTGGCAAAGTGGTCATGTCGGCTAACGAAGTGCTGACCGACGAAGATTTAAGGCAGGGCTTTGTATTGACCTGTACAGGACATGTGATCGGGGATGGGGTGGAGATCGCTTTTAGTTAAGTGTGCAATTTGATAAATGCGAATTGCGGAATGCCAATTGCGGAATCGCAAGATATTAAAATGCTAATTGCCGAATCCAAAATCAGAATCACTTCGCATTTCGCATTTCGCAATCAAAATCACTACGCATTTCGCATTCCGAATTTCGCATTTAAAATCATTTCGCAAATAATCCCTCAAATTTCCATCACTTCCTTTTTCTTACGGCTTTTCATCCGCTTGGGAACAAATTCCAGCAATTCGGTTTTAAGTGCTTCAATCATTCTTCGTTTTAGGAAATTCTTTTGGATAACGATACTTACTTCGCGTGCAGGTTCGGGTGTTTTAAAATAGCGTACTTTATCCAACTGTTTGTCGTTTAGGTCAGCCAGCGCCAGTTCGGGCAATATTGTGGCGCCGTTATTTTGATCGACCATGCGTTTCAGCGTTTCAACACTCCCGGTATTGTATTCAAAATGCTGGAAACCCTTAGTCGATCTTCTTCGCTGGCAGATATTCAATACCTGCTCACGCATGCAATGGCCTTCGTTTAAAATCCATATTTCTTCCATGTCGATATCATCCGGACTAATACTTTTCTTTTTTGAAAGTTTACTGTTTTTAGAAACGTAGGCCACAAAATTCTCATAGAAAACCGGTATTTCGGTCAGCGCTGCTTCATGTAGTGGAGTTGACAAGATTCCGCAATCGAGTGTCCCCAATTTCAATTGTTGAATGATATCTTCGGTAGTTTGTTCCCAAACAATCAATTTAACCAGTGGGTATTTAGCTATAAAACCGCTTATCATTTTCGGTAATATATAGGGCGATACAGTTGGGATGATTCCAACACATAACTCACCCGAGAGTTCTTTCTGCCTGTCGGTGATCAATTCTCTTATCTTTTCGCCTTCGCCCAACAGCACCCGGGCCTGGGCGATGATCTCTGCACCTATTTCAGTGGGAATTACAGGTTGTTTGCTTCTGTCAAATATTTTTACACCCAGCGTATCTTCCAGCTTTTGAATCTGCATACTGAGTGTAGGTTGCGTTATAAAACACTTTTCGGCAGCCGTCGAAAAGCTCCTGTAAGTGTCAACTGCCACGATATATTCAAGCTGTGTTATAGTCATATAGATTAAATCTATTCAAATATAATATATATTGATTTTATCTATAGTAAAAATTGATTTTTTTTTGCGCAATGGCACTATTTCGAATACCCTATGCAAAATCCCTTTATCGATAAAAAAAGGGACTGAAAATAACGAGTAAAAAAAAGCCATGGTTAACGGCATAACCATGGCTCATTAAAAATTCTCTTACGATTTATTCAACCGTAACTGACTTAGCCAGGTTACGCGGCTGATCAACATTGCAACCACGCATTACGGCAATATGATAGGCGAGTAACTGCAGCGGGATAGTGGCAAGTAAAGGCACAAATGCTTCGGCGGTTTGCGGGATCTCGATCACATAATCGGCCATGGCCTTTACATCGACGTCGCCTTCCGTTACAATGGCGATTACATGTCCTTTTCTGGCTTTCACCTCCTGAATATTGCTGATCACTTTTTCGTAGGACGAGTGGTGGGTAGCGATAAATACGACCGGCATTTCATCGTCGATCAGTGCAATCGGTCCGTGTTTCATTTCTGCTGCCGGATATCCTTCAGCATGGATGTACGATATTTCTTTTAGTTTTAGCGCGCCTTCTAATGCAACCGGGAAAGCGTTGCCTCGGCCAAGGAACAGGCAATTGGTTGAATCTTTGAATTTGGCTGCAATTTCTTTAACATGTTCGTTTGATTGCAGAGCCCTTTCAACCAGTTCAGGAATCTGGTTAAGTTCGGTCAGGTATTCAACTAATTTGCTTTGGGTAATCGTTCCACGCTGCTGGGCAATGTAAAATGCCATTAGCGTTAGTACGGTTACCTGCGCAGTAAAAGCCTTAGTTGAAGCTACACCGATCTCGGGTCCGGCATGGGTATAAACACCTGCATCTGTAATGCGTGGAATAGATGCGCCTACCACATTGCAAATGCCAAAGATGGTTGCACCCTTTTCTTTTGCCAATTCAAGTGCCGCCATGGTATCGGCCGTTTCGCCCGACTGGGAGATCGCTATCACCAGGTCTTTTTCGGTAATGATCGGATTTCGGTACCTGAATTCGGAAGCATATTCAACTTCAACCGAGACACGGGCATATTCTTCAATCAGGTATTCGCCAACCAAACCTGCATGCCAGGAGGTACCACAGGCAATAATGATGATACGATCGATATTCTTTAGCTTTTCAACGTACTCCTTTATGCCACCCAGTTGAACTTTGCCCAGTTGTGGATAGATCCTGCCGCGCATACAATCGCGTATCGAACGTGGTTGTTCATAGATCTCTTTTAGCATGAAATGTTCATAGCCTCCTTTTTCTAGCATTTCCAGCTTCAGGTCCAGTTCCTGAATATAAGGCGTTTGAACCGTGTTATCGATATTTTTGATCAGCAGATCTTCACGACGGATATAGGCGATTTCATTGTCATTCAGGTAGATCACATTTTTGGTAAATTCCACAATAGGGGTTGCGTCTGAGGCCACAAAATATTCGCCCTTACCAACACCAATCACCATAGGGCTGCCTTTGCGCGCTGCGATCAGCTGATCGTGGTCATCGGCGCACATGATAACTATGGCGTAAGCGCCGATCACCTTGTTGAGTGCCACCCTCACAGCTTCACGTAAGTCGAGCCTGGTTTCCTGTTGTATATCTTCTATCAGGTGAACCAATACTTCGGTATCGGTATCGCTTAAGAATATATGCCCCTTCGCCAGCAATGCTTCTTTAATGGTAGCATAGTTCTCGATGATCCCATTATGGATAATGGTAAGCTTTCTGTTCCCTGATGAATGCGGGTGCGAATTGCGATCGCTGGGGGCACCATGTGTTGCCCAGCGCGTATGCCCCATGCCGATTGTTCCTTTGGTATTTAAACCTTCGGCAAATTTTTCCAGGTCGGCTACTTTGCCGGCCTTTTTATAAACTTTAAGATCTTTATCAATTAAAGCTACCCCGGAGCTATCATATCCACGATATTCGAGCCGATGTAAACCCTTGATAACTATGGGGTAAGCATCTCTATAGCCAATGTATCCAACTATGCCGCACATAAATAGAAGTTTTTAAATTTAAAAAGTACAAAAATAGTTTACTGTTGGTTAAAACCAATATCAAATCAAAATATAATCTGTGGTAAACTAAAAAGGCCCTTGCAAAAGGGCCTTTTGTTGCAATTCTCTCGTCCTGAAATAAGTTGACCCCAAATCAACTTAAATATGAAAAAGCAGGAACAATCACTCAAAAAGCGTACACAGCGAGATTACAGCATGGCCTTTAAATTACAGGTTATCGGGGAAGTGGAAAGAGGGGAATTA
>CAIPPO010000168.1 GCA_903866915.1 uncultured Mucilaginibacter sp. | reverse complement strand
GTCTTACTGCGAATCTCTTTGATATAGTTTTCTGCTGTTTGTTTCTTCTTGGTTTCCATTGTCTTAAAGTTAATTAATCTTTGGAAACACTCCACAAGCTTAGCACCCTATCGGTCCACTTTCAGCTGACGATTTACAGCCCTGTACATCGGCAAATGTGGGGAAGGGTTGGTTTTGTGCATACACTATTTCGGGTTTCGCCTGAACCTTTAAAGGTCCGATCCTCAAATAAAATCCGCCGGAAATAGCTTCCTGGAATCCTCTGTTCGGAAACAAAGCGCCATTATTATATCCAAAAGGGCGGCTATTATTGTATTCGGAAATGAAGTTGAAAGGGAATGCCTTAAATTCGATAGCGGTGGAATTATAATTTGAATTACCAAAGAAATTCTTGCTTCCGGTGAGTAAATTTATCAGAGAATCCCGAAATGGAGCAACCGGTCTTATTGTAAACGAAACAAACGAACTATCTTCACCCAAAATCTGCCGAACTCTGGCAATTTCTTGTGCATATGTGTCATTAACCGGGATTGTTTGGGCCTGCACCTGCCAGGTAAAACCAACAATGAAAAATATAAAAAATATATTTTTAAACCAAGGTGCTGAAAAGGTCATATTGTAAAAGTAGCCATTTTACCTTAATAATAGCCGCTGGCACCGGGTTATTTAATAGCCAATTTTTGCCAGATTGACTTCAATGGAACAATTTTAACCTGAGAAATGCCTCCTTTTTGCTTGCTAATTTGCAACTGATCAAGAGGTTTTTCGGGGAAATAAACACTGGTCATTGTGCTTAAACCCTTATCGGCAAATATTTCTATTGATGAAGTATCAAATAAGATCTCGATAGCGCTAATTTTTGCTTTTGAGAAACGGGGTGCAAAGCATAACTTCCCAAATTCGGGATTAAAATCAATTTTACCTGATTTGCTACGGTCAATATAAAAGCGGTTCATTGCCTTGTTGTAGCCAATAACCAGCTGATTATCATTTGAATTAGAAAATGTCACCGAAAAACTGTGAGCAGTATTTGCTTTTAATTTAAGCAAGTATTGATGGGGGAGTCCTTTCACTTTTTGACCTGTCAGTACCTTGCTGCCGAATGTAACTTCTTTTTGTTTGATGTGATCATATTCGTGTACCAGGTTCGAACAAAGAAGCAACTCACCATTCACACTGTTCAATGAGAGCTGGCGGGGCGCAGTCATTGCATTGCGCCACTTGTCCGTCGGCACCTGCCCTGCATAGGCCCAGTTACTCATCCATCCTAAAAACAACACTCGGCTGCCGGTATTGCTCCAGGTTACGCCCGCATATTCATCGGGGCCGTAGTCGACCCAACGTGTTTTATTGTCAAGGGGAGTAAATGTTGTTCCATTAAACTGCCCAATAAAATATTGCGTTGCCGAACCTCCATTAGGGCCTCCAGGGTTAATGTTTACAGTCAATACCCAGTATGCCCTTCCACCGATTGTTAATTTAAACATGTCCGGACACTCCCAGACACCGCCATGTGCACCCAGCTTCTCGCCAAATTCGCTTTCCCTGGTCCAGTCTTTCAGATTTGGAGAGGAATAAAAAGTGACCTTATCTTTTGTCGCTAAAGTCATTACCCATTTACTTGCCGGCGCAAACCAGCACACTTTGGGATCCCTGAAATCCCTGATACCGGAGTTTTTTAGCACCGGATTGCCATTATATTTGGTCCAGGTATAACCCTCGTCGAGGCTATAAGCAAGGCTTTGATTCTGGAAATTATCTTTACCAGCCTGCTCTCCTTTTGGGTCATGATGGGTAAATATGGCCACCAGTGGTTTTTTGCCATCTTTGCCAAATCCGGAGGTATTATCGGCATCAACAACAGCACTGCCCGAGAAAATATAACCGAGACTGTCCGGATACAGGGCGATCGGGAGTTCATGCCAATGTATCAGGTCTTTACTTGTGGCATGCCCCCAATGCATAGGGCCCCAGCTATTACCACCGGGGAAATACTGGTAAAATAAATGATAAGTATGGTTGAAATATACCATCCCGTTTGGATCATTGATCCAGTGCGCACGGGGCGAAAAATGTGTTTGCAAACGATATGGCTCATCGTATTTTTCGGTATCAGTAATTTGCGCATGAACAACTCGGGCAGTAAGAACTGCCACAACGAGCAAAACCGCATTAATTAATTTTTTCATTTATCGTTGATTTGACAGTTTTTAAAGCCGGCTGGGGTTATCCAACTTTCCTTTATTAAAAAAATCTTGGTCAATAGAAGGCTTGCGCGGAGGGTAACTTTCAGGATTCGATTACTATCAAATATTTTTGACATTCAATTGCTGAATCCAACCTTCTGTACCATTTGCAAGCTGAACCTTTAACCAACCATTATTACCATCCAGAATTTTCACTTTGGTGCCTTCATGTAATACAAATAACGTCACCGCCTGGTCAACTGGTGCGCTCCTCACATTTACTGAGCCGCTAAATATAATAGCCTGCTGGTAGTCGTTCAGATAATGCTCCTGCCGGTTTGCAATAAAAATGGCAGATAGTCCTGATATCAACAGCAAAACGCCCAGGTAAAAACTTGCTTTCTTAACAAAAAGAATATTTGCATAAATATATATGATCAATGATACAGATCCGCAAATGAAAAGCATCATGCTGAGTATTGACAAGGTGCTTATTGAATAATGCAGGATTATATTATGCCACCAACGTAAAGCAAAAAATTCAGGTGCCGGTTCAACTTTATCTGAAGTTTTGGAGTTAGCGAAGTAAATATTAAAATTAACATCTTCATCGCCAGGTGAGAGTTTATGTGCCTTCTCATAATTAAGCAGGGCCGAAGGAATATCGCCAAGTTTGTAATAAGCGTTCCCCAAATTAAAATATACCACAGGTGAGTGGCAGCCATCGTTTAAAATTTGTTCGTACATACCTATGGCCTGTTGGTAACGCTCCTTACCATAAGCTTCATTGCCCTGCTTAAACAGTACCTGATAATCGCTTGCGCTTGAAAATAGGGGAAACGAAACCAGCAATAGCAATACCGCCACCCCCCCAATCAGATTAAGCTTCTTTTTCAACTTCATGGATCAAATGCTTTGCTTTTTCAAAAATCTGTTCTTGCGACAAGGTGATATCGGGCGCAAACCTGGCCATTTCGCAACGGTCGATTGTATCGTTCATATCCGTAATAATTGAATCATCGATTGATCTTGATCGCAATTTTTCGGCTATCGCTTCTTTATTAAGTTCGGCCAAAGGAATATTTAACTTGTCGCTTAAATAGCCATAGATTCCTTTGGTTAGCTCCTCATAGAAAGCTTCTTTGTTACCAGCAATCAGTTCCTTGC
Source organism: uncultured Mucilaginibacter sp. (assembly GCA_903866915.1). GTDB lineage: Bacteria > Bacteroidota > Bacteroidia > Sphingobacteriales > Sphingobacteriaceae > Mucilaginibacter. The sequence goes on along the minus strand of CAIPPO010000168.1, from coordinate 7,198 downwards.
GGGCAGCTGCTAAACGCAGTGCAGCTACTTTTGCGGCCTTCCGGCTTTTTACCAAAACAATATCGCTGTTTTGCTTTATTTGCCAGTTCCGGAATACGATTGCAGAAATTAGTGCAAGTGGCCCTAACATCAGCAAAAGGTAATAACCGGGGGTGCCGAAAAACTCAATCTCGTCTTTATGTAAAGGACCGGCTGATGTTTTGATATAGCGAATGTCGTTACCAAGCATCTTAATATCCTGCTGATCGGCAGAATTGAAAACTGGTACATTTACCTGTATATCGCCTTTGTTTACTTTGATCGGAAATGTAGGTACCGGCAAAGTCACATACCTACCATTTTTAGGATCGAAATAAGAAAATTTTGCCAAATCGAGGGTATAATTACCCTGGTGCCGGGGTATTAACAGGTAGTTGAATTGTCTGCTACCTGCAACGCCATTTGAGTCTACCGTTATCCTGTCAGTCGTTTTCGGATCATATTTCTCAAAATCAAGCGGCGGCGTGATCTTTGGAGCATTGATCAGGTTAAGATTTCCCGCGCCTTTAACCTCAAAGGTATAATTGATGGTTTCGTTGGCCTTTAATTCTTTTTTGTCTATTTCGGTATAAATAGTATAAGACCCAACTGCTCCACTAAAGCCTGGCGGTATTCCTGTTGTTGGCAGTGCTGCAGCATGCACAATTATTGGCGGACTTTTTAACTGGTATTTTATTTCTTCATAATTACCAAACGGGTTGTCTAAAAACTTCCTTGCGGGTAATCTCCTGCGCACCACAAAAGTCATCGAGAAGGGATCAATAGTTAGTACGCCCGCATGCTCGGGGAAAACTGCGGTCTGTTTGATGGTGGCAACGCTATATTTTAGGCCCTTATAGGTTTCAGAACTCCAAACGGCAGATTTATTTTTCGAAACAATATCCTGGCTCCAGAAACCATTCAGGTCAGGAGCCTTGTCCGGGACGCCCCCCTCGATATCCACTCGGGTATAAACTTTGTACCTGACGATAATTTGTTCCCCGGCATATACGTTTGTTTTAGTTACATCTGTTTTCAGGAAAAGAAGTTTAGAAAGGTCGTTCTGGTTGGCTTGCGAATTATCCTCACTTTGCGGCGCCTTTGGGCTTGGGGTCTGCAAAGCTTCCGGTGGGGCCTGACCTTGTACCTTTATTTTTAACTGGTTTGATAATAAAGTATGTCCATTGACGACTATCGCGGCGGCGTTTACGGTAAAAGTTCCTTCTTTTATTGCAATCAGCGTGTAAGCGTAGGTTGTATTCATGGTAGTTCCATCATTGCTGAAAGACACATCCGGCCCCGAAACGAACTGGAACGAGCTGAAATCCGGACCTATAAATCGGGTCCCTGTACCGTTTACTGTAAAATCAACTTCGAATCGTTCACCAACACCAACCTGGCTCTTGCTTACGGTAGCAGTCAGTTTTACGTCACCCGCAAACACAAGGCCAGCCCTTACCATTAAAAATAAAATGATACAAACCGCGTATTTAATTTTTACGGTATTACCAGTCTTTAATAGTTTTTGCGTTGGCACTTTTTAATCTTTTAAATTTCAATTTATCCTGTGTGTCTTTTTCCTGTTCATCCAAAGCATCCAGCATACGCTGGGCATCTTCTTTAGAAACACGATTAGGCCTTTGCTGCTGATCCCGAGGATTGGCATTTGCCTGATTGCTATTACCTGAACTTCCACTACCTGAATTGTTTTTATTGTTGTTGCCCTTGTCTTTATTACTGTTCCCGCCGCCCTTGTTTTTATCCTGGTTATTCTTGTTTTGATTGTTTTTATTTTGATTGTTACTTCCGCCGTTGTTTTTGTTGTTATTTTTTTTCGGTGGTGGTTTATTAAGCATTTCTTCGGCGTACGCCAGGTTATATCGGGTTTGGTCATCCTTTGGATTGTTTAGCAATGCTTTTTTATAAGCTTCAATACTTGCGTCGTATTTTTTGCCGGCAAGCAATGCGTTACCCATATTGTGATAGGCTTCAGCTTTAACCAAACTATTTCCTGACGACGTTGCGATATTATTAAAGGCCTTCTCTGCACTGTCCAGTTTTTTCTGTTTGTAAAGGGCGTCGCCAAGGTTAAAGTTGCTCTCTAATTTTTGCCCCTGGATCGTAGCAGCTTTGCGATAAGCTTCTTCGGCCTCCTTGTATTTTTTTTGCAAATAAAGCTGATTACCTTGATTGATAAAGCTTTTTGCGTCCTGTGCCAAAGCCACAGATCCTTGCATTAAAATAAACAGGTACAATATTAATTGCTTCATGTCTTTTTAACTTCGAACAATTTCAAGCGATTCAATAGCTGGCTTTTCCTGCCGGGAATAAAAAACTCTATCACCAGGATAATAAAAGCCGATGCAAGAAAAAATTGAAAACGGTCATCAAATGTCTTAAATTGTTTACTGTTTAAGGTTTTTTGCTTCATTTTATTAACCTGAGCCATGGCCAGTCCCATACCACTATTGGTGTTCGTGGCTCTGAAATAAATTCCACCACCTGCTTTTGCTATTGCTTTACACAAACTATCATTCAATTTACTAATTACCCTGTGCCCTGCACTGTCAAGGTGAAAGCCGATCTGCTTACCATTATCGTAAATTGGAACCGGGGCACCTTTTGGTGAACCATAGCCTAAAACATGTACTATCACACCTTTTTGGTGAGCATTTTGAGCTGCGCTAACGGCATCATCCTCAAAGTTCTCCCCATCAGTCAACAATATCATCGCCTTGCTAGTGCCGTCGGTAAAGTCAAATGCTTGAACCGCTCGGTCAATTGCGGCACCAATAGCGGTGCCCTGTACCGGAACGATATTGGTACTGATTGTGTTCAGAAATAATTTAGCCGATGAATAATCCGATGTTGAGGGTAATTGTACATAAGCCTTACCTGCAAAAACAACGATACCAATCCGGTTATCCTGCAAATTTGAGATAAGCTGATCGATACTCAGTTTTGCATTTTCGAGGCGGTTGGGGGCAAAATCCTGCGAAAGCATACTGTTCGATACATCAAGCACAATCATCAGGTCGGCACCTTTGGTTTGCGTATCCTCGGTATCTGTTCCGATTTGCGGATCAGCCAGGGAAATGATGAGTAAAACGTAAGCAACAATAAATAAGCTGAATTTTATTACTGGTTTTGAGTACGAAACTTCTGGTATTAGTTGCCGCACAACTTCCTTGTCACCTAGTTTTGCCAGTGCACGAATTTTCCATTGACGCACGATCAAAAACAGGATGATGATCAGCGGAACGAGCGCCAGGCACCATAAATACCCGATATGTCCGAAACGTAACATCAGGTTATCGCTCCTTTAAAAATAGTGTTACTTAATATGACTTCCAACGACAACAACACTAAGGCTGCAATCGCGATAGGTAAATAGTGCTCGGTCTTTTTATGATACTGAGTAACTGCAATTTTAACTTTCTCCATTTTGTCTATCTGCGTGTATATCTCAGACAGGTCGGTATTGTTCCTCGCTCTGAAATATTTACCGCCGGTAATTCCTGCAATTTTTTGCAGTGTAGGTTCGTCAATATCTACTGGTATTTTCTGGTAATGAATATGGCCCTGCTGGTCCTTAAAAGGATAAGGTGCCGAGCCATTGGTGCCAAGGCCTACCGTATAAACTCTTACGCCGAACTGCTTTGCTATATCAGCTGCAGTTACAGGTGGAATCGAGCCGGTGTTATTTACGCCGTCAGTCAGTAAAATAATAACCTTGCTTTTTCCGGGGCTTCCTTTAAGGCGGCTGACCGCGGTAGCCAAACCCATGCCGATTGCAGTGCCGTCATCGATCATCCCGTTTTTAATTTCATGGAATAAGTTGATCAGCACGTCATGATCGATCGTTAACGGGCATTGCGTAAAACTTTCGCCGCTAAAAACAACCAGGCCTATCAGATCGGATGGACGGTTTTTGATAAAGCTGATCGCGATATTTTTGCCGGCCTCTAGTCGATTCGGCTTAAAATCTTCTGATAACATACTTCCCGAAATGTCGGTAGCTATCATAATATCGATACCCTCGGTGGTTTCATTTTGAAAGTTCAGGGCCGATTGTGGTCTGGCCAGGGCAAATAAAAGGCTAGCCAGCGCCAATGACCTGAGGGTAATGCCATAATGGCGCCAGATATGATTGCTGTTTTTTGTTTTTGATACAAATGCCTTTTGGTTAGAAATGCCAAATAGTCCCTGCAATTGCTGATTGCGCCACCAATAATAAGCCACCATAATAGGGATGATCAGCAGCAGCCACAAAAAGCCTGGCTCGGCAAAAGTTATTCCCTTAAACCAATTCATCCTGCCTTTCCCTCCCTAGCTGTATCTGAAGGCGAAATTTCAGCAGTCTGTTCTATAAAGATTAGCGCGTCTTGCAAGCATTGTTGGTTTACTGTTGACGATGGGTCGAGTTTTGCAAATTTTACAAGGTCAGCGAGCGGTAATATTTTTTTCAGTGAATCAATCGCGCTTTCGGGCAGTTGATGCTGGTGCAGGGAGGCAAATATTTCATCTGATGTTTGTTCATGAGCCTGAACTTTATAAATGCTTTCCAGGTAATCCCTTAAGATATCTGTTAGCTCAATATAATAAGCTTTTACACTGCCCTGCTCCCAAAGGTTTTTATTGCTGAGTTCATTCAACTTTCTAGCTGCAAGTTGTGCCGCAGTTAATATCGGGGGAGACTTAATGGCCAATGGGTGTTTAAGTCGACTATTCAGAAAAACCGCTGCGATTGCCAGCCCAAGCAATACCAGCACTGTGAGCAAGACCCATATCCAATGATCCCTCAGCCAGTCCCAAAACGTATAGTTCACTAAAAATGGCTGTTTAATATCGTAATATGCTTTTGTGGTATCAACAAGTACCGGGTTAACCTTTAGTGAAATGGCATTGGTTTTAAAAAAGCCGCTGCTAGTATGGAATTCAAAAGGCGGAATAATATAAGTACCGGGATCAAAAGCAGTTAGGATATAACTTTGCGTGATGGTTTTTACCGAAGCGTCTTTTTCATCATGCAGACTATCAGTTTTTGGGCCACTTACGATCTTGATTTTCCCGATGCTGTCGCGCAATTTCGGAAAGGGAATAGAAAGGTTAGCAGGAACATGAACAGTAATATGCAAAACAGTTTGCGCACCAATGAGAATTGCTGCTTTGTCGAGTGTAACTGCGGCACTATTGTTCTGAGCGCTGGCTTTAAGGGAAAAAGAAAGAAAAAGGATAACCGACAATAAAAAATACCGGAATACTCCCCGAAAACTAATCCGTTTAATGCTCACTTTTTACCGCCCCTTTTTTTAAACAACGTCATCAATGGTTTGACATAAGTTTCGTGAGTACCAATGCTGGTAAAATCAACCCCCGATCTGCTAAAGGTTTCCGAAAGTAGCTGGTTGCGGTATTCTGCAGCTTTTTTGTAGTCGTTCCTAACCAGGCGACTCCCGGTATTGATCCATTTTACTTCGCCGGTTTCCGCATCGCGCATGGGGATTAGTCCAAGATCCGGAAAATCCTCTTCATGCTTATCGTAAAGGCGAAGCGCTATGACATCATGCTTTTTATTGGCAATTTTCAGTTCTGCTTCAAATTGCGGGCTCATGAAATCTGAAATAACAAAAGCGGTGCACTTCTTTTTGATAACACCCGTTAAGTAGCGCAATGCCACAGCTAAGTCAGTCAGTGTATTTTCAGGCTTAAAATCGATTAGCTCGCGAATGATCATCAAAATATGGCTCCTGCCTTTTTTGGGTGGAATAAACTTTTCAACACGGTCGCTAAAGAAAATTACACCCACTTTATCCTGGTTTTGGATGGCCGAAAATGCCAGCACCGCGCAAAGCTCCGTAGCCAGTTCGAGTTTTTGTTGTTTAATAGTGCCAAAATTGCCCGACCCGCTGACATCCATTAAGAGCATTACAGTAAGTTCACGTTCTTCATTGAACACTTTTACGTAGGGGTGATTAAAACGTGCCGTTACATTCCAGTCTATGGTCCTAATTTCATCGCCGGGCTGATATTCCCGCACTTCGCTAAAAGCCATGCCCCTGCCTTTAAATGCCGAATGGTATTCGCCCGAGAACAACTGGTTGCTAAGTCCTCGTGTTTTAATCTCGATTTTTCTTACCTTTTTTAATAGTTCCTGCGTATCTGTTGCCATTTTTAGGGTACTTCAACTGCATTTAAAATATCTGTTATGATGGCGTCGGTGGTCATGTTTTCTGCTTCGGCCTCATAGGTAAGTCCAATGCGGTGCCGCAGCACATCATGGCAAATCGCCCTGACATCCTCGGGGATCACATAACCCCTGTGTTTTAGAAAAGCATAGGCTTTGGAAGCAAGTGCCAGATTAATGCTGGCTCGTGGCGATGCGCCATAACCGATCAGGTTCTTATATTGCGGTAGTTTATGCTGTTCGGGGAAGCGTGTTGCAAAAACGATATCGATAATGTATTGCTCAATCTTTTCGTCCATATAAACCTCGCGTACCGCCTTGCGTGCTTTGATGATTTCCTCGGGCTTGATAATAGCAGCAGGTTTCAGCATCCCGCCTGGCGAAATATTCGATCGGATAATGCGTTTTTCATCTTCTTTATTTGGATAACCAATAACTATCTTGAGCATAAACCGGTCGACCTGTGCTTCGGGAAGCGGATAGGTACCTTCCTGCTCAATAGGGTTCTGAGTAGCCAAAACCAAAAATGGATTAGGCAATGGGAAGGTTTGGTCGCCGATGGTTACCTGCCGTTCCTGCATAGCTTCCAGCAATGCGCTCTGCACTTTGGCAGGTGCGCGGTTGATTTCGTCGGCCAGTATAAAGTTTGAAAAGATGGGTCCCTGCCTTACGATAAATTCTTCCTTTTTTTGATTATAGATCATTGTTCCGATTAAATCGGCAGGTAAAAGATCGGGTGTAAACTGTATTCGGCTAAAATCTACCTGTACAGCTTTCGCAAGCGTATTGATAGCCAGCGTTTTTGCGAGTCCCGGCACACCCTCCAACAGGATATGGCCATCGGCCAAAAGGCCGATCAGCAGGCGATCGACCATGTTTTTCTGGCCAACGATCACTTTATCCATTTCTGCTTTTAACAGATCGACGAAAGCGCTCTCTTTTTCAATGAGCTCATTTATGGCCCTGATACCAGTTGCAGGGGGCACTTTATCG
>CAIPPO010000167.1 GCA_903866915.1 uncultured Mucilaginibacter sp. | reverse complement strand
TGTCGTTCATGTACAATGGTGAATATCCCGTTTGGCTGCCAGCAAAAGTAAAGGATTTTTGCAAGTGCCATACCATCGACAAAATAATTACGTCATAGGCTGATCAAGTTTTGAGTTGCCAGCGGATAGAATTGCAATTTTCCATGAAAATGTGTTAATTGTATAGCTAATTTATTACATACATGCAAAGACGCGATTTCCTGAAAACCGGTTCGATAGCGGGCCTCACCACATTGGCTGCTGTTTCCTGTACACCTGCGCCAACTGAATCCAGAGCTGATGCGCCTGATATTTCCATTACCGACAACTTTGAACTGAACGAGGTAACCATTGATACCCTGCAGCAAAAGATGCAGAGCAAGGAACTAAGCTCAAGGGCTATTACCGAAATGTACCTGAAGCGTATAGCGGATATAGACAAATCTGGTCCGAAACTGAATGCTGTGATCGAACTAAACCCCGATGCGCTAAGCATTGCCGATGCGATGGATAAAGAACGCGCGGATGGAAAAATTCGCGGGCCTTTACATGGTATCCCGGTATTGGTGAAGGATAATATAGATACCGGCGATAAGATGATGACCACTGCCGGAGCCTCGGCACTGATTGGAAATATTGCCGGAGCGGATGCTTTTATCATCCGGAAACTGCGGGAAGCCGGTGCAGTACTGCTGGGCAAAACCAACCTGAGCGAATGGGCGAATTTCAGGTCGACACGATCTACCAGTGCATGGAGCAGCAGGGGAGGGCAAACAAAATCGCCTTATATTCTTGATCGTAATCCAAGCGGATCGAGTGCAGGTTCGGGTTCGGCAACGGCTGCAAATTTAAGTACGATCACCATAGGTACCGAAACTGACGGTTCTATCGTTTCGCCTTCATCTGTTAATGGCCTGGTGGGTATAAAACCAACGGTTGGTTTATGGAGCCGTACAGGTATTATACCGATATCAAAAACCCAGGATACCGCCGGGCCAATTGCCCGCACCGTAAGAGACGCCGCGATTTTGCTGGCTGCCTGCGCCGGTGTCGACCCCAAGGATAGTTGTACAGCAGCCAGCCAGGGCAAGGCTTTGGCCGACTATACTAAATTTTTAGACGCCGATGGTTTAAAGGGCAAACGAATAGGTGTTGAGAAAGACGGATTGCACACCAATTTTTATGTCGATGCCCTGTTTAATGAGGCGATAGCATTGCTAAAAAGTAAAGGTGCCACAATTGTTGAAGTTGAGGTGTTTAAAAATATCAAAAAAGCTGGTCAGGATGAATTTACCGTTTTGATTTATGAGTTTAAAGATGGTGTCAACAATTACCTGGCAAAAGCCGGCAGCAAAGTTAAATCGCTGGCAGACGTCATCGAATTTAACAACAAGAATGCGGCAACAGCAATGCCATTTTTTAAACAGGAAACGCTTGAACTCGCCAACAAAAAAGGCGACCTGAATTCGAAGGAATACCTGGACGCAGTAAATAATACAACAACCGTAACCAGGAGCGTGATCGATAAATTATTAAAAGACAATAAACTTGATGCAATTGTAGCCCCGACTAATGGCCCCGCCGTTTGTATCGACCTTGTAAACGGGGATTACGACAATGGTTATTCATTTTCAGGCCCCGCTGCAATGGCCGGATATCCGCACATTACTGTACCCATGGGTGTAGTACATGGCTTACCTGTTGGCTTGTCGTTTGTCAGCACAGCCTTTGATGAAGCCGGAATCATTAAACTTGCCTATGCCTACGAACAAGCATCGAAGAAGCGGGTCCCGCCGAAATTCGTCAGGGATTTGTTGTCAGGCAACGGGAAGTAGTTAACTGGTATTAGTTATTGATAGCTAACTGGCAGCTATTTCCCAATACCCAATAATTGTTAAATTGCCGACCAAATTATCTTTATGGAGTTTGGAAGGATTGATCCCAATCAGTTACCATTTATTGACTTTAGTCTGCCGGCCGATTCGCCAATAACTACTGCCATCCTTCGGGCGGCAGACCGCGTCAATGATTTGCCGGTACATATTGGCTGTGCCAAATGGGGCCGCAGGGAATGGAAGGGCTTGTTATATCCACCAAAAACCCGGGAGGCCGATTATTTAAGTGAGTACGCGAAGCACTTTAATAGTATTGAGCTAAACGCTACTTTTTATAAAATATATGAACCTGAAGCAATAGCCAATTGGCGCGAGCAGGTTGCCGGGAATCCCGGATTTAAATTTTGCCCAAAATTTGCACAACGGATCAGTCATATCCGAAGGCTAAAGAATGCGGAAGAATTGACTACCCAATATTACGAGGGTATCATGGCCTTTGGTCGGCATCTCGGCCCCTTGTTCCTGCAACTCGCAAATAATTACCTGCCCAAAAATTTTCCCGATTTTAAACTTTACCTGGAACAACTGCCGAAAGATGTACCCGTTTTTGTTGAAGTGCGGCATAAGAACTGGTTTGGTATCAAAGAAAACTACGATAAGCTTTTTGGTTTATTGCAGGATTTAAACCTGGGTGCGGTTATTACCGACAGTGTTGGTCGCCCTGATGTTTTACACATGGCCCTGCCTACTCCCCACGCTTTTGTCCGTTTTGTGGGTAACGGCCTGCATCAAACAGATTACCTGCGAATCGATTCATGGGTAGATAGAATCAGAACCTGGCAGGAGCAGGGTCTGCAGTCGCTTTGGTTTTTTGTGCATCAGCACGATGAGCGGCATACGCCGGTATTAGCTGATTATTTGGCCGGTGAACTTAATAAGGCACTTGGATTGAATTTGCGCAGGCCGGGTTTTGTAATAGGGATACAGGGGGATGAATGAATACCTGAATCTTATTTAGATTTGAGGTAAACAATTAAAAATAATATAAAATCAGTGTTATGTAACAATATATTTAGATATTTGTCTAAATATACAAATGATATAAAAACGTGAATACGCTATTTAAAGCATTAAACGATCAAACCCGTAGGGATATACTGGAGCTTTTGCAAGAAAAGGATATGACTGCAGGTGATATTGCCGATAAGTTTGCCATATCAAAACCCAGTATCTCGCACCACCTCGACCTGTTGCGGCAGGCGGGCCTGGTATTATCGGTAAAAGAAGGGCAATTTATTTATTACTCGCTCAACACAACGGTAATGGATGAAATGCTGAAATGGATCATGCAACTTAAATCACCCAAAAAATAAATCAAATGAAAAAATTTAACACCTTAGACGCTGCCGCCATTGCCATCTGGTTGCTACCGGCGGCCTATCTGGCCTATATTTACCCCAATTTGCCATTATCGGTACCCTTGCATTTCGGCATTGATGGCAAGCCTGATGGCTTTGGCGATAAAAACGATCTGGTTAAGATGATCGCTATTTTAATGATCACGGTAGTTGGCCTCTACCTGCTGCTTAAATTCCTTCCTGCTATTGATCCTAAGAAAACGGCGAGTATCGGTGCAGGTGTGTTTCAAAAACTGGCGCTGACGGTGGTAACTTTCATGTCGGTTTTGGGAATTATTGTGTTACTGGCGGCAACACACAAAGGGCTAAAGATCAACAATGTTTTGTTACCGGCCATTGGTGTCATGTTTGCGTTCATCGGTAATTTAATGAATAACATTAAACCCAACTATTTTGCAGGTATTAGAACGCCATGGACGCTGGAAGATCCGGAAAACTGGCGGGTAACACATCGGCTGGCCAGTAAATTATGGTTTTTTGGCGGTATAGGTTTAACTATCCTCACCCTGCTGCTGCCAGCCGTAGCCAGCTTTATAGTATTTATGAGCGCAGTTGCTGTTTTGGCGCTGGTACCGGTTGTATATTCTTTTATTTATTTCAAAAAACACCAGGTGAAATAAAGCCGGGCAATCATAATTTCTTAGTTTTTGGACCGTTAAATAGGGCAATTAACGCTCTTTTTATGCGCAGATCTTTTGCTTTTTGCCTTTTATTGCTGGTTGTGTCCAAAGCCAGTTATGGGCAGGATATCTTAACCCAAATTAAAACAATAGCCGACGACGCCAAAGGTATCGTTGGGGTTTCAATTATAGCTATCGAAAGTCACGACACCCTCAATTATAATGCGCATTCCAGATTAGTTTTGCATAGCGTGATCAAATTTCCAATTGCATTAACGGTGCTTGATCTGGTTGACAGGCGAAAACTTAAATTGGACGATCAGTTGACAATCCGTAAAAAAGATATTAATAAATCCGGACTATATAGCCCGCTTCGCGATCGGTTTCCTGATGGTACAGTAATAACTTTGGGCGACTTGCTGGGTTATATGGTTTCGCAAAGCGATAACGTAGCTTGTGATTACTTGTTGAAAAAGATTGGCGGTCCGCAGGCTGTGGACGAACATTTGAAGGGTTTGGGAGTAAGTGGAATTTCGATCAGGGCCTCGGAAGAACAGATGGCATCGGCCTGGGAGGTTCAATATACCAATTGGGGTAAAACAGCCGACCTGGCACAACTGCTCGACCTTTTTTACCGCGGCAAAATATTATCTCAAACCAGTACCGATTTTTTGATAAAACTGATGACTGCCACTACTACCGGCCCCAAACGGTTGAAGGGTCTGTTACCAGCAAATGCTGTTGTAGCGCATAAAACCGGCACCTCGCCCACAAACGCAGAAGGGCTAAGCCCGGCAACAAATGATATTGGTATCATTACACTTCCCAATGGAAAACACCTGGCTATAGCCGTACTGGTATGCAACTCAACCGCCGGCGAAGCAACACGTGAAGCAGTAATCGCACGTATCAGTAAAGCGGCCTGGGATTTTTATGGAAATTAGTCTATGGGCCTTTGTATTATCGATAATCGGCAACCCTGCTAAATGTTGCAAACGGGTTGTTTCTTATGACCAATTACTAAATCACAGCAGTCTCAACATCCTCGTCTTTATAGCCACCAAATACGGCAAAATTGAGATTTTTGTAGATGCAGTCAACATCGGCAAACCCAGCTTCTTTTAACCAATTCAGCTGGTCCTCGAGCGTAGCAAATTTATCCAGTTTGGTGCGTTCAAAAGCACTCACGATGTCGTCGTGATGCAAACCGGAATGTGATACTTTTTCGCGCCAGAGAAATTTGTAGAGGCTATCGAACTGCAGCGAACGGCCTGCGACCTGGTCGGCGTTAATAAACAGACCGCCGTCATTGAGCGCCTTGTAAATTCGTTTGTAAAGTGCAGCCTTTGCCTGATCGTCGAGGTGATGAATGGCAAGTGCTGATATGATCAGATCAAATTTACCCGGCAAGGGGTCCTTTGCAAAATCGAGTTCAATAAATTCAAAATTGGCCTCGTCTTTAAAACGCTCACGGGCTACATCCAGCATTTGATCAGAAAGATCTGCTAAAGTAAATTGAAGGTGCGGGTTTATATCCAAAATAAACTGGCTGAACAGGCCGGTTCCGGCACCAATATCCAATACGGTTTTAGCGTGCGTAAGGCCTTTAACCAGCGGAAGGCAAGCGGTATAAAATTCATTGAAACAGGGAATAAGATATTGGCGCTGCGAATCATATTTTATTGAAACATTGCCAAATAGTTCTTTGATATTGTTCATGGCCCAGGGATTTTAGTGATAACGCTTGATTTGCTTTTTAAATTATTGCTTATTTTTTATAAGTATCTTATCTGCTAATTGTTTGCTTCCATCAATTTTTTCGGTTGTTTTTAGTCCGAGTATCCGGGTTACTAC
>CAIPPO010000166.1 GCA_903866915.1 uncultured Mucilaginibacter sp. | reverse complement strand
TTTGGCTACCTGTAATTTTTCCAGTTCTTCTTTTGGCAAAACGGGGTACCCCAGTTTTAACGCTTTCAATTTTTCAAGGATGATTGTTGAAATTGCGATTCTGGTAAACCACTTTTTATCGGCAGGTATTATATACCAGGGATTTTCTGGTGTGGCAGTTTCGCATATCGCCTGCTCGTAGGCTTTCATATAGCCTTTCCAATACTGCCGTTCGTAAACATCAGCCGCGGAAAATTTCCAGTTTTTTGAAGGATCATCAATACGTTCAAGGAATCGCTTTTTTTGTTCTTCCTTTGATACGTGCAGGAAGAATTTCAGGATGATGGTGCCGTTATAATGCAAATGATTTTCAAAAGCGGATATACTCTGGTATCGTAATTTCCAAAAATCTTTTCCTAGCTTGTTCAGATTAAACTTATAGGGCAAGTTTTCATTATCGAGTAATTTGGGATGAATTTTGATGACCAGTACATTTTCATAATACGAGCGGTTATGTATCCCAATCCGGCCACGCTCGGGCAAAGCTTTGTAATGGCGCCATAAAAAATCATGCCCGTATTCTTCCATACTCGGCTGCTTGAAACTATAAACTTCGCAACCCTGGGGGTTGAGCCCCGAAAGTGTATGTTTGATCGCACTGTCTTTGCCGGCAGCATCTATCGCCTGGAATAATATCAGCAATGCATATTGTTTGGAAGCATATAACTCGGTCTCCAGCCTTGCTGTCTTTTCGATCAGATCTTCGAGTATCGCAGGTGCATCTTCTTTTTTAAAATCAGCAACAAATGCAGGGTCAAAATCTTTTAAAGAGAATTTTTCGCAACTCGTAATCCTAAATTTTTCTGCTATCGAACTCATTTAAATAATGTTCAATGCTAAGGTAGTAAAAATTTAAGCTTTTTATTTCCGTTGTTTATATTTGACGGTTGCCTTACTTTTAGCAGCAAATTTTACATCTTTACCGCATGTTTCGTGAAATAAAAAACAGGTTTCTTCGATATATAGTTATCCTTATCTATTCGGTTATCGTCTTTTTTTGTGCAATTGAGCTCAATTTTCTATGGCTTTTTGGCTACTCCCCTACGATGGATGACATTAAAAACCCATCATTATCTGTTGCTTCCGAGGTATATTATTCCGATGGGAAACTGATTGGTCGGTTTTATAAAGAAAATCGCTCACCAGTTGAATTTAAAAAGATATCGCCACACCTGATTAACGCCTTGATTGCTACAGAAGATGTTCGTTTCTACCAGCATGGCGGGGTCGACTTTTATGGCTTTCTAACCAGTGTGCTTTCAACGGCCAAAGGCGGCAAACGCGGAGGTAGTACCATAACCCAGCAATTGGCAAAAAATCTGTTCGAAACACGAAAAAAGAAATCGCAAGGGATCATTAAACATGTGCCATTTATCCGGACCCGGGTTTATAAGTGTAAGGAATGGCTAACCTCGCTCGAAATAGAGCATGTTTATGACAAACAGCAGATCCTGGAACTTTATATGAATACGGTTCCTTTCGGGAATAACTCTTTTGGCATTAAGGCCGCATCATTAAAATACTTTAATAAAACACCTGATTCTGTTTCACAGTCGCAAGCCGCATTATTGATCGGGATGTTGAAAGCGACATCCACTTACAACCCGATACGAAATCCTCAAAAGAGCATCGACAGGCGCAATACTGTATTAGGCCAGATGCAAAAATACGGCATGATAACAAAAGCACAGTACGACGCTGATATCGAAGAGCCGCTTAATTTAGATCTGAGTTTTGTTGAAGACAATTCGCAAGGCGATTCGTACCTACGGCGCGCCGTAGAAAAATGGCTGGATAAATGGTGCAAGGAAAAAGGTTACGACCTTTATGAAGACGGACTGAAAATTTACACAACCATAGATTCACGCCTTCAGCAATACGCCGAGGAAGCAGTAGCCGAAAAAATGAAAATGCTGCAAAAGCGTTTCTACGATCTGTGGGGAAACAAAACGCCATGGCGTGATCTGGATGGCGATATTATTCCTGATTTTATCGCGAAGGCCGAACAACGTTTACCAATCTATAAAAAACTCGATCGTAAGTTTCACGGCGATACCATTCAGATCAAACAATATTTTGAGAAGAAAAAGAAAATGAAGATTTTCTCCTGGCAGGGCGACCGCGATACGATTTTCTCGACCGTTGATTCCATCAAGTATTATGCAAAGATTCTGAATACCGGAATGATGACCATTGAGCCATCAACCGGTAAAATAAAAGTTTGGGTAGGCGGTATTGACAACCGATATTTTAAATACGACCACGTTAACCAAAGCAAGCGCCAGGCTGGATCTACCTTTAAACCTTTTGCTTACGTAACTGCCCTCGATAACGGCTATACACCCTGCGATAAATTCACAGATAAACCGGTTTCTATCAGTTTTATGGATAATGGCAAACCTGACGTTTGGGCACCGCAAAATGCCGATTTTCATTTCACTTACCTCGACATGTCGTTACGCTGGGCCATGGGAAAATCGGTCAATTCAATTACTGCGCAATTAACCGAGAAAGTGGGCTGGGATAAAATTGTGAACTATGCGCATAAATGCGGCATTGAAAGTCCGCTGAAGTCGGTCCCTTCGGTTTCCCTCGGAACAAATGATGTTTCGGTATATGAGATGACCCGTGCTTACAGCACCTTTTTAAATAAAGGCGAACGCATCGACCCAATCCTGGTAAGTAAGATTATAGACCAGGATGGCGATGTAGTAGCTGA
This sequence comes from uncultured Mucilaginibacter sp., assembly GCA_903866915.1. Taxonomy (GTDB): domain Bacteria; phylum Bacteroidota; class Bacteroidia; order Sphingobacteriales; family Sphingobacteriaceae; genus Mucilaginibacter. Next base: position 21,625 of record CAIPPO010000166.1, on the reverse strand, counting down.
ATTTACTTCCAAAAAAGAGGCTGTTTTAAGTGAAGAAACTGCGTGGCTGATGCTTTACATGTTTAGGGGTGGTATGGAAGAACCGGGCGGCACATCGCAGGCTTTGTGGGAATACAACGGGCTATGGAAGAAAAACAACCAGATCGGCGGCAAAACAGGCACCTCTTCCAAATTTGTTGATGGCTGGTATATGGGAATAACCAAAGATTTGGTTACCGGTATCTGGGTAGGCTGCGATGACCGGAGTGTACATTTTACAAGCGCCGAAACCGGTGAAGGTTCACACACGGCACTGCCGATTTTTGGAGCATTTATGCAAAAAGTATATGCCGACCCTAATAGCGGCTATACCTGGGGACCGTTTCCTAAACCCTGGGTGAAGATCACAAAAAGTTACGATTGCCCTTCGCCCCGAATTGATACCGATACTGGTGTGCTGGTAACCGATACATTAAACGCCGTTCCGCTGGACACGTCGAAAATCAAGGAAAAAAGTATTGAGGAAAACCCCGAAAACAGACCAACTGTCAATCCAAAATAAAAGGCAAAAGATAGTTTAAATGTTAAATTTATTGGCTGATAATAAATTTGGGTTTCGAACAGTTATATTTCGGCTTCAATCAACAATTCATAGTTTAAACGATACCCCGAACACTGATTATGAATAGAGTTTACTTGCAATTCCTGAAAAACGGAAAATATGCAGCAACATTATTTTGCCTGGCTGTTGCGCTGTTATTTAACTTCAACGCTAATGCGCAATATTTCGGGCAGAATAAAGTGCGTTATAAAAACCTAAAATTTAAAGTTTACCGTACACCTCATTTCGAGATATACTATTACATCAAGAACGATAGCCTGATCAAACGTTTTGCGCAGGAAAGCGAGCTTTGGTATACCATACACCAACAAGTTTTCAGGGATACTTTTCAAAAGCCCAACCCAATCATTTTATATGCCGACCATCCCGATTTCCAACAAACCACTGCGATTGATGGCGATATCGGCGTTGGTACCGGTGGCGTTACAGAAGGATTGAAAAACCGGGTGGTGATGCCGATCATGGAGACCAACCAAACTACACGGCACGTAATTGGTCATGAGTTGGTACATGCTTTTCAATATCACCTTTTGCTGGGTCGCGATTCTGCAGTCTATGGAAATATCGGCAATATGCCGCTTTGGATGATAGAAGGTATGGCCGAATACCTGTCGCTGGGTAAAAAGGACGCTTATACAGCAATGTGGATGCGAGACGCCTATTTGAACAAAAACATACCAACTATACGCGATCTGACTGAAACAAATAAATATTTCCCCTACCGTTATGGTGAAGCTTTTTGGTCGTTCGTGGGTTCAACCTACGGAGACACCGTTATTGTTCCTTTTTTTAAAAATACTGCTCGTTTTGGTTTAGAATATGGTATACGCCGAACATTTGGGTACGATGATAAAACACTGTCAAATCTTTGGAAAAACGCTGTTGAAACAGCCTACCGGCCTTTGCTGAAAGACACCGTCCAAAAACCATTTGGGAAGAAAATAATCGATAGTAAAAATTCAGGTGAACTTAATATAGCCCCGGCGGTAAGTCCCGATGGCAATTACCTGGCATACCTTTCGGAAAAAGATCTCTTCACGATAGACCTGTACCTTGCCGATGCGCATACAGGGCATTCAATCAGGAAACTGACAAGTAAGATATCCAACACGCGGATTGATGAATTTAACTTCATCGAATCGGCAGGCGCCTGGTCGCCGGATAGCAAACAATTTGCCTTCAGCATCTTTAGCCACGGCCGAAACAGGATGCTCATAGTTAGTGTGCCCGACGGGAAAGTATTGCACGATATTGCGATGGGCAAAGCAGAGCAATTCAGTAACCTGAGTTGGTCGCCCGACGGCAGGAACATTGCTTTCCAGGCGTTATCCGAAGGACAAGGTGATTTGTATATGTATAATTTTTCCACAAAAAAGGTTATCCAACTAACAAACGATAAATATTCCGATTACCAGCCTAGCTTTTCACGGGACAGCAAAAAAATTATATTTTCGAGCGACAGAAAAACTTACGATAAATCTAACTCACAGGATATTACCTTTAACCTTGCAGAGTTAGACCTGGCTACCGGCAAAATCACCGATATACCGGTTTTTGACGGCGCAAACAACCTCGACCCCCAATATTCGGCTGATGGTAAACAAGTTTACTTTCTTTCGAACAGGGATGGGTTCCGCAACATGTACCGGTATACACTGGCTGACGGCAAGGTGGAACAAATGACAAACCTTTTCACCGGCATTTGCGGCATAACCGAATATTCCCCGGCTATAAGCATTTCAAATACTGATGATATAGTATACTCCTATTACTTTGCACAGAAATATATACTCTATAACGCTAAGGCATCTGATTTTACACCAACGATCGTAAATTCACAATCAACCAATTACGATGCTGCCATGTTGCCGCCCTTTCGTTCAGTTGGTGTCGATCTGATCAATTCTAATCTGAACAATTATCTTTCTTACCCGCGGCTGCCAGCAGATTCTATTCATTTGACTCCTTACAGGCCACAATTCAAACTGGATTACCTGGCAAGTAGCGGTGTTGGTGCTTCGATCAGTCAGTTTGGAGCCGGTTTGTCAAGTGGCATTCAGGGTGTTTTCAGCGATATATTGGGGCATAATCTGCTCTATGGTGGCCTCGACGTAAATGGCCAGATTTACGACTTCGGTGGACAATTCGTTTATATCAACCAACAGGGCCGATGGAATTTTGGTGTTGGCCTGTCGCATATACCTTACCAATTTGCCAATTATAGTGCAATAGTTGCACCTTATCAAATCAATAATACAACTACCATTCCGTCTATTCAGGAACGATATGATATCATCAGAACGTTCCAGGATCAGTTAAACGTTTTTACGTCTTATCCTTTGTCGAAGATAACACGTATTGAATTTGGTACCGGTGTAGCGCGTTATTATTACCGGGTTGATAGGTATACAACTTTTTATGATACACTAGGTAATTACCTTAATAGCGATCATGCCCACATAGCCAATTCGACCTACAATGCCGACCCGGCTAACGGCGGTTTACAATTGATTCCTTTTACAATTTACAGCGTAAATACCGCAATTATTGGCGACAATTCATTTTTTGGGGTGGCATCTCCCTTAAACGGTTTCCGATACCGTATTCAGGCTGAATATAATTTTGGGACCTATCAATTCTTTGCACCTTCTATCGACCTGCGCCGATATTGGCGCCTGGCCCCGGTTACATTGGCAGCACGCTTGTATGGATATGGGCGCTTTGGGAATGCCGATGGTTTGTACCCCCTTTATATAGGTTATCCCTTTTACATCAGGGGTTATGAAGCGCAAACATTTTATTCTGGCAACAATAAATCGTCTACAAATAATTTCACGATCGGCGACCTTTCCGGAAGCCGAATGGCAATTGCTAATTTTGAAGTAAGATTGCCATTTACCGGACCTGAAAAATTATCAACGATCAAATCTAAATTCTTCTTTTCTGAGCTGAATTTCTTTGCTGACGCCGGTTTAGCCTGGAGCGCGGGAGACAAAATAGAATTCAAAACGGACCCAACCTTGTTGAGGCAATTACCGGTAAAAGATGCAAGCGGCAACCAGGTTTACGACGCAACAAGCGGAAACCCATTGTATTCAAACGTTTATTCGAAAGTACCTGCGTTTAGTTTGGGTGTTTCGCTGCGCGTTAATTTGTTTGGCTATTTTATTTTAGAACCTTACTTTGCCTACCCGGTTAACCGTACAGATATTGGTAAACCGGTATTCGGTTTAGGCTTTACTCCGGGATGGTAATCGAGCTATGAAAGGCGCAATATTTTTATCAATGTTTTTAGCCACTACACTTTTTGTCTTCGGACAAAAGATGGATACACTTGCAAAAAAGGGCCTAATAATAAAAAATGTTGCTGGTGTAAACATGTCCTCAGCTAAGGAACTAGTTGATAATCTATCCGCTTCAAACGAATTTACCACGCTGGTAAAATTGATCAACGCTTCGGGCTTGGCCAATCAACTAAACGCCGGCCCCATTACATTCCTGGCACCAACAAACAAAGCCTTTGAAAAATTACATGCCGGTACCATCGATTCATTGATGCTTCCTGTAAATCAGAAAAAACTGGTCGTGTTTTTAAATTACCTGACCCTTGCAAAGCAATTGAATTCGAAGGATATCTTAAGACTCATAAAAGCAGGCCATGGAGAAGCGATGCTAAACGCAGCATCGGGAGGAATTATCGTGGCCCGCATCAACGCAGACAAGAACTTTTTATTAACCGACGAAAATGCAGCACAAAGCATTGTATTGCGATTTGATATTGAACAAAGCAATGGCATATTGTTTGTTCTCGACAATGTCCTTTTACCTGTATTTAAGTGAGCAAATAAACTCCGGCAAACCAAGCCTGCGCCAGCTTCGTAAATTGAATTATGAAAAAGATTACATTATCAACAATTGCCCTTTGCATTTTAACGCTCGCAGGATTGCATAACGGCTACGCTCAATCAAAGAAGAAGAGTAATGCCGAATGGAAAAAAATATTAACTGCCGACCAATATGAAATTCTGGTAAACCGCGGCACAGAAGCTCCCTACCACAATGCCTATTGGAACAATCACGAAAAAGGAGTTTATGTTAGTGCAGCGACTGGCGAAGTGCTTTTCAGTTCGGATGATAAATTCGACAGCCATACTGGCTGGCCCAGTTTTGTAAAACCTGTAGACCCATCAAAGATCGCCGTTATTAAAGATACCAGTTATGGTATGGACCGCGACGAAGTAGTTGAAAAAAGTACAGGTTTACACCTCGGGCATGTTTTTGATGATGGTCCGGCAGATCGCGGCGGTAAACGCTACTGTATGAACTCGGGCGCACTCAAATTCATTAAAAAGTAACCAGTTTACGCGCTGCACCGATCGATGGACGTAAAATTGGCCGGCTCCTGAATTTATTTTCGAAATTTAAACCAATGGTCAGATCAACCCAATCCGGGTTTACAGATCTGATCATTTTTTCTTTTTGTGGCCTTGTAAAAGTGCTTACAAATTTAAAGCGTTCCATCGCTTGCTCTTCACTGTTGATCTCCTCAAAATAAACCAGACGGTTAAGTTGCTGAGCGCTGTCAAAAAACAAAGTTGGCATTTGCTGGTAGAATTGCAGTGTTTTTAACAGGTCCGAACATAATCCAACATGTAAATTATTCCTGTTTCGATCGGTAATGATATAGATAAAACGCTTCATTTTAATAAAAATTTTGCTGGTTAAAAAACATTTACTAACTTTATGAGCATAAAATTACTAAATATTTTAGCAATTCCAAATTTTATGTCAATTATTTCATCAAATATCAAGTTTCTGCGTAAGAAAAAAGGTCTGACCCAGCAGCAGTTTGCCGATCAAATCGGTATAAAAAGGTCATTAGTAGGCGCTTACGAAGAAGAGCGTGCCGAACCTAAATATGAGCTTTTAAGACACATTGCCTCATTTTTCGAGATCACAGTTGACGATTTCATCAACGAAACGATCAATGAGAAGTGGGCTCCCAAACCAAAAGGCGATCCGGCCAACCTGCGTATCCTGAGCATCTCCGTCGATAAAGACGACAACGAGAACATCGAAATGGTGCCGCTAAAGGCAAGTGCGGGCTACCTGAATGGGTATGCAGATCCTGAATATGTAGCGCAACTCCCTAAGTTTTATCTGCCGATGTTTAAAAATGGCACCTTCCGCGCCTTTGAAATTAAAGGCGATTCGATGCTTCCACTGCCTTCCGGCTCGATCATTATTGGAGAATACCTCGAAAACTGGGGTGATTTAAAATCAGGCGATACCTATGTGGTAGTGTCAAAAAGTGATGGAGTGGTATATAAGCGTATCGTAGGGAAATTTAAGGAGCAGAAAAAATTGAAATTGGTTTCAGATAACCCGGTCTATGAACCCTATGAGATTAATGGTGAAGATATCCTCGAGCTTTGGAAAGCTAAAGCTTACTTGTCGACAGAACTCCCACAGCCGGCACCAGAGCCAACGATGGAAAGTTTGACAACCATGATGGCCCAAATGCAACGAACAATATCCAAACTCGGGCACGAAAACAATTAAGGCAACAATTAAGTTACAACGGGATACTTAAACTAATTGATAGTAATTTTATCAAAAGAACAGAACACTAAAAACCAAAAATGATGAAGAAAATTTTGTTGCTATGCTGCTTCCTTTTAGGGATTACAGCAATTAGCCGCGCCCAGGGCGGTGGCGGTATGAGAATGAGTGCCGAGGACAGGGCTAAACAATTACAAACGCAATTGAAATTGTCTGACGACCAGACTGCGAAAATAGTCGCTATCTATAAAACACAGGCTACAAAAAGAGACAGTATTCGTACCGCAGCTAACGGCGACCGCGACGCGATGATGCAGGCAATGATGCCTTTAATGAAAGATACCAATGAGAAGATCAAGGCTATTTTAACAGCTGATCAGGCTACTGCTTATGAAAAGATGTTGCAGGAAAGAATGCAAAGGATGCAACAAGGCGGCGGCGGTGGCGGCGGCGGTAAATAATCGTATCACCAATAAAATTAAATAGAAGCGGCTTCGGGTCGCTTTTTTTATTTTAGCAAAAAATTAGCAATTGAATCCGGCAGAAAAATTCATCCATAACAAACTTGACCAACGACAGGCCGATGGTCTATTTCGTGCCTTAAAAACTGAGAATAACCTGATCGATTTCTGCTCGAATGATTACCTCGGCTTTGCCCGTGAACCTGCGCTAAAAAAGCTGATCGCAGAGGAAATGCATTTACACACCAATTATCCGATAGGCGCAACAGGATCAAGGCTGATCTCTGGCAATTCAGCCTATATAGAAGAGCTGGAGAGCAGCGTAGCCGCCTTCCATGGCGCGAAGTCTGGCCTGATTTATAATTCTGGCTACGATGCTAATTTGGGCTTATTTTCATGTTTACCTCAAAAAGGCGATACAGTCATCACCGACCAATTGGCACATGCTTCCATTATTGATGGCACCAGGTTGAGTTTTACTAATCGGTATAGTTTCCGTCATAATGATCTGTCCAGCCTGGAAGAAAAACTAAAACAGGCGAAAGGCATTTGTTATGTAGTGATCGAGAGTGTTTATTCGATGGATGGTGATACGCCTCCGATTGCCGCGATCATAGCACTGACAGAAAAGTACCGGGCCCAGCTTATTTTGGACGAAGCCCATGCAATAGGTATTTACGAGAAAGGCCTGGTTCATCACTTGGGCCTGCAGGACAGGGTTTTTGCGCGGGTGGTAACCTTCGGCAAAGCTTTAGGCTGCCATGGCGCTATTGTTTTGGGAAGCTCCGCTTTACGTGAATATTTAATAAACTTCTCGCGATCGTTTATTTATACAACGGCTGCATCTTTCCATGATCTTATTGCCATTAAAATGGCCTATCAACGTTTAGGGAATTCGGAGGGCCTGCGGTTTAAGCTGAAACAAAACATTCAACTATTCAAAGATCAGTTAAAATCTGTGCAAATACCGGTTGTGGGCAGTGATAGTCCCATCCAGTGCCTGGTGGCCGGCAGTAACGAAAAGGCGAAAGATCTGGCCTCCCACCTTCAAAATGCCGGGATTGATGTAAGACCTATCTTAAGTCCGACTGTTGCTGTTGGTACTGAGCGAATCAGGATTTGTTTACATGCTCAAAATACCCCGGATGAAATAATTTTGCTGACAGATACGATAAACAATTATTTGGGATGAGCGATAAGAAAACAATCTTTGTAACCGGTATCGGTACTGGCATCGGTAAAACGATCGTTTCGGCGGTTCTGGTTGAAAAACTAAAAGCCGATTATTGGAAACCGGTGCAATCGGGCGACCTTGCTGATAGCGACTCGATCAAAGTGAAGCAACTGGTAAGTAACAAGCGATCACATTTTTTTCCGGAGACCTACCAGCTGACTCAGCCTTTTTCTCCCCATAAATCCGCTGCACTGGATGGTATAACGATAGAAGCAACAAAATTTGTACTGCCAAATACTGAAAATGACCTGATCATAGAAGGCGCCGGTGGTTTGATGGTTCCTTTGAACGATGACTTCCTGATCATCGACCTGATCAAACAGCTAAATGCCGAAGTTGTATTGGTATCCCGTAACTACCTCGGCAGTATAAACCACACTCTACTTTCGATATTTGCTTTAAAACAACGACAGATTCCGGTCAGGGGGATCATTTTTAACGGCAACAACGATGCTTATTCAGAAGATTATATTTTGAAGTCGACCAACATTGAGTTGCTGGGCAGACTGCCAGAATTCGACAAGCCTGACCCTGGAAACATCATTGAGGCAGGTAAATACATCAGGCTTTAATTTTGCCAATCAAAGATTTTGCCTCAACTTAGCATCATCAATTAATCAGCAGAACAAACCCACAACATGAAAAATATCACGGTAATTGGCTCAGGCACTATGGGTAATGGCATTGCACATACTTTTGCTCAAAACGGTTTTAAAGTTTCATTGGTAGATATTAGTCAGGCTGCGCTTGAGAAGGCGTTGCAAACGATCAGTAATAACCTCGACCGACAGGTAAAAAAAGGCACCATTGATGAAACCCAAAAACAAGCAACACTGGCCAATATAACGGTTTCCACCGACCTGAAAGCCGTTGCAGGAACTGCCGACCTGGTAGTTGAAGCAGCTACTGAGAATCGTGAAGTAAAGTTGAACCTGTTCAGGGATCTGGGGGAAATATGTAAGGCTGGAACGATCCTGGCATCCAATACTTCTTCCATATCCATCACCCAGATCGCTACAGCGACAAAAGTTCCCCAAAACGTCATCGGCATGCATTTTATGAACCCGGTTCCCTTAATGAAACTGGTAGAAGTGATCCGCGGCTATGCTACCAGCGATGAAGTAACGCAAAAGATCATGAACCTATCCCGTCAATTGGGCAAGGACCCGGTAGAAGTGAATGATTACCCGGGCTTTGTAGCTAACAGGATCCTGATGCCCATGATAAACGAGGCTATATACACCTTATTTGAAGGTGTAGCCGGTGTACAAGAGATCGACACCGTTATGAAACTTGGTATGGCCCACCCTATGGGGCCTTTACAATTGGCCGATTTTATCGGCCTCGACGTTTGCCTTGCGATATTGAAAGTTCTGCAGGATGGCTTCGGCAATCCCAAATATGCGCCATGTCCGTTGTTAGTGAACATGGTCGCTGCAGGGCATTTGGGTATAAAAACGGGTGTTGGTTTTTACCAATATGCTGCCGGCAACAAAGAGCTGATAGTAGCTGGAAAATTCACTAAATAAAAAAATAGTAAACTTTTTTTGCGATTGTTTGTCAACTAGGTATTTCCTATAAAAAGCATAAAAAAATGAAAGCAATTAAAAGATCAGGGATCCTTTTAGTATTTGGAATCATCCTGGGTTTTAACTCCTGTGCCGGTTATTACTATATTAATGATCGCCCGGCCGAAGAAGTATACGTGCGCCCTGCCCAACCGTACCCCGGTGCCGTTTGGATCGAAGGCGATTGGGTTTGGGTAAACGGACGGTATGTCCACAACCACGGGCACTGGGATCGGGTACGTGCTGGCCGCAGGTATATTGCCGGGTATTGGGAGCATACCAATCGGGGTTACCGCTGGCGTCGTGGCCGCTGGCAATAACGAAAAAGCCTAAATAAATACGCAAAAAGCATTTGAGCTATTCAGATGCTTTTTGCGTTTGGGTAGCTTATTTTTTCAAACTTTACATTCTTTCGGGCACGTCAATACCCAATAGCCCCATCCCCTTTTTGATCACTTTACCCGAGGCATCTGCCAGTTTTAGTCGGAAATTTTTTGTCAACTGATCATCCGCCTGCAGGATTGATAGCTCATGATAAAACTTATTAAACTCTTTCGCTACTTCGTAGATATAATTGGCGATGGCAGCCGGATTATAAGCCAGAGCTGCCGCTTCGATCATATCAGGGAACTGTATCAGCAATAAGATCAGGTCGCGCTCTTCAGGAAACAAACGGCTGACCTTTTCAACGCCGACCTCAAAAGGAGCGCGGTTAAGTACCGACCTGATACGCGCATGGGTATATTGGATAAACGGACCGGTATGCCCCTGAAAATCTACTGATTCACTGGGATCAAATAATAGTCGCTTCTTTGGATCAACCTTTAATAGGAAGTATTTTAACGCCCCCATCCCAATCGTATGATAAAGCTGAAGTTTTTCTGATTCGTTAAATGCATCAACTTTACCCAAAGCCTCGGTATGTTCCTTTGCAGTCTGCTCCATCTCGTTGATCAGGTCATCCGCATCAACTACGGTACCTTCCCGCGATTTCATTTTACCTGACGGTAGATCGACCATACCATACGATAAATGGTAGAGCCCTTTCGCCCAGCTTTTTCCCAGTTTTTCGAGAACAAGGAACAACACTTTAAAATGGTAGTCCTGTTCGTTCCCAACAACATAGATGGATTCATCCATTTGAAAATTGTTGTATTTTAACTGAGCAGTACCAAGGTCCTGGGTCATATAAACCGAGGTGCCATCAGAGCGTCGCAGTAGCTTTTGATCAAGACCATCTGCTGTAAGGTCGATCCAAACCGAACCATCTTCTTTTTGAAAGAAAACACCTTTTTGGAGCCCTTCTTCAACGATATCTTTCCCTAATAAATAAGTATCCGATTCATAATAAAATTGATCGAACTCAACACCCAGGCTTTGGTAGGTTTCAGAGAAACCAGCATATACCCAGCTGTTCATGGTTTTCCAAAGGGCTATTACCTGTTCGTCTCCTGCTTCCCATTTGATCAGCATTTCCTGTGCCTCTTTGATCAGAGGCGCATTTTTTTTGGCCTCATCGTCAGTTTGGCCCGAGGCAATTAATACCTCGATCTCTTTTTTATATTCTTTATCGAAAATGACATAGTACTTTCCAACCAAATGATCTCCCTTAATTCCCGCCGATTCGGGGGTCTCGCCATGCCCGAATTTTTGCCAGGCCAGCATTGATTTACAAATATGGATACCACGGTCGTTCACAAGGTTTGCTTTGATAACTTCGTATCCTGCGGCCTCTAATATTTTTGCTACCGAAAAGCCAAGCAGGTTATTGCGCACATGCCCAAGGTGAAGTGGTTTATTGGTATTTGGGGACGAATATTCCACCATTACCTTTTTTTTCCGGGGTTTAAATACCGCGAAATCATCGGAGAGTACGCTATTGTAGAATTTATCGAGCCAATACGAATCGGCCAGAGAGATATTCAAAAAACCTTTGATCACGTTAAAACCGGATACCTGAGGTAATTCATTTTTTATAAACTCCCCAATGTCTGTACCGGTTTGCTCAGGCGATTTCCTGGATAATTTTGTAAAAGGAAATGTAACCAGCGTAACCTGGCCCTCAAATTCTTTACGCGTTTCCTGCAAGTTAATCTGATCGGGGACAATATCGGCTTGATATAATATTTTAACAGCTTTGGTAACAGCTTCAGTAATGAAATTCATCGCGCAAAATTAGCTATTAGCGCTAAGAATAAAGAATACGGAGTAAAGATGTATTACACCCGATTTGCCCTGCTTGGCACTTGATTTTAAATAAAGTAGCTTTGCTTCCGATATTATTCCATATGACCAAAAAGAAAAACGAATTTAAAATTGATGTTACATCCGAGATCGGGAGCCTGCGTCGTCTGCTGATACATAGCCCGGATAGCGGCCTCGGTAAAGTAGTGCCTTCGAAGGCACAGGATTGGCTGTTTGAAGACATTGTACACCTTGACACCATGCGGCGCAATGAATACGATTACTATGTAAAACTGCTGATGTATTTTCTTGACCCCGAAAAAATCAAAGGTAAACTGGCCGAGATAGATGCTGTTGACAACGATCGCCGTTTTTTCAAACCCGATAATGCCGGATTTCACAATTCGGATAAGGTAATAGAAATACAATCCCTTTTGGCAGATGTCCTTGAGCAGGATGATATACGCAAAAAATTAGTAGCGTCAGTTTGCGCAATAGAGGCTGTAACTTATAGATTGCAGCAAAAACTGATCAACACGCCACCGGTAGAGCTGGCTAAGGTATTTATTTCGGGTTCGCTTGATAACGACGATATGATTTTTGCGCCTATCCCAAACCTTATATTTTCGCGCGACATCGGCATTTCAATCAACAATTTCTTATTATTAAATAAACCTGCAAAAAAGGCCCGCTCGCGGGAGACTTTATTGGCCAGGTACATTTTTTTCAATCACCCTTTATTTGAAAATTTCAGGGATAATATCCTCGAAATTCCAGAGACAATACATCATTTTTTGCGGCCGGGTGAAGATAATGATGAAAAAACCACACTGGAAGGCGGCGACGTAATGATGGTTAGCCCCGGGCATGTTTTGATTGGCTGCAGCGAACGGACTTCCTACAGTGGTGCCAATGAGGCAATGAAATTATTGTTTGCCCATGATGCGGTCAAAAAAGTTACCATCGTAAAAATACCGCATAAACGCGACTATATGCATATTGACACTGTTTTTACACAGGTAAAGCGCAATATGTGGGTATTGCTTGGCTCGCTTTCTGCATCTGATCATGAAGAGGAAGAAGCTGATGTGGTCAAATGGTTTACCGAAAAAAAGTCGAAAGACAGGACTGAGATCGCCCAGTTTGAAAAAGGAAAATCTAAACCTAAAGTATTTAAAAGTCTGGAAAGCCTATTGAGCGATATTAGTGAAAACGAACTGGAAGGCGGTAAAAAAACTAAATTCATTTATTCGGGTAATGATAAGTTTCCTTTTGATGCGCGGGAACAGTGGACCGACTCCTGTAACTTGCTTGCTTTGAAAGAAGGTGTTGTATTGGGCTACGATCGAAATGACAAAACGGTTGAAGCATTTAAGAAAAAAGGTTTTGTAGCTATCAGGGTTGCAGAATTGCTGCAAAAATTTGAAAGTGGCGAATTAAACCCAAATGATATAAAAGATACACTGATCCTGATGCCATCAGCCGAGCTATCACGCGCCCGTGGTGGATTTCATTGTATGAGTATGCCACTATTAAGGGATAAGGTATTATAAGCAATTGGCGTATCGATCAAAGTTTATTGCAACTGCGATCGATGAACTATGATCTAATTACTATGAACAACCACCAAACTACCTCAACGATATTAATGGTCAGGCCGGTGAATTTTGGCTTTAACGAGCAGACTGCCGGAAGTAATGCCTTTCAAAACCGAAATACCGAACAACAACAGGTACAAGATAAGGCGTTGAAAGAATTCAACGCGATGGTAGCCAAACTGCGCGATAACGGTGTTGAAGTGATCGTAATCCAGGATACGCCAGAGCCACATACCCCGGATTCGATATTCCCGAATAATTGGGTTTCATTCCACCATGACGGCAATGTTTTCCTTTATCCGATGATGGCTGAAAATCGGCGGCTTGAACGACGCGAAGATATCATACTGGGCTTGGAAAATGAGTTCAAAATAAAACATGTTATTGACCTGAGCCGCTTTGAGTCTGAAAATAAATTCCTTGAAGGCACCGGCAGCATGGTTTTGGACCGTAAAAACAAATTGGCCTATGCCTGTTTATCGCCAAGGACCGATAAGGAGGTACTTGATCTTTTTTGTCTTGAAAGTGGCTACCAACCAGTACTCTTCCATGCCGTAGATCAGGGTGGACAGGATATTTACCATACCAATGTATTGATGTGTGTGGGAAGCAACTTTGTTGTAATATGCCTTGAAAGCATACAAGACGCCAATGAAAAATCAGGCATAATCGAAACAATAGCTGCCAGCCAAAAACAACTGATTGATATAACTTTCGACCAGATGAATCATTTTGCAGGAAATATGCTCGAAGTACAAAACCTACAAAGCGAAAAACTGATCGTAATGTCGAAAAGTGCCTGGGATTCATTGAACCAACAACAAAAGGAAACCCTTAGCAATTTCTGCAAACCTGTATATTCAGATATCAGTACGATAGAAAGCAACGGCGGGGGCAGCGCGCGCTGTATGATGGCGGAGGTGCATCTGCCGCGAGTGTAGTTCTTGGGATTCATGGATCAAGGTTGATCGATGACGATCGACAAAAAAAGCTCCCTCACATTAACAATTATATAATTTACAAATGAGCGATAAAATTTGTAATATCGACCCCTCTTAATTTCAGTTTAAAAATCACATTTTTGCCAAAAATTTAAAGAATGCAGAGTTACCAGGAATTCCTTGACCTAAGCGTCGGTTTCCCTCAGGATGGGTTTGAGATCATTGATGATGAGCTCTATTTTAATGATCTTAATTTAATGGAAATGATCGAGACGTATGGCACACCGCTGCGTTTCACGTACCTGCCCATGATATCTAAAAAGATACAACAGGCTAAGTTGCTTTTCCAGCAAGCTATTGTTAAAAACAACTACCGGGGAAGTTATAAATATTGTTATTGCACAAAAAGCTCGCACTTTAAGCATATTGTAGAGGAAGCACTGAAAAACGATATTCACCTCGAGACTTCGTCGGCCTTTGACATGCCAATGATTGATGCCTTACAGAAAAAGGGCGCTTTGAGCAAAGACATGACCGTTATTTGCAACGGCTTCAAAACTTTCCAGTATAAAACCTATATCGTCGATATGCTGCATGACGGGTATAAGAATATCATACCCGTTCTCGACAATAAAGAAGAGTTCAATATCTACGATGACGAGATCGAGATGGATACACCCTGCAACCTGGGCATCCGTATTGCCGCAGAAGAACAACCTGATTCGCAGTTTTACACTTCGCGATTAGGCATACGACTGGAGGATATCATCGATTTTTATTATAACAAGATCGAGCAAAATCCTAATTTCAGAGTAAAGCTGCTGCATTTCTTTATCAATTCGGGTATATCAGATACGCCATATTACTGGAACGAGCTTGAAAAATACGTTACCCTGTATTGTAAATTCAAAAAGATCAACCCCGACCTGGACACCCTGGATATCGGCGGCGGTATGCCATTTAAAGACTCCCTTGTATTCGACTTTGATTATGAATACATGATCAACGAGATCGTAAGCCGAATCAAAGAGATCTGTGCCGACAATGATACCGAAGAACCGGATATTATCACTGAGTTTGGTAAATATACTGTAGCCGAGGCATCGGGTATTCTGTACAAAGTATTGGGCCGTAAACAGCAGAACGACCGTGAAAAATGGCTGATGCTGGATGGTTCGTTCATTACCAATTTACCAGATGTTTGGGCGCTCAACCAAAAATACATCCTCCTGCCGGTAAACAACTGGGATTCAGAATATGAGCGCGTCAACCTGGGTGGTATTACCTGCGATGGTCAGGATTACTACAATCAGGAAGCGCATATGAACAGCGTGTTCATGCCCAAAACCCGTAAGGTTCAATACCTTGGCTTTTTTAATACCGGCGCCTACCAGGAAGTATTAAGCGGCTATGGTGGCATCCATCATTGCCTGCTGCCTTCACCAAAACACGTAATCATTCGCCGTAACAGGGATGAAACTTTCAATTTTGAAGTATTTGGCGAGGAACAAAATAGTAAGCAGGTATTGAAAATATTGGGGTACTAGGTGGTTTTTGATTAGGTATCGGTTATTAGGTTTTGGGGTTAAGTAGATCGGTCTAAAAATAACTGACAGAATTCCATTTAAACCGGTGATTGGATTATCTTATATCTGATACCTTATACCCAATAATTAACCATCAAATTTCTCCAACAACTTAAGCAAAGTCTCAAAATCTTTGGGATAGGGCGCATGCACCGTAATATCCTTACCATCCAGTAATTTAAAGGTAACTTCATAGGCATGCAGCGCAAAGCGCTTCATGATTGGTAGCTCTTCCTGGTCTTTTCCAAGGTGGTATTTGCGTTTAAGGGCCGAAAGGAATACAGGTTTACCCTTATACATTTCATCGCCTGCTATAGACGCCCGCTGGGTTGCCAGGTGGATCCTGATCTGGTGCATACGACCTGTTACCGGTCGGCATTCTACCAAAGTATAGTGCTTGAAATATCTGAGCGACTGAAACCAGGTCTCGGCCCGCTTACCATCCTGCCTGCTGATTGATACGTTGCCCTTGCCCGAGTTGAGGATGGGAAGATCTATCAATAAGTTGTCAAAAACATGGGTTCCATCAATTACGGCGTGGTAAACTTTTTTAACGCGCCTTTTTTCAAATTGAATGGAAATATTACGATAAGCTTCCGGATTTTTTGCGATGATCAGTGCGCCCGAGGTCTCTTTATCTAACCGATGGCAAATCTGTGCATCTTCCCAGTATCCTTTGGCAAGGCGCAGCAAATTAACCTCACCTCCTTCCCTTTCATCAAGCGAACTGAGGAACGGCGGCTTGTTAACCACCATAACGTCATCATTCTCAAACAGGATCAGGTCGGCAAACTTCGGAAACTTCATAGCCTGCAAAGATACGGTTTATCAAACAATCGGTATAACAGGCTTTGTACGCCTTGTAAAGCAAAAATGCCCCGATAAACGGGGCATTTTTTTATGCTTCAAATTTATAGCCGACGCCTTTGACCGTCGATACAATGTCATCTCCCAATTTTTCGCGCAATTTGCGAATGTGAACATCAATTGTTCTGTTGGTTACCACCACAGAATCTTCCCATATATTTTTTAAGATCACTTCGCGGGTATAAACTTTACCTGGTTTAGAGGCCAGCAAGTAAAGCAATTCAAATTCCTTTTTAGCCAGAACAACTTTCTCGCCTTTTTGAAACACCAGGTATGCCTCGCGATCAATCACCAGATCACCTATTTCGAGTTTGTTATCGGTAACTTCTTCTGCCGGTGCATTACGCCTTAATATAGCATTAATACGGCTGACCAGGGCCCGTGGCTTTATTGGTTTGGCAATATAATCATCGGCTCCAACGTTAAATCCGGCTATTTCAGAGTATTCTTCGCTGCGGGCGGTTAAGAAAACCATGAATGTATTCTTAAATTCAGGCATCGTACGCATAATGCGGCAGGCTTCAATACCATCCATTTTAGGCATCATGATATCCAGCACAATCAGGTCAGGTAATACTTTTTTGGCTTCAGATACTGCTTCCTGGCCATTCCTCGCGGTGTAAACCTGGTATCCTTCTTTCTTTAAATTGTATTCTATCAGCTCTAAGATATCCGGTTCGTCGTCAACAATTAGAATTTTTTGTTTAGCAGAAGTGCTCATGATTCAATTTTTGCATAAATGTATGAGCTTTAAAAAAGGAAATGGTTAATTCAATATTAACAAATTGTTAATTGTTACCTTTTCTTAACCTATTATTGAGGCTTATTAAACGTTTTGTTTAAAAATTCTTCAAGATCGGTTCCGGTAATGTTTTTTGCAACGATTACACCCTGCGGATCGATCATAAAATTAGACGGAATAGCTTCTATATGATAGAGCTTTTCAGTCGGACCATCGAAATTTTTCAAATCAGATGCATGTTGCCAGGTTAAGGCGTCTTTATGAATGGCATCCAGCCAGTTAGCTTTTTGAACATCAAGCGAAATACCCAGGATATTCAAACCCTTCGATTGATAAATATGATACTGTTTGACCACATTGGGGTTTTCCTGGCGGCATGGACCGCACCAGGAGGCCCAAAAATCGAGCAGGACATATTTGCCTTTGTAATCAGATAGTTTCACCGGCTTGCCATCGACGCCAGTTGTACTGAAATCAGGAGCTTTATGGCCAATAGATATTGGCTCAACCTCCTGCATACGCTTAATAAAATGCTGTGCAGCCGGGTTATCTTTAAACTGATCCTTTATCTTTTCAGCATAGGCCACCATTTGCTGTTCATATTTCATGGGCTCCAGCGACATCATGGCATAAAATGCAGCTAATGAGTTTGAATTGGCATCGATAAATTTCAATACCTGATTACTCTGATCACCTAACTGGGCCATAATCAGCGGACGGTATACATTTAACAGCGAATCTGATTCTTTACCTATTTGCCTGGATTTAGACCGATATTCCTCCACAAGTTTATTGATCCTGGCGGTATATTGGTTATTGATGGCGTTAAACTCTTTTATTTTATCCGACTCTTCAGATCCACTGATCGTATAATTATGTGAGCTATCAGCTATGTTGGTCGAAAACTCGATTGCATCTCCGTTTTTGCTGATCAGGTCGAATATATGCCCCCCGGCTTCTATATTAAATAGGTTAGCGTATGGCGTACTATGTTTAAACTGAAACTGTCCATTCTCGCCCAGATTGGTCGAATCTACTTTATTCAATCTGCTGCTATCAGCCTGCCATAAATAAACCTTTTTTAAACTGCCCGGGTTTTTAATGGTCCCATTAATAACAAATGTCGATTTGTCTTTGCAAGATAGCAGCGCAACAGCAAAAATGGCTACCAGGCAATAAATACTTGAATGTCTTTTCATTTATTTTGATTCTAATTCTTTAATCAGTAATTGGTTAGTTTTCTGCGGGTCTATCCTGCCTTTTGAACTCTTCATGATCTCGCCCATAAACAAGCCCAAAACGCCTTTTTTACCTTTTTGGTATTCGATTACTTTATCTGGGAATTTTGCGAGCGCATCCTCGATAAACTGTTTAACATCCACTGAATCAGCACTGATTAACAAGTTCAAATCCTTTGCCAATTGTTCAGGCGATTTATCCGGTTCGAGTAACAAAGCCGGGAAAAGCTTTTGGCTTGCCAGCGAGTTATTGATCTTGCCACTATCAACCAGAGCAATCAACGCTGCTAGTTTAGCTGGTTTGACTGGGAATGCGGAAATAGCCAGATTATTTTCGTTCAGATACGACTTCACCTGCCCCATTGTCCAATTGGCTGCAGCTTTATAATTCGTTGTATGGGTAATCAGTTCATCAAAGTAAAAGGCTATTTCTTTATCGGCAGTAATAACAGCTGCGTCATAAGCAGGGAGTTCTAGTGCAACAGTATATTTTGCAAAAAGCTGGTTTGGTAGCGCAGGCAGACTTTTCCGTATCTGTTCAACATAGTCATTGGTCAGGAAAAGTGGCTGCAGATCGGGTTCAGGGAAATAACGGTAATCGTTTGCCATTTCTTTTGAACGCAGTACCGATGTTTCACCTGTTTCAGCATTAAAGTTTAGTGTATTTTGTTCTATTTTTCCACCACTTTCCAATACCCGCACCTGGCGTTCAAACTCATGCTCTATGGCCCGCTGTACGTTGCGGATGGAATTCATGTTTTTCACTTCGCAACGGTTGCCGTAGGCGGTTTCACCCTTAATACGAACCGAAATATTTGCATCACAGCGCATACTGCCTTCTTCCATATTACCATCGCAAATATCCAGGTAACGTAGCAATTTGCGTATCTCGGTCAGGTATTGTCCGGCTTCTTCGCTGCTGCGGATATCAGGTTCAGAAACGATCTCGATGAGCGGCACGCCGGCACGGTTAAGATCGATCAGCGAATCGGCATGATGCTGGTCGTGCATACTTTTGCCGGCATCCTCTTCCATATGGATATGGTGAATGGCAATATTTTTTTGCGTACCATCAGACAGTCGCACGGGCACGAAGCCCCCAAGGCAAATGGGTGCATGATCCTGCGTAATTTGGTAGCCTTTCGGCAGATCGGCATAGAAATAATTTTTACGGGCAAACGTATTATGCAGGTTGATAGAGCAATTGCATGCAAAGCCCATTTTAACTGCATACTCCACCATTTTCTTGTTGATGAAGGGCAAAGTACCGGGATGGCCCAGCGAAACGGCACTAATATGCACATTCGGATCGCCGCCAAAGGCAGCAGAATCGGAAGAAAACGACTTGCTTTGGGTAGATAACTGCGCGTGCACTTCCAAACCCACCACTAATTCATATTGATCACTCGCGCTATCAGGGGTAACTGACATAGAAAAAAATTCAAACAATAAAGCCCAAATATAGAATTATTCCCTTAATTGCTTAGCTGATAAAGCTATTCGCTTTCGCCAGGGCTTTATCCAAACCGGTGGCATCTTTGCCACCTGCAGTTGCAAAAAAGGGCTGACCGCCTCCACCACCCTGTATCTCTTTCGCCAGTTCGCGGACAATATTGCCTGCGTTAAGCCCTTTATCCTTTACCAGGTTTTCTGAGATCATCACAGCTATGCCGGGTTTGCCTTCAATTTCTGTTGCCAGCACAAGGAACAGATCGGATACAATATCTTTTAACTGGTAGGCCAGGTTTTTAACCGCATCCGCATTCGGCAGCACGACTCTCTCGGCTAAGAAATTTACACCATTAATATGCTGCACTTTTTTAGCGAGTTCGTCTTTTAGCCCGGATGATTTTTCGATCAGCGCTTTCTCCAGTTCCTTTTTCAGTTTGTTATGCTCATCCAGCAAACTTTCGATGCTTTTGCCAATATCCTTCGGGTTTTTAAGCAACTCCTTCAGCTGGTGCACCAGTTTACTCTGTTCGTTGATATAATTTTCGGCACCAATACCGGTAATTGCCTCAATTCGCCTTACTCCGGCAGCAACAGCGCTTTCTGAAATGATTTTGAAATACCCGATCTGCCCGGTAGCTTTAACGTGTGTACCTCCGCAAAGCTCTTTAGAGTACTCATCATCAAATGTGATCACCCGAACATATTCGCCATATTTTTCGCCGAACAATGCAGTAACACCGCTGGTGATGGCCAACTGGTAAGCCACATTGCGCTCTTCCTTCAAACCGATATTCTGGCGCACTTTTTCATTAACGATAGTTTCGATGCGGGCCAGTTCCTCCTCCGTAACTTTTGCAAAATGCGAGAAGTCGAAACGTAGATATTCATCATTAACAAGCGACCCTTTTTGGTTAACATGAATACCCAGCACCTGTTTCAATGCGGCATGCAGCAAATGGGTAGCTGAGTGGTTATTCTCGATACTGGTTCTTCTTTGAGGATCGACGATAGCCGTAAGCGAATCATTGATCGCTTTATCGGTCGGCAACGCATCTACGAAGTGCACGATGAGGGCATTTTCTTTTTTGGTATCTGTCACCTCCAGTACCTCCCCGTCAGGGAATACCAGCTGGCCGGTATCGCCTACCTGTCCGCCGCTTTCGGCATAGAACGGAGTTTTATCCAATACCAGTTGGTATTGCTCTTTACCTTTTGCCGTAACTTTACGGTATTTGACGATATGGGCGATACTTTCCGTTTCGTCATAGCCAGTAAACAGGGTATTTTCTTCATTACGGAGCACTACCCAATCGCCGGTATCGATGGCGGTGGCGGCGCGGGAGCGGGTTTTTTGAGCTTGCATAGCTGTATCGAATCCGTCCATATCAACAGATAAACCGCGCTCTCGCGCCATCAGTTCTGTTAAATCAATGGGGAATCCATAAGTATCTTGTAATTTAAACGCGATCTCGCCACTAAATAATTCAGGTTTTAGGGAAAGATCAAATGGCTTATCGCCAAATTGATAGGTAACTAGTCGATATTCGTTTTCGAAAAAAGCGATTCCTTTTTCTAGCGTCCTCAGAAATGC
>CAIPPO010000165.1 GCA_903866915.1 uncultured Mucilaginibacter sp. | reverse complement strand
TATTGTAATAAATTATTAAAAAATACATCATGTTTTACTATAACTATTTCTGGGGCATGTATTTCATCTGGTGGTTCATATGGATCGTAATGCTTATTTGGATATTTGCCACCCCATACGATATTCCCTTCCAGCGAAACAAGCGTAGGACAGCTTTGGACGTACTGCAGCGACGTTTCGCCTCAGGTGAAATTGGACCTGAAGAATACGAGGATCGTAAGAAAATCATCGCGACCGATCTCATCAAACATGCCTAAAATTTAGTGGCGAAAATAAGATGCCTTAATAGGTATCTCATCTTCAACTGAATATAGCAAACGCAATTTTCTGCAATTTATCTACATATTAAAATAATCAAAATGAAAACCAATCAAGATTTGCAGAAGGATGTACAGGATGCCCTAAAATGGGAACCATTATTGAATGCCGCCGAAATTGGCGTAACAGTTAAAGATGGCGTAATTACGCTAACCGGAACAGTTGATAGCTATGCAAAAAAACTGGAGGCGGAAGATGCAGCTAAAAACGTTGCAGGAGTAAAGGTTGTGGCAGAAGAGATCGTCATCAAATACGGTAATACAGGCAGCAGAACCGATACCGAAATTGCAACAGAAATATTAAATGCCTGGAAATGGAACTGGGAAGTTCCGGCAGATAAGATCAAAGCCAAAGTTGAACATGGCTGGGTTACTTTGGACGGCGAATTAGAATGGAACTATCAGAGAGTAGCGGCAAAAACTGCAATAAAAAATATAGCTGGTGTTTTGGATGTAAATAACAACATCAAGATCAAATCAGAAACTCACGACCTGATCGAAAAGCAGGATATTGAATTTGCCTTGCAACGTAACTCGTCAATCGACGATTTAGACATTCATGTAGATGTTGCGGGTAATAACGTAACCTTAAAAGGTTCGGTCAATTCATATTATGCCAAAGATGAGGCTGAACAGATAGCCTGGAATGCTCCCGGCGTTTGGACCGTTGACAATGAACTGGTAATAGAATACGACAACTAGTATTGCTGCCTGAAAAAGCGAAAAATTGCCTGTTCGCTTTTTCAGGCTTTTTGATTCAATAATTCACCTGGCTTCAATTTGGATAACCAAATGGAAAACAATTTGATGCGAGGTTTGATCCTCACCAATTATTCTTAAAGTTTATGTTAAAGCCACGAAAATTAGAAAATAAAGTAGTATTCATCACAGGTGGAAATTCAGGAATAGGGCAAGCCTGCGCCTTTGAAGCTGCCCGTGAAGGAGCAAAAGTAGTTGTTGCTGATCTGCCAAATTCAGAGCATCAGGGAACTATTAATGCCCTGGAACTTTTAGGTGCTGCATGTTTATTTGTGCCGATTGATGTATCGGATGTTGAGAGTGTAAAAAACGCAATCATTACCACCGTAGCAGAGTTTGGGCGATTAGACGTTGCCTTAAACAATGCCGGAATTGGAGGTCCATACAGTGGTATTCATGATATGGATGAACAAGAATGGGAAAAGATCATCAAAGTGAATTTAACGGGGCAGTTTTATTGCATCAAATATGAATTACAACAGTTTTTGAAACAGGGTGGAGGCGTAATTGTTAATATGTCATCACTTGCTGGCCTTAAAGCCGAACGAGGCCTGGTACCTTATACAGCAGCCAAGCATGGCGTTTTAGGTATTACAAAAAACATTGCGGTGCAATATGGCGAACAACAGATACGGGCCAATGCCATTTGTCCTTATTATATCGAAACACCATTTTTAAAAGGAGTTTCGCAAGATAACAAGCACATCTGGGAGGAATTGAGTCCGATGAAACGTTTGGGTAAACCCGAAGAAGTTGCCAATGCATTCATCTATCTCGCTAGCGACGATTCAAGCTATTGTAATGGTACACAAATAATACTGGATGGTGGGGTAATGTGCTAAAGCAGCATTTTTAAATAATAAAATGGAAAAGATAAAAACCGAAAAAAGCCTTGGTATTTGGATGGATCATCAAAATGCTCATTTGATGGAGTTTACCACCGATCCTATAGAAACTCAAAGTCTGGTTTCGAAATTCACCCACGAGGAAAAGGAAAGCACCCTGGGGCGTAGCGAAAACCTGATGCATAATAAGGAGCAACATGAAGAAGCCGACTATTACAGAGAACTGGGTGAGGTGATCAGAAATTACAATGATGTAGTGCTTTTCGGACCTACTGATGCAAAAGTTGAATTGTATAATACGCTAAGAAAGGATCATCGTTTTGCAGACATCATCATAGAAATTAAGTCGGCTGATAAAATGACCGAAAATCAGCAGCATGCCTTTGTTAGAGAATATTTCTCAAAGCGCCTGTTCCTTATCTGAAAACCCTGCAATTTATCTTCTATAATATCTAAAAATCAAAGCTTTCAAATGAAAAACGACGAAGTAATACAAAGAGATGTTGAGGCTGCAATTGGTTGGGAACCTATATTAAACATAGCTGAAATCGGGGTTACAAGTACAGACAGTATTGTAACGCTGACGGGTGTTGTGGACAGCTATTTAAAGAAGACAAAAGCTGAGGATGCTGCCAGGAAAGTAGCCGGAGTAAAAGCTGTTGTTGAAAAGATCGAAGTCAAATTCATCAATCCAAATGAACGTACGGACAATGAAATTGCCCGGGAAGTTTTGGACTCTCTAAAGAGCAACTGGGAGGTGCCTTATCAACGCATCAAAGTAA
This sequence comes from uncultured Mucilaginibacter sp., assembly GCA_903866915.1. Lineage (GTDB taxonomy): Bacteria > Bacteroidota > Bacteroidia > Sphingobacteriales > Sphingobacteriaceae > Mucilaginibacter. The sequence continues at coordinate 3,989 of CAIPPO010000165.1, read as the reverse complement.
AAGTTGAGGACGGCTGGGTTACACTGGAAGGAGATGTGGAATGGAATTTTCAGAAAGAAGCAATTAAAAATGCCGTTCGGAACCTGGAAGGCGTAAAAGTATTGACCAACGATATCCGTGTGCAGCCAAAAACTACAGACGAAATAGAAGAAGGCACGATAGAGCAAGCATTACAACGAAATTGGTCCATGGCTAACCAGGATGTCAGTGTTAGTATTTTGAATAATAATGTTACACTGAACGGCACGGTTAACTCTTATTTCCAAAAGGAAGAGGCTGAGCGTATTGCCTGGAAAGCCCCCGGTGTTTGGACCGTTAAAAATGAATTGGTTATTGATTTTAAAGACTAAGCTTTTGTTGCTGTTCTAAAATGCCGGTATTAACCCAAATCTTATGGCTTTTCCTATTAGCCATCCCTATAGCTTCTATTGCCTGGACAGTGACGCACGAGGAGATTTTTAACGAGCCGCGGAAATATTGTATAAAGCGCTGCCACCTGGGGAGGACCGTGCTTGAAAGGAAATTTTTTTATGTGTTTACCTGCGAATTCTGTTTCAGTCATTATGTTACCATCTTTTTTTTATTGCTGACTGGTTATAAACTCTTAATGGATAATTGGGTTGGGTACCTTATAGCTGGTTTTGCATTGGTATATGTTGCCAATTTTTACATGAGTTTGTTTGGTCTACTTCGCCAGGGTATTGTTAAAGAGAAAGCGGAGATCAAAATCATGGAATCTGACCTGGATGAAACAAAAAAAACAGCAGCATGAACGGGAATACGAAAATCGGCAATAGTATATCGCCTCTACCATCAACCATGCTCGCCATGGTTATGGATGTTCCCGGGCAACCATTAGTTGCGAAGGCAATACCATTACCATTGCCAGCCGCAAAACAAGTATTGGTGAAGATCATAGCCTGCGGGGTTTGTCGCACTGATCTTCATATCATGGATAGCGAACTCGGTCAACCCAAATTACCATTGATACCCGGGCACGAGATTATAGGTATAGTTGTACAGTTGGGCGCCGCAACGCAAAAGTTAAAAATTGGTGACCTGGTTGGAATTGCATGGCTTGGCTTTGCCTGCGGTCATTGTGAATATTGCCTGCGGGAACATGAAAATCTTTGTGAAAATGCCCTTTTTACCGGTTATACCATAGATGGGGGCTACGCGGAATATACTGTAGCATTTGAGGACTTTTGTTTTTCGCTGCCCGAAATATATGGCAATCCTTCCGCTGCGCCTTTATTATGTGCCGGATTAATTGGCTATCGGTCATACACAATGATCAGTAAAAACACCCAAAGGCTGGGAATATATGGTTTTGGCGCTGCAGCGCATATCCTAACGCAGTTGGCTCTGAAACAGGGTAAAGAAATTTATGCTTTTACCCGTGATGGTGATCTGACTTCACAGGCTTTTGCGAAAAAAATGGGTGCAATATGGGCCGGGGATTCGTCGCAACCTTCGCCAGAGGTTTTAGATTCAGCGATCATTTTTGCACCGGCAGGGTCACTGATACCCAAGGCCCTCAAAGATATTGATAAAGGAGGGACAGTTGTTTGTGGAGGTATACATATGAGCGATATTCCTTCATTTCCCTACGAAATACTATGGGGAGAACGTATTATTCGTTCGGTTGCTAACCTGACACGGAAGGATGGGCACGAATTTTTAAAAGTAGCGGCTTCAATACCTGTAAAAACCGAAACGCGATTGTTTCCATTGCTCGAAGCGAATGAGGCACTGGCAGCCCTTAGAAATGGAACGGTGAAGGGCGCTATAGTTTTAGTAATGTAGGTTAAAAAATAAAAGGTTTATCATATTCTATCTGCATTATATTAAACCTGGCATAGCTAAAATCTCCTTTTTCTAATCTCCAGATGACATCAAATTTAGTTGGTACCCTGATATTGTTGATGGATTTATAAACGCCCATTTTAATGATCCATGTTGCCTGATTTTTAACATCAATATACCTTTTTGTTTCAAGCTGGGTTATTTCACCCGCGTCGTTAAATGAAACTATAAAATAGAGTGATAAACCCTGATAATCGTAGGTGAACCTTGCGGTGGTTTGGTCTATAGCCTGCCAATGTAAATTATTGCCCGGCAACAGGTTTGTTGGATACATTACACTTTCACCAAGCCAGCGTTGCAATTCGGCCTGATTGTATGTTTCTCCGGACCCATCAACTATATTATAAACAGATAAAAGTGAAACGATCAGTCGCCCTTTACCTTGAATATACATATCACGGGCTGTAAAGAATGGAGTAATCCCTTTCCAAATAAAACCCGGTGTTTGCGTAGTTGCATATTGTTCGCCTTTGATATTTATCCATTTTTTATCAAACCCTGTTTTGAAATGACCTTCATGAGTAATTCGGGCATACTGAATATATGGCTGATTATCTATTAGGATATGCTTAAAATATCGTTTTGCTGGTTCGGGCAATCCTTCCAACTGCGCGTAGCTGAACCTTTTTACAGGGCCGTTATACCGAGCCGAAAACAGTTTTTTTACTTGTCTTCTGAATTGAAATGTAAAATGTAAACGAACTCCAATATATACAAAAAAGAGTAGTGAAATAATCAAGATTGCTGTTATCATAGGTTCTTAACAGTTGATTTATGATGTGTTTGTGCCCAAAACATTGCTTTAGTAGAGCATTAGGTCAGTCTTGGCAAACTAATTTTGTCTCCGGGGCTTGGATTATTCATAACCACTTTTAATAATGGTTTGTATCATCTTAAACCTACCGTTTGGTTTGATATAATTGGGTAGGTGGGCCGGAATAATAATACCCATACCGGTTTCAAGGTGGTTGGTAACATTTTCGATAACAATATCGGCACTACCCTCAATTATTTGAGCGAAGGTGTCAAACGGACTGGTTTTAACCGTTAGCCCCTCGCCACTGTCGAATGACATGATACTAATATTGCCCGTCGATTTTTTAATAATGGTTTTAATGACAACGGCGTTGGGTACATATTCAATTATTTCCACTATAATGTGCGCCTTTCCAGATTCCAGCTTTGCGACAGCAGGTATTTTACTTTCCATGACCTTTTCATTTATTTAACCCTTAAATCCAATCCATCATGAGTTTAAACATCAATAGGCTGTTGTTTAATTACAGGACCAGTCCGGATCGAAGTAATAAAGGTCGGTCGGATTCTATTTGAACATTTACATAACTACCTGAATTTATTACATGATTCACACCCGCCAGGTTTAAGCGCCGCCGCAGCAAAATTACATTATGAACTTTCAGACGTATTTCTGGCACTAAAATTCCCAAAAAAAGGCAAGTAATTTTAGCTTCCATTAAACATCAGGAAGTTAATATTCGGGGCGGATTTTATTTTCCATTTTATTAAAACCATTGTTGATTTAATCGCTTGTTGTATCAGGAGGCAGTTTTGCAGGTAAAGTTCAAAACCCGGCGCATTGAAAATAAACCTTGCTTTGTAAACTGCCTTTTTTCTAAGCATACCTTTATATATCAGGTAATACAATTGTTCAAAAGCGATTTAGCATGTTCCATAACCAGCCATGAAAATCTACATCAAAAACATGGTTTGTATCCGATGCAAAATGATCGTTAAACAGCAGTTGCATAAACTTTCAATTAAATATCATCGGGTAGAGCTTGGCGAAGTAGATGTGCCCGAAGGTTTAATTGCTGAACAACTTTGGGAGCTTAAAAAAAACCTCCTGAAATTCGGACTGGAGATTTTAGACGACGGGAAGAGTATCCTCATCGAAAAAATAAAAAAAGTGATCGTGGAAATGGTGCATTATGCTGATGAACCGGTTAAAATTAATTTCTCTGATTATCTGAGCGATAAACTCAACCACGATTATACCTATATGGCTAACCTGTTCTCGGAACTGGTAGGTATCAATATCGAACACTATATCATTATGCATAAGATTGAACGAGTTAAGGAATTGCTCGTTTACGATGAGTTAT
>CAIPPO010000164.1 GCA_903866915.1 uncultured Mucilaginibacter sp. | reverse complement strand
TGGCTTACAGTGAGATGCTATTTCCGGTCGGGCGCCCGTTTTTGAACACTTAAGCCCCTGGCAGTAAAACACTTACAAAAAAACCCAAAAATGACCGGAAATCTGATGGTCATAAAAAGCCCCTTTTTGGCCTCCAAACGCATTTTTAGAGGCTGTTTACAGGCGTTTACAGGCGTTTTACGTGAACACTATTTTATTGAACGCTACAAACAAAAAAGTCTCAGGCCTCCCGATAGCTATCGGCACAACCTGAGACTAATTCAGGCAGGCAAAGATGCTCAGAGGCAGACTTGTCCGCCTAAGTACAGCTACACCTTACTGACGGACAAAAAATGGCTTGATATTACAAAGGCCGTTTTAAACTTGCGAAGTTCGGTCAAAGATCACCGCAATCCTGATACCAAATATGCTTTACAAATTAGCCTTCACTCCATATTTTGCTGCAAATTTGCGGTAGAGCTGCTTGTGCAGGTTATCCAGGTTTATATCTCTGCCCTGGATAAAGGCTTTTTGTACATCAATAGTAATCATATCCAAAGCATCGCCGCTAGAGATGAAGAGGTTGGCATCTTTACCAACTTCAAGTGTGCCTGTGGTTTTATCAATGCCTAGTATTTTGGCGTTGTTGATGGTGATTATGCTAAGGGCCTGCTCTTTGGTTAAACCATAACCGGCTGCCTGCCCGGCTTCAAAGGGCAGGTTACGTTGCCGCCAAAAGCCAATACCCGTAAGGCCGTATAATACGCCTGCATCCTGCAAAATTTTGGGCAGTTTGTATGGCAGGTAAACGTCGTCGTCTTCGCGGGTGGGCAGGGTTTGGGTTTCGCGCAGAATCACTGGTACGTTGTTGCTCTTTAAAATATCTGTCACCAGGTACGATTCACGACCGCCCACAATTACAACCGAAATACCCAGTCGCTTGCCGAAATTAACCGCCAGTGCAATCTCTTTTGCACCATCGGCATTTACAAATAGCTTTTTGCTGCCATCGTACAGGCCCTTCATCGCCTCAAAGCGCAGGTTAATAACGGCAGGTTTTGTTTCGGCATAAGCTTTGGCCTGGCCAAACAAGCTATATATGGCATCTAACTCTTTCTGAAAACGCTCTTCAGCGCTTTCCTGCGGAGCTGCCTGACCACGGCGGCGGCGCGGTGGTTCTAAAACCGGCCAGTTGATGTGTATGGCAATATCTTTTTTATAGGCTGCATCTTCCCAGTTCCAGGCATCCAGCTGTACTACGGATGATTGCCCCGAGATGAGTCCGCCTGAAGGTGTAGGCTGTGCCAGCAATATGCCGTTGGAGCGTACCGTAAGGATCACTTTTGAGTCGGTATTATAGGCAATGATGCTGCGCACATTGGCATTGATGTCGCCGGTTTCATAATCGTCAACGGTACCGCGGGCGCCTTCCTCTGTCTCTATAAGTCCAAGGGTGGTTACCGGGCAGATAAAACCGGGGTAAAGCTGTTTGCCTGTTGCGTCTATCACCTCGGCACCGGCGGTGTTAGGTGCAGCACCTTCGCCAATAGCGGTAATTTTTCCTTTATCAAAGGCCAGGTATCCTTTGCTGATCACCTGCCCGTTACCGATATGGATTGTTGCCCCAGTAATAATCACCGGTTTGCTTTGTGCCGGCGCCGGTGATAGGGTAGCCTGACCAAAGGCAAGGATTGTGCCCAGCAATAATCCAGTGGTGGTTAATATATTTTTGATCATTTTCTTATTCCTCTACTGTCAAAATTTATTTATTCCTGCTTTGCTCGTCGGTGTTTTTGGTTTGCGCACCGTTGTAATCATCAGCCACTACATAGGCATCATCTTCAATGGTATCGCAGGTGTAACGCGGGCGACCTTTAGCACCTGCTGGTTTTTGTGTTGCTGCACCCTTATTTTTTGCGGCGATCATTTTTTGAATGATGCGTGATTCGTCGGCTTTTAATGCTTTCTGTTTAGCAGCGTCCTCTTCAATGTCCCAGTACTTGATACCATCAACATAAGTTTTCTCGGCTACGGCATAAATCGACAGCGGGTCGGCCGACCAAATCACGATATCGGCATCCTTACCGGGTTTTAAACTGCCGATACGTTGGTCAACATGCAGCATTTTGGCCGGATTTAGCGTCACAAACTTCAAGGCTTCTTCTTCGCTTAGTTTACCATAAGCAACTGATTTACCAGCTTCCTGGTTAAGGCGGCGGGCCATTTCTTCATCGTCGGAATTAAATGCAGTAGTAATACCCACATCGTGCATCAGGGCACCATTATAGGGGATAGCCTCGCTAACTTCCATTTTATAGGCCCACCAGTCTGAAAAGGTCGATCCGGCAATATTCCGTGCAAGCATTTTATCGGCCACTTTATAACCTTCGAGTATATGCGTAAAGGTATTGATATGGAAACCCATCGAATCGGCCACATGCATCAGCATATTAATTTCTGATTGTACATAAGAATGACAGGTGATGTGCCTGGTATCGTCCAGTATCTCCACCAGTGCATCCAGCTCGAGGTCGCGGCGCACGTGGTTGCCTTTAAGGGCACGGGCAGCCTTATACTCTTTAGCCCGGGTAAAGGCATCAACATAAACCTGCTCAACCCCCATTCTCGATTGCGGGAAACGCATATTTGGCGTACCCTCGGGTATGCCCCAGTTACTTTGTTTAACGTTTTCGCCTAGCGCAAATTTGATGAAGCCGGGCGCGCCATCAAACTTCATTTCCTCGGGCAGTACACCCCAGCGGTGTTTAATGAGCATGGTTTGCCCACCGATAGGGTTGGCCGATCCATGCAGGATATGCGAAGTGGTTACCCCGCCTGCCAGCTGCCGGTAAAGGTTAATATCCTCTGAATCGAGCACATCACCAATACGTACTTCGGATGTTACGGCCTGGGTACCCTCATTGATACCCCCGGTAGCCGCAATATGCGAATGCTCATCAACGATGCCGGGCGAAATATGTTTACCGGTAGCGTCAACCACTTTTGCACCGGCTGGCACAGGCAGGTTTTTGCCGATGGATTTAATTTTTCCATTAGTTATCAGTACATCGGTATTTTGCAGGATGCCTTCTTTTTCGTTAGTCCAAACCGTTGCATTTTTAAATAAAGTAGTTTCCTGTTTTGGCAATTCGGTATTACCAAATGGTGCAAGCGGGTACACCACCGGGCCCACTTCTATCGTAGGTTTCGATTCGGCTTTAGCCGCCTCCGGCGTGAAAGCGCTGGTTAGGTTTGCCGACCAGTTGCTGAAAGTTCCATCGGGTAATACGGCATTACCACTTAAAACCACAGGTGATACTGAAGATATATAACCAGTAAGCCGTATGCTGCCGGCAGGTTTATCCTTCAGGTCGAAATAAATCGAAACGAGATCTCCATTCCGGGTCAGGGTTCCGCGGGTATGGGCACTATCAGCTCCGCTGCGTACTACATTCAGTTCATAAGAACCGGGAGTTCCACCTATTTTAAGGCTGATGTTAGCAAAGCCCTCGCCTGAAAGTAAATAGTTACCGCGTAAATCGGCCAGGTCGGCATGGCTTACAATATATTGGCGACCTTCGACCCAGTTCTCATAAATAACATTGTCTTTTTTAAACAGGTTATCAGAAGTGATGATAAAATTGGCCAGCTTGCCCTTGGTTAAGGTGCCCAGTTTATCACTTACACCCAATAGTTCAGCAGGAATTTGAGTAAGCGATAGTAAAGCCTGTTTTTCACTAAGGCCGCGGTCGATAGCCGTGCGCAGGTTGGTCCAGAAATCTTTATTGCTTTGCAAACCATAAGAGGTGATGGCAAACCTGATACCTGCCTTTTCTAAAGCAGCAGGGTTACCGGGTGCCAGTTCCCAGTTTTTCAATTGCTCATAACTGATGTTTTTGGCATCAATAGGGTCTTCGATATCATAAGGCTCGGGGAAAGTAAGCGGGATGATAAAACTGGCGCCGGTATTTTTGATCGCGTCTAAACGTCGGTACTCGCTGCCATCTGTTTTGTAGATATATTGTTTACCAAACTCTTTGGCAATCTTATCAGCACGTAAAACATTGAAAGGATCGCCAGCCTCGAATATCTGGGGTAAAGTCTGCTGCTGGTTAAATTCGGCCAGCGAGATATTGTATTCTTCTTTTTGTGTTTTGTACCATTCGGCGTCATAATAAGTTTGACGCAGCAAAGCGATACTACCCATCAGCGATGATGGATAATTGGTAGCCGCTGTACCCTTACTGAAAGAGTAATGTGCAGCCGCCTGGTCGTTGATCATCACCAGGTTATCCCGTTCATCGCCTAAAGATACTACGACCGAGGTGCCGCGTGCAATACCATCATGTATAAGCGATTGCACAGCGCCAAAACCGTTTTTCTTCAAATCCTCAGCTTTTGATGCATCGGCATGAAAGATGGTACGCGCGTTCATCTCGGGCCGGATGGCCTCGTTCCAGTTATAAGCGCCGGATTTGGTGGTTACCGGTGTTATGGTAAACCTGCCGTTAAAAGCCTGACGCGGTGCATCAGAAATTCCATAGGAGGTATAGGCATCAACCAACCCAGGGTAAATGTATTTACCTTTCAGGTCTACAACCACATAACCACGCGGTATAGTTAGCCCCTGGCCCGCAGCTTCTATCAATCTATCCTTCACCAGCAGCACACCATTGCTTATGGTTTGATCGGCACTAACTACAATATTGGCATTGGTAAAGGCATATTGCCCGGGCCGTACATCCCAGCTGCCGTTTACCGGGAAAGTTTGCTGTGCCTGGCAAAAATAAACCACCGAAAGGGCAAGCCAAAGGAGTAATAGTTTCTTCATTAATATTCAGTTTGCCTCTAATATATTCAAAGATTTGTCACTCTGAATAAATTTAGGGGCAATCATCCCATATTTGTTACAACTGTAAGGCTTAGCATACAGAAATTACTTTCATTAACGGACGGACAAATCAACATTTTGCCCTTTTGTTTGAATAACAGATTTCAGGTGATTGGTGTGATTGTACCGATTTTTTAGGGAAGGGGAGGCTGAAAAAAATCCTTTAATCCTACGCCCCACCGCCCCCCCCGGCAGGCAGGTTAACGGTTCAGACAATAACCCACGTACACTCCCACCCTCCATGCTTCGACGAAGCTCAGCATGACAGCCTTTGCGCACTAATTGCTTAACCAATAAAAATACCTCAATCCGTAAATCCCATAAAGCCCGGTTCTGAAAAAACACGGACAAATCAATCTTATGCAACTTCCTAATACCCGATTAAACAAAACCTATTATATTTGTAGATATCCAAGTCTGCTTAGCAACAAAAAATAAAAACATGAGTCCATATTCATTTCTTCTTCACCTTCACTCTGGTTTAAGGTACATCGTATTGTTATTGGTGCTAGTTGCCATAATCCGTGCCTGGGCAGGCTGGTTGGGCAAACAGCCCTTCAGCGAGAGCAACCGCAAAATAAACCTCTTTGCGCTCATATCGGTACATACGCAACTGATCGTTGGCCTGGTATTGTATTTTCTGAGCCCATTTGTACAGTTTAACGCCGAAACCATGAAAACCCATGATACCCGTTACTGGACCGTTGAGCACCTCACTGGCATGCTTATTGCCATCATTCTGATCACCATTGGGTACAGCAAATCGAAAAGAGCGAGTACACCCGAAGCCAAACATAAAACGGTCGCAATATTTTTTACAATAGCGCTGGCGATTGTAGTGGTGATCATTTTGGCGAGTGGCAGGGGCCTGGCAGGTGGAGCCGCATCCTAAAAAAAAATTAAAATATTTTAACTAAAAATTTGCCAATTCAAATTTCTTTATAAATTTGTCACCGCGATGATTAAAACTAACAAAAATAACAGCTGGTGGCTCCATAAAAATGGCAGCCGGTCGTGTTTTTGATATGAACTACTAATCAATTGTAAACCTAATATGAACCCGGCGCCAACCACGCCGGGTTTTGTGTTTTATTACCGACTGTATAATTGAAATGAAAAAATATAAGATAAATACCACTTCCAAAAAGTTATTGGCAGATACAACCACACCGGTAAGCATTTATTTACGCCTGCGCGATGTTTTCCCAAACTCGTTGTTGCTGGAGAGTTCTGATTACCATAGCCGCGAAAACAGCTTAAGCTATGTTTGTTGTGATCCGATAGCTGGCCTGATACTGGACGAAGGGAGGTTAAAGCTTAGCTACCCGGATGGTTCGGAGGCAGTGCGGGAACCTGGAACATTCGACCTGGTCAATGAGGTCAGCGAGTTTGTGCAGGAATTTGATGCCGAGATAAGCCCGACAAAGATCATCTCCAATGGTTTATTTGGCTATTTTACCCATGAGGCAATTGAACACTTTGAGACCATCAAATTAAAAACGGTTGACGATAACCCACGGAAAATACCAGTGATGCAATACCATATTTACCGGTATATCGTCGCTATAGATCATTTTAAAAACGAGCTCTATATTTTCCAAAACCAGCCCGAAGGGCAGGATGCCAATGGCGGTTTGCAAAAACTCGAATACCTGATCAAGAATAAAAACTTTCCTGAATATCATTTCACAAGCAATGGCGGGGAAGAGTCGGACCTTAGTGGCGAGGAATTTATGGCTATGGTAAAGAAAATGAAGCAGCACATTTTCCGCGGCGATGTATTCCAGATTGTACCATCAAGGCCGTTCTCGAAAAAGTTTTTAGGAGATGAGTTTAATGTGTACCGGGCTTTACGTTCCATTAATCCATCGCCTTATTTATTTTATTTTGATTATGGCGATTTCAGAATATTCGGTTCTTCACCTGAGGCGCAGATCACCATTAAAAATAATATAGCTAGTATATACCCCATTGCAGGTACTTTTAAGCGCAGTGGTGATGCACAGAAAGATGCCGAGATTGCGAGGTTATTAGAAAACGATCCCAAGGAATCGGCAGAACATGTAATGCTGGTCGACCTGGCGCGTAACGACCTGAGCCGGCATTGCGAGCAGGTGGAAGTGAAATCGTTCAAAGAAGTACAGTATTACTCGCACCTGATTCACCTGGTATCGCATGTAAGCGGCAAACTACGCGACGATACCTCGTCGTTTAAGATCGTAGCGGATACATTCCCGGCAGGCACCTTAAGCGGCGCGCCAAAATACCGGGCCATGGAGATCATCGACGAAAATGAGAAAACCAAACGTAGTTTCTACAGCGGCGCCATCGGCTACCTTGGTTTCAATGGCGATTTTATCCATGCCATCATGATCCGATCTTTCCTGAGTAAAAATAATACGCTGTTTTACCAGGCCGGTGCGGGTATCGTAGCCGATTCGGACCCGGAAAGTGAGTTGAAAGAAGTAGATAACAAAATAGCCGCCTTAAGAAAAGCGATTGAATTAGCTGAGGAGTTGTGAGTTGTTGATTGTTTAACCGGGTATTTGGCATTGGTTAATTAAATCTGTGAAATAAGTAAAATCAACCTAATTCTCTGATTTTCAAATTTGGGATTAGTTTTAAATAAGTTAAAAATGAGCAAGATATTAATTATCGATAATTACGATTCGTTTACGTATAACCTGGTGCATCTGGTGTATGAAATAGGTTTAACCTGCGACGTTTGGAGGAACGATAAATTTGCGCTGGAAGATGTAAATGCTTATAGTCATATCATTTTATCACCGGGTCCGGGTATACCATCGGAGGCAGGTTTACTTTTAGCCGTAATAGAAAGATACGCTGCAACCAAAAGTATCTTTGGTGTATGTTTGGGGCAGCAGGCTATTGCGGAAGCTTTTGGAGGAAAATTACATAACCTGAGCAGGCCGATGCATGGTATTGCCACACCAATCAAAATAACCGATAAAGACGAAAAGCTATTTGCCGGTTTACCCGAAATTTTTAAAGTAGGCCGTTACCATTCATGGGTAGTAGACCAGGACGGATTACCGGAAACGCTTACCGTTACAGCTATCGACGAGAAGGATAACAGCATCATGGCCCTGCGACATCAGCAATATGATGTACGCGGCGTACAGTTCCACCCGGAGTCGGTGCTAACCGAATATGGTCGTGCCATTTTACAAAATTGGCTAAACCCGCAAACAAATGGTGCAGAAAGACCAGCTGAAAGGTCGCATTTTGTTAAAATTTAATATAATTGCAAAACAACAATTTTAGGCTGTCATTTGGCAGAGCATAGGGGGTTCATGAGTATACTTGACACGATCGTAGCGCACAAAGTAAAAGAAATACAATCTGCAAAGAAAAACGTATCCTATACCAGCCTGGAGGAATCGGAATATTTTCATCGTGAGGTGCTTTCTTTCAAAGATTTCCTGCTCGATCCATCTAAAACCGGCATCATTGCCGAATTTAAGCGCCGATCGCCTTCAAAAGGGATCATCAATGATAAAGTGTCGGTGGAGCAGGTAACTAACGGCTATGCAACAGCAGGTGCCTCGGCCCTATCAGTATTGACAGACCGGCAGTTTTTTATGGGCCGAAAGATTGACCTGGTAAGGGCCCGGCGAGCCAATAAAATCCCCATACTGCGCAAGGATTTTATAATAGACGAATATCAGGTAATTGAAGCTAAAGCGCTTGGAGCCGATATCATCTTACTGATCGCCGCTATTTTGACACCAAAGCAGATCAACCAGTTAGCCTCATTGGCCAAGAGCCTCGGGCTGAATGTGCTGCTCGAAGTACATAACCTTGAAGAACTGGAACGCAGCATCGACCCTAATCTGGATGCCATCGGCGTAAACAACCGCAACCTGGCGGATTTTACTGTATCGGTCGAAACCTCTTACCAGTTGTCAGCACATATCCCACCCGAATTCCTGAAAATTTCTGAAAGTGCCATCAGCGATCCTGAAACGATCAAACAATTGAAAAAAGCAGGCTTCAATGGTTTCCTGATCGGAGAGAATTTTATGAAGCAGGCCGATCCGGGTGTGGCGATGATGGATTTTGTCAGGGAGTTATAACCGACGGCCGGGTGTTTAGTAAAAAGCCCGGCAATTAAAATTTATCCCAATTTCAATTTAGCCGGATTCTGATAATTGTTCCAAATAGTTAAAAGGTCGATCATTTTATTATTGACGACCCGTTAGTAATCAGTAATTTGAGGAGTAATTACACAGCAGCGAATATTTAGTGATTCGTTATAAAAAGGAAAGGCTTCCGGATTAGAGGCAATTACCTTAAGATTGTCGTCGACTTTTCTAATAAAATCAATTGCAACTTTATTGTTCCAACGAACAGCTAAATATTCCAAATTTCGCGCAAAGGTAGTTTCTGATTCTGGAGTCCAGTAAATAGCAATCATTTAAATTTATCAATAAATGATTGCAATACTTCATCATGAGGTTTTGTTAATCCATTTACCGATTGCTGATAGCCGGTCAAAATCGACTTTTCGAACGCTTCCTGATCGTAAAAATGATATTTTATACCGGGCTTATACAGGAAAGCTTCAACGGCCAGAAGATCTTTATCCTGATCTATTTCGATGGTTACTTTCCGCATAATCAAATTTGATAATATAAACCGAAAATAAATAACCACTTAGCTTTCATTTTCAGAGGAATTCTTTAACCCTGTCCGGCAATGTCCGGCTTTACAAAGGACTCGTAAACGGACGGACGGATCAAGCTTTGAGTTTTTTAACGATCTCATCAGCCGGCAATTTTTCCTGACCACCACTCACCATGTCTTTCAGGGTCAGCAAACCACTTTGTATCTCGTCGCTACCTATCATTATGGTAAAGGGTACCTGTTTGGCATTAGCATAATCAAGCTGCTTTTTGATCTTCGCACCGGCGGGGTATAGTTCTGAAGGGATATCGCTATCGCGAAGTTGCTTCAATAGGGGCAGGGCAAATTTTTCGCCATCAGCATCAAAACAGCAGATCAACACTTTAGTACCCTGACTGGCAGTTTGCGGGAAAAGATCCAGCTCTTCGAGTACATCATAGATACGATCGGCACCAAATGAGATACCTACACCCGTAAGACCTTTTAATCCAAACATCCCGGTAAGGTCGTCATAACGCCCACCGCCGCCGATGCTACCCATTTGTACTTCGTTGGTCTTTACCTCGAAAATTGCTCCCGTATAATAATTCAAGCCCCGTGCCAATGTAATATCCAGTTCCAGTTTAGCTGTGCGCAAAGGATTGCCAGCTATATAATTTAAAACGGTTTCAATCTCATCACAGCCTTTGATACCAATGACCGACCCAGCAAGCGTCGCTCTCAGGCTGGCCAGTTTGGCCTCATTTGTGCCTTGTAATAAGATAACCGGCTTGATCTTTTCGATATCATCCTCAGTAAAACCACGCTCCAGCAGCTCTTTGCTAACGCCATCCAGGCCTATCTTATCAATTTTATCTATAGCAACAGTAAGGTCTATTATATTATCGCTTTTATCTATAAGTTCGGCTATCCCTGATAGGATTTTTCTATTATTGATCTTTATGGTAAAATCTTTGAGTCCCATTTTACCCAATGCCTCGTCATAGATCATCACAAATTCCGCCTCATTCAACAGCGATTCAGAGCCTACTACGTCGGCATCACATTGGTAAAACTCGCGGTATCTTCCTTTCTGTGGCCTGTCGGCGCGCCATACCGGCTGCACCTGAAAACGTTTAAATGGGAAAGCAATTTCATTTTGATGCATCACCACATAACGCGCAAATGGAACGGTAAGGTCGTAGCGGAGTGCTTTTTCGGAGATCTCATTGATAAAATATGAATTAGTTTGTTTGTAAATTTCGAAGCTTTTCCCCGAATCCATTACTTTCGCAAAGGCTTCCATTAACGATTTAACGTTACCTGCTACCCAAGTAACTGTATGGTCTTTAGGGCTTGGAAATACCTCGTCCGGCAGAACATCCCTTAACTTAGGTTTAATTTCCTTTTCTTCGAGATATTTGTTTAGTCGATCAAGTTTATCTAAAAGACGCTGATCGATCAAATCCCCGCTGTTCAATATTTTAAATATCAGCTTGTCACCTTCATCACCATACTTGCCGGTAAGGGTGCTCAAATTCTCCATCGCCGGAGTTTCTATCTGCTGATAACCATATTTGCGGAACACACTTTTGATAGTATCGAAAATGTAATTGCGCTTGGCCATTTCGGCCGGAGAGAAGTCGCGGGTGCCTTTGGGTACAGATGGTTTGATGGATGCCATAGGATGCAAAGGTAATACGATTTGAGGATTTTTTGATTGCCTGATCGATCTTCTGTCAAATCAAAGCTGTCCAATATGCTATGAACCAGCGTTCAGATAAATTATTTTACCTTTGACTATGCCATTGCACATCCAAACCCCCCGTTTTGTGATCCGAGAGTTCAGACCAGATGATCTTGATGTTTACATGGCGCTTTACGACGATGAGGATGTTATCCTGCATCTTCCCAAACGGAGCAAACAGGAAAACCTGGACATTTACCAAAATACTTTAAACGACTATGCCGCCGGCAAATCTCTGGGCCGCTGGGGAATATTTACCAATCATGATGGCGAATATATCGGCACCTGCCTGCTCCGCCAGTTTTACGACCAGGAGGGAAAAGTAGAGATCGGCTACCTGCTGGCCAAAAAATTCTGGGGAAAAGGTATCGCCAGTGAAATGGCTCATATTTTAGTATGCTATGGTTTTATGCATACCGATGCAAAAGAGATCGTAGCGGTAACTACCTTAGGCAATACCGGTTCGCAAAAAGTATTATTAAATGCTGGTTTGACACGTCGGCCCAATTTTAAGCGAGATGGGCTAGAGTTGGCTTACTTTAGTATAAAAAGACCTGAATCAAATTGAACATAGGCTACTTAGCCAAAACCCTGATCAATTCTTCGCAGCCGTCCTCAATTAACTTAAATACCGGCTCAAACATTTCGTTGGCAAAGTAAGGATCGGGCACCTCTTTGGTGCCTAGCAACAGCTTAACTTTTGCAGCAGCTAAGGCATGTGGCGCCATAGCTTGTACGTCCGACAGATTATACTTATCCATCACAAAAATATGATCGAATAATTCGAAGTCGCTTTTACTGAACTGCCGGCACACCTGTTTGCTGATATCGATGCCATGTTCACGTGCTACACGAACAGAGCGGCGATCGGGCCCTTCTCCAACATGCCAGCCACCGGTACCCGCTGAATCCACCTGCCAGTTAAAACCTTGCTTGTCGGCCAGCTGCTGCATAATTCCCTCGGCTAAAGGCGAGCGGCAGATATTTCCGAGGCAAACCATAAGGATCTTCATGTTGGTTGTGATTGGTTATCCCGATAGCTAAAGGGATCGTTGTAGTAGTTTAAATTTCGCAAGGATTACAAGTTCAACCATCATTTCAACTAAAAATAGCATTAAGCATACCCGCTAAACGAACCCCGGCTTTTAACAGCTGCCGGTTGACAACGTCGATATGGATGTAATTATATTTAAATGGATTTAGCGAATCTCCGGATTTTACTTCGCTGTAGAGTTTTTCAGCAATTTGGTTCGACTCAAAAAGCCATTGGGAGATTGGGGCCTTTTGCCATTCATTTACCTGTGTTGCTGTGGTATGATTGATGGTTTTTGCATACTCGGTATAACTCAATTGCTGAAACTCGATGAGCCCGGAATCCCAAACCGAATGAAGGTTAGAGGGGTTGTTGAGCCAGGTTACCTTGATATCATTACCACCCTTATCGGCAGTATGACCTGTATGCAATGGTTGGTGTACGTCTTCCACGATATGGATCAGCATACGCAGGTACAACAGCTTTTTGTCTTTTGGGAGCGATCTATCCTTCAGTTGGGTCACCAGGAAATTCAGTTTAGTATAAGCATCCACTGCAGTATCCTGTTTAAGATAAAGCTGAAGTTCAGGATAGGCGTAGGTCTTGTCGAGGTCGATAAAATGCCAGTTATATAAGTAATTATAGGCAGGATCAGATTTGATAAAATCAGCCCAGTTGCTGGCGATCGCTATACTGGTATCGCCTAAAATGGCATTAACCGCAGCACGCGCTTTGGGTGTTAGGTAACTCTCAGCAATTAAGCCGGTTATACGGTGACCCTCGGTCCCCCATGCCATCGATTGCAAAGGCAGGTATACTATGGCCAGCCCCAGCAGCAGTTTTTTGAAGATATTGTTTTTCATAGTGGTTTGGGATTACAGGTACTTCGTTTAACAAGGCGTGCAATAACAGGCTGCAGGCTTGATGCTCCATCAAATTCAAGCAGCGAATCGTTATGCTTTTGCAACTTAAAATACTCTTCATAGATACCGGATTGGAAACAGCCTCCGGGATCTTTTATTGTATAATCGCGATTACAATATTGACCCTTCACATGCAGGGTATCATTGCGCTGCTCGTAATTGCCTTTCACATATTCGGTCCAGCGACCCGAGCGGGTGCAAGTATCCGGACCATTATTTACTTTACTGAAATTCCTGATCTGAATAAAGAATGAATCACAGCTAAATTTGATGGTGTACAAGGAATAGTCGGTTAGCAGTTTTTCCTTTGGCACCGAGTCTTGTTGCCATTCGCCTTGTAAAGCTAATTCGCCTTTGCCCTGTAAACCCGGGTTACGGGTGCATGCATTCAGACCGAAAGCTAAAAGCGTAATCAAGGCGAAAGCGGAAAGGTAAAAGGAGAAGGGTTTTTGCATCTTGATATATAAAGTAACCCCCTCACCAGCAGAGAGGGGGTTGGAGTTAGTCTTTTATTTTAAACTACCTACCATGTCTTCCGGCTTCACCCAGGCATCGAATTGCTCGTTGGTGAGCAAGCCCAGACCAATGGCTGCTTCGCGAAGTGAGGAGTTTTGTTTCAAAGCGGTTTTAGCAATCTTGGCAGCATTCTCATAACCGATATGCGGATTGAGCGCTGTTACCAGCATCAGTGAATTTTCGAGGTGCTTTTTGATACCGGCATAATTAGGCTCGATACCAACGGCACAATGATCATTGAAAGATACGCAGGCATCGCCGATCAGCCTGGCCGACTGTAGGAAATTAGCAGCCATTACGGGTTTGAATACATTCAGCTCATAATGCCCGTTGGAGCCACCGATTGAGATGGTAACATCATTTCCCATTACCTGGGCAGCAACCATGGTAACTGCTTCGTTTTGGGTTGGATTAACTTTACCCGGCATAATAGAAGAACCGGGTTCATTATCCGGTATATGTATCTCACCGATACCAGAACGGGGGCCCGAGGCCAGCATCCGGATATCATTAGCGATCTTCATTAAAGACACAGCGATCTGTTTCAATGCACCGTGACTTTCTACAATAGCATCATGGGCTGCTAAAGCCTCAAACTTGTTATCAGCAGTACGAAAAGGCAGACCAGTAAATTTGGCGATATAATCGGCAACTTTAACGTCGTAACCTTTTGGGGTATTGATACCTGTACCAACTGCTGTACCACCAAGGGCCAGTTCAGAAAGGTGATCAAGGGTATTTCTTAATGCTTTGATACCATGATCCAATTGCGATACATAACCCGAAAATTCCTGGCCAAGGGTAAGCGGTGTAGCGTCCATCAGGTGAGTACGGCCGATCTTCACCACATCTTTAAAAGCTTCTGATTTTGCTTTCAGCGTATCACGTAATTTTTCAATACCCGGTATGGTTACCTCCATTACGATCTTATAGGCCGCAATGTGCATCGCCGTAGGGTAAGTATCATTGGATGATTGCGACTTATTAACGTCGTCATTCGGGTGGATAAAGGTTTTGCCTTCACCAAGCATATTACCTGCCAGCACGTGAGAACGGTTAGCTACCACTTCATTCACGTTCATGTTGGATTGTGTGCCCGAACCCGTTTGCCAGATCACCAGCGGAAACTCGGATGCAAACTTACCTTCCAGTATCTCGTCGCATACCTGGGCTATCATATCGCGCTTTTCAGCGCTAAGCACACCGAGGTCGGCATTGGTATAAGCAGCAGCCTTTTTAAGGTAAGCAAATGCATAAATGATCTCTTTCGGCATCGATGCCTCGGGACCAATTTTAAAATTATTGCGTGAACGTTCGGTTTGCGCACCCCAGTATTTATCGGCGGGTACCTGTACCTCGCCCATAGTATCGTGTTCGGTTCTGAAACTCATGGTATTTGTATTTTACAGCGCAAATTTAGGTTTTTATTTGATGCGGGTATAGGAGTTAGGAAGTTTTTAAGACAGGGATTTAGGGGTGATATTAGTTGTATTGGTTGTATTGGTTGGAGTAGTTGTATTGGTTGGAGTAGTTGCATTGGTTGGAGTAGTTGTATTGGTTGTCCCGATAGTTATCGTGATGGCAGTAGCGCCTGTCC
>CAIPPO010000163.1 GCA_903866915.1 uncultured Mucilaginibacter sp. | reverse complement strand
CAGGTGCAGGAGTTATTCGAAATAGCAAAACAACACCAATTCGCCCTACCTGCAGTAAATGTTACAGGTACCAATACCCTTAATGGTGTATTAGAAACAGCCAAAGCAGTTAACTCGCCGGTTATTATCCAATTGTCAAACGGAGGTGCGCAATTTTACGCAGGTAAATCATTAGACAATTCCAAACTGCAGGCCTGCATTTTAGGCGGCGTATCTGCAGCCCGGCATATCCATTTACTGGCCGAACACTACGGTGTAGCAGTGATTGTTCATACCGACCATTGTGCAAAGAAATTATTGCCCTGGGTGGATGGCCTGCTTGATTACGGTGAAAAGTTTTATGCTGAAACCGGCAAGCCTTTGTTTTCATCACATATGCTCGACCTTTCAGAAGAGCCAC
Organism: uncultured Mucilaginibacter sp.; assembly: GCA_903866915.1. GTDB lineage: Bacteria > Bacteroidota > Bacteroidia > Sphingobacteriales > Sphingobacteriaceae > Mucilaginibacter. Next base: position 11,475 of record CAIPPO010000163.1, on the reverse strand, counting down.
TTCATGAGAACATCGAAATTTCATCCGAATACCTTAAACGTATGTCGAAACTGGGCATGACGCTCGAGATCGAATTAGGTGTAACCGGCGGCGAGGAAGATGGGGTAGACAACAGCGATGTTGATAGCTCACGTTTATATACCCAGCCCGAAGATGTGGCTTATTCGTACGAAGAACTTTCAAAAGTTAGCCATCGTTTTACAGTAGCAGCAGCATTTGGTAACGTACACGGTGTTTACAAACCCGGAAATGTTAAACTGCAGCCTGTAATTCTTCATAATTCCCAGGAATATGTGAAAAAGAAATTTAACCTGGCAGCAGATAAACCTATCAATTTCGTGTTCCACGGAGGATCAGGTTCATCGCAGGAAGAGATTCGCGAAGCCATCTCCTATGGTGCTATCAAAATGAATATAGATACCGATATGCAGTGGGCTTTCTGGGAAGGTATTAAAGATTATTATAAAGCTAAAGAAGGCTACCTGCAAAGCCAGATTGGCAGCCCCGAAGGTGCTGATTCGCCGAACAAAAAATACTATGACCCGCGTGTTTGGTTGCGCAAAGCAGAAGAAACCTTCGTAAAACGCCTTACCGGCGCCTTCGAAGATTTGAATTGCATTGATGTAAACAGCAAACTGTAGGTTATTGATTCATTGGGTCATCAGACCTTTGTTTTTAATTAGGAAAAAAGGTTTTTTGGGGTACCGAATAACCTTTTTTCCTTTGTATTGTGGTTCATAGTCATTGACGTTTACAAAATGACCCATGCCCAATAACGCTCAGCAAATGACCCAATAACCCAATGACGCGCAGCAAATGACCAATAACCAATGCCAGAAGTAGCAGCACATAAAGTAATTGACCCCGCCGGACTTGAAAAAGCATTTGCAATAAGGCGGGAAGTATTTGTTTTGGAGCAAAACTGCCCTCCTGAGCTGGAGGTGGAACATGATGAGCTGTCTAACCATTTTTTAGCTACAGTAGCGGCCGAACCGGCGGGTGCTTCGCGCTGGCGTAAAACAGAAAAAGGGTATAAACTGGAGCGTTTTGCCGTACTGAAAAAATATCGGGGGCATGGGGTAGGGCAGGCGCTGGTTGCCGCAGTTTTAGCCGATCTGCCACCAGATGCTGAATACGTTTACCTGCATGCCCAATTGGCTGCTGCAAGTCTTTACGAGCGATTTAATTTCGTTAAAACCGGACCTCAGTTTGAAGAGGCGGGCATGCTGCATTACAAGATGGTTTTGGCGTAATGTTGTCACCAGGTAGTCTCCACAAATCCAGATTGTTGAATGATCGGGTCATTGGTAACAAGTTTGGCATTTAAAACTGATGCTGTAGCTGTTATAAGTCTATCGTGCAATTCAGGGATCGCTTTTATTTTAAACGCAGATTCAACAGTTTTGGCATCTAAAGACTGAATTGAAAAGTTTTTATTTTCGAGGGTTAGTTTTATTACTTTCGAAATTGAAGTGTCAATACGTTTTTTCTCAAACAGATATCCGATTTCCATTAAACTAACTGCAGAGATAAATAATTCGTTTTTGCCTGCCAAAGTATCTTTAAAAATCAATTTAACTTTCTCAGGTAATTTGCGATCTTCAAGGTAAAGCACGATGGCCATAGTGTCGGCAACGTATTTACTCATGGGGAAACAGCACTTTGTAATTCTCAAACTCCGATTCGAGGTGACTCAATTCAGTCAGCTGCAAGGTGCTGATTTCATTTTTGGTATTGCTTAATTTGTTTTTTCGTTTAAGTAGCAATACAAAATCCAACACTTCTTTTAATAGATTGTCTGGGAGTTGTTTGGTCTCTTGCAGTATTAAATCTGGAATGTCGCTATTAAGCATAAAGTAAAGTTAAAGTTTATTGCGGGAAAATGCAATTCGCATAATCCATCGCCTCGGCCAGTTTGTCCATATTAAGGCCCAGGTGGAGTCCCTGGCCTGAAAGGTAGCTGAGTAGGTTTTCGGTGGCGATGTTGCCTGTGAGCTCATCTGCGGCCATTGGGCAGCCTCCATAACCTCTTAGTGCTGCGTCGAATCGTGAACAGCCGCTTTTATAGGCCGCTTCCACCTTTTCGAGCCAGGTACCCGGTGTGGCGTGCAGGTGAATGCCAAGGTTAGTATTTTTCAATTCCAACGCTAATAAGCTGTAAACTTCACTTATCTGTTCCGGTTTAGCTAAGCCTACTGTATCAGCAAGGGACAGGTGTCTGATGCCAATTGCTGATAGTTTTGCTGCCCAGGTTAAAACAAGCTCTTTGCTCCAGTCATCGCCATAAGGATTGCCAAAGCCCATCGATAAGTAAACCAACAATTCTTTGTTTGATGCCAAGCACAATTCATTTATGCTTTGCACCGTTTCAAAAGCCTCATATATTCCCGTATTGGCGTTTCGAAGCTGGAAGGTTTGCGAGATAGAAAAAGGGTATCCGAGGTAACTTATTTCCTCATGTTGCGCAGCATCCCGGGCACCCCGGTAATTTGCTACGATAGCCAGTAATTTTGAACGGCTTCCTGTAAGATCAAGTTTTTTTAAAACTTCTTTCGTGTCCTGCATTTGAGGTATTGCTTTCGCCGACACGAAACTTCCAAAGTCAATGGTGTCAAAGCCTACTTGCAGCAGCAGATTTATATATTCGGCTTTGACCTTTGTAGGGATAAAATCGTGGATGCCTTGCATTGCGTCTCTCGGGCATTCAGTCAGTTGGATCGCAGCTGGCATAAGTTAAAATTTTGAATTGTAAATATCTGCCTTGTGATCAACTTCTGTATAGAGTCCATTGGTCAGATCAATGAGGTATTTTTCGAATGAATCGATTAATGATTTTGCATAGCTTTTAACCCGACGGGGCTCATTGCCGGTCATTTTTTCATAAACTTCAAACAAATTTGTTCGCCGGGTGCCATTTTCCGAAGGCAGGAAAAACACAACATTACTTATAGTGCAGCGGTAACGCCCATTTTTCATATCAACGCTAAAGGCAAATTGTACAGTATAGGGCATGGGGTTGGTGTCATAATTCTCGAAGGCCGTTCCCTGGGTGATATTTAAATCCTGGGCAGTCGTAAATATCAATTTACCCTCTTGCTCATAACCATAATTCTGCTGAAAGTTCTTAGCTGCCATAAATTCAAGCACACGGGTGTAAATGCTGCTCACTTTGATGCCGCTGTCAACTTTAAAGGTCTTTTGATAATAGGCGTTGCTGTTAGCTGTTTGTAGTTTGATAGAATCGGGCAGGGGAAACATCGTTGGTTTGATAGTATGATCGGCCGGGTAGGTATATATTTTATCCCGTGCTTTGGCTGTTAAAACAAACAGCAACAGAAAGGTGCTTAAGGCAAGACTTTTCATAACATTGATAAATTATAAGCTAAGATAAGGGCTATTTGTTTAGTAAGGCTTAAGTATTCCTAACGTATTCGTAGGAATGGTGTAAAAGGAATGGCGCTCTTTAAAAGCAAAAAGGCTTCCCGATCTTCGGGAAGCCTTTTTACTTTGATGATTAACAAGCTTATTTCAAATCTTTCTTGCCAAAGTCGATGATAACCGGGGTAGCGATACAAATTGATGAATAAGTACCAAAACATACCCCTACCAACAGTGCGAATGAGAAGCCGCGGATCACGTCGCCACCGAAGATGAACAATACGATCAGCACGAATAACACGGTCAACGCCGTGATAATAGTCCGGCTTAGTGTTTTGTTAATAGCGTGGTTGATTACTTCCTTAGGGTCGTCAGCTGCAGTATGGTGCAGGTTGAGGAACTCACGGATACGGTCAAATACAACCACGGTATCGTTGATTGAATAACCAATAACGGTTAAGATTGCAGCAATAAATGATTGGTCGATATCGAGGAATGGGATAAAGTTTTTAAAGATCGAGAAGAACGACAATACCATCAGCGCATCGTGAGCGGTTGCGATCATCGCTCCAAGGCTAAACTGCCATTTGCGGAAACGAACCAAAATATACCCTGATATAACTATGATAGCTATAAAAATGGTCATGAATGCCGATTGTTTTAAGCCTTCAGCAATAGTTGCCTTAACTTTCTGGAATTTGACGATGTTCTTATCACTGATTTTGGTATCCGGATTTTTGCTTAAAGCATCGATCAATGTTTCTCTAACCTTGGTATCAGCCGTTGTGGTATTTTCTTCGATCAGGTATTTGGTGGTAATACTAATCTTATTGGTTCCGAAAGTTTTTACTTCACTGGCACCCAAAGGACGGTCGATCTCGCTGTGAATAAGCTCGGTAGTTACATTTTTGCTATCAAACTGAACGATATAAGTACGACCACCCACAAAATCGACACCGTAATTAAAGCCCTGGGTAAACATCGATACGATACCCAATGCGATAAAGGTGCTGGAAAATATATAGAACCATTTACGATTTTTTACGAAGGCAAAATTGGCATTTTTAAAAGTGTGCGAGCTCCAGGGGTTCGAGAATTTGATCTCTCTGCCTTTACCGATCAGCCATTCAAAAATAATACGTGAGATCAGTAATGAACAGAATAACGATGTTACGATACCGATCATCAATACTACCGCAAAGCCTTTGATAGGTCCGCTACCAAATACCAACAGGATCAAACCGGTAAGGAACGTACTGATGTTGGAGTCTAATATAGAAGGTAAAGCATGCTTGAAACCATCGGCTACCGCCAATTTGATCGATTTGCCAAGGGCAAGTTCTTCCCGCACACGTTCGTATATCAGTACGTTGGCGTCAACCGAAATACCGAGAGTTAACACGATACCAGCTACGCCCGGCATGGTCAATACGGCATTTAAACTGATCAACACGCCCATCAGGAAAAATACGTTGATGATAACGGCTACCACCGCTACGGTTCCTGCACGGTTGTAATAGGCTATCATAAAGATAAGCACTACGACGAAACCGAGTACCGACGATAACAAACCTGCCTGGATAGCTTGCTGACCCAGCGTAGCGCCGACTGTCGATTCGTCAACGATCAGCGCAGGGGCAGGTAAACGGCCGGCTTTTAATACGTTGGCCAAATCTTGTGTTTCTTTTTGACCAAAATGGCCGGATATTGATGATACCCCACCTGAGATCTCATTTTCAACGCCTGGTGCTGAATAAACGTTATTATCAAGGACAATGGCGATAGAAGAGTGTTTAGGAGCAGCGGCTGCAGTAATTTCTTTCCATTTTTGAGCACCAGCCGAGTTCATGGTCATGGTTACTTCCCAACCACCTTTGGTTTGGTCAACTTCACTGCGTGCATCGGTAATTACTTCACCGCTAAGCGCAGAGGTATAATCGGCTCCTGAGAGCTTCATCGCATAAAGCGTAAATATTTTTTCCTGGGTAGTGCTTGCTGCATTATCATCTTCACTGTTTTCTTCTGCAGTTGATTTAACACTCCACAGAAACTTCATGTTTTGCGGTATAACGGCTTTAACTTCCGGACTTCTCAGCATTGCATTAACTTTGGCTGTGTCTTTTTTAGCCGCGTGTCCAATTACTGGTCCCTGCAATGCACCGCTTTGGCCGTACATCGGTGCCAATACTGCAAACAATGGATTTTGCGCTAATGCCTGAGCTTTGCCCGCTAAACCGGATGTGTCAGACTTAGAGCCGTTATTAGTTATCTTGTTGATGAGTGATTTTGCGCCTTTAGCGATTGTATCGGGTTTAGCAGCCAGTTTATTAGCAATTGTACCACTATTGGTTTTTGCAGCTGTGGTTTTTAACGAATCTTTACTTGCTTTTGCTTTGGCAGCCAGTACCGTATTGATTCTGTTTAAAATCGGCAGTGCTTCTGTATTATCAAAAGTATTGTAAAACTCCAGTTCGGCAGTACCTTGAAGCAGTTTACGTACACGCTCAGGCTCGGTTACACCAGGTAACTCAATCAGTATCTGATTTTTTTCTTCCAAAAGCTGAACATTTGGCTGTGTTACGCCAAATTGGTCAATACGGGTATTGATAACAGTAAAGGTATTTTTTACAGCAGCTTTAGCTTCAGTTTTAAGGTAAGCTTCAACTTTGGCGTTATCATCACTGAATTTTAGTTCGTTCTGGTTGTCTTTGGTCGAAAATATAGCAGCCAGTTTGCCGCCCGGATTCAGCTTTTCATAATTAGTGACGAAAAGCGTAATATAATCGCTCTGGCTGGTTTTGCTATCGATATCTGACTGCTCAAGCGCTTTGTTGAAAACGACATCAGGGTTATTGTTTGATAACGTTTTAACGAGGTCACGCAGCGAAACCTGCATAGTAACGCTCATACCCCCTTGTAAATCCAAACCTAATGCCAGCTCGTGCCCGAGGCAATATAGATAGGTATGGCCCAAAACCGGGTATACCGGTTTGGTTGCAATTGAGTCTAAATACGCTGTTTGTTTCGCGGTATCACCCTTGGCGTAGGCTTTGGCATCATTTTTTACCTTCTTCACCACCCAGGTAAATGATATCATGTAAATGCACACTAACGCCAGCAGAACGGCGAAAAATTTAATAATCCCTTTACCTTGCATTGTAAATCAAAATATGTAATTAATTAGTCTATAAGCTTTTTAAACAAGTCGGCAAATCTAATAAAATTTTAGAAGCATAAAATTTAATCTTCAAACAATTTGTCGCGAACAAAATAGTCTGGCTGCAGGATATCACACAAGCTTGCGTCAATTCGTCCTTAAAAGCCTGTTTGGGTACGCTCAAGCACGAAAGTCTTCAAAATCAAGCCCTTTCGAGTGTTATGAAAGAATAGGGAATATTATTTTTTTCGTCAGCCTGGTGATCCTCATGTGCAGATTCAACCCATTGATTAAAGTCGATCCCGGGGAAAAACGTATCGGCATCAAATTCCTTGTGAACAATAGTCAGGTAAATCCGATCAGTTTTGGGCATCGCCAGTTTGTAAATCTCCGCACCACCGCCAATGAATACTTCATCTTGATCTTTACAAAGTGCAAGCGCATCGTCTATCGACTTTACAACTTCGCAGCCTGCTATTTGAATATCCTGCCTGGTAACTACAATATTCCGCCGGTTTGGCAAGGGTTTGCCTACCGAATCAAAAGTTTTACGACCCATAATAATGGTATGGCCCGATGTTTTGTTCTTAAAATGGCGCAAGTCAGCAGGCAGGTGCCAAAGTAGCTGATTGTCTTTGCCGATAGCGTTATTTTCGCCAATTGCGACGATGATTGATACGGTCATTCAATAAATTATTTTAAATGTAAGGTGATCCAATCCCGGATATCATTTAATTTCAATTCTCCTTTACTGGCAGCAATGGTCATATTGTATTTCTCAACCTGGCTTGCAGTAATATCCCTTCCTGATTCCAACAGAAAAAGTCGAAGCATTAAATAGGCAATCCGTTTGTTTCCATCAATTAAAGGATGGTTGATGACCAAACTTTGCTTCCGCCAAATTGTTCGATCAAAATACTGTGCGCTTTGATGACAATTTTTAGGTCAATCATTGCGCCAGTCTTTTTAGCAATTCTTTATCCTCTGTTATGTTTTTTTTGATATTTGCGGCCAACCTCGTTTGGTCAGCTGGTTGCGCCTTAATCTCCGTTAATAGTTCGAGGACGCTTGGCAGCGTATCGTCAGGTATCTGGTTAAGTAATTCGTCTGTTTCCGCTTTTATTTGGATAGTAGTCATATACAAATATACCAATGATCATCAAACCGCAACAGCCCCTTTAATATGTGGCCATGGGTCATAATTCTCGAGCGTAAAATCTTCAAATTTAAAAGCAAAGATATCTTTCACCTCAGGATTGATTTTCATCGATGGCAATGGCCTTGGCTCGCGGCTTAATTGCAGGTTAGTTTGTTCGATATGATTGTTATACAAATGCGCATCACCGAAAGTGTGAACAAAATCGCCGGGTTGCAGATCGCATACCTGGGCCATCATTAAAGTAAGCAGGGCGTAAGATGCGATATTGAAAGGCACACCCAGAAAAATATCCGCACTGCGCTGGTACAGCTGGCAGGAAAGCCGGCCATCGGCTACATAAAATTGAAACAAACTGTGGCAGGGTGGGAGGGCCATGCGTTCTACGTCTGCCACATTCCAGGCCGATACCATTAGCCTGCGTGAATCCGGGTTGGTTTTTATCTGTTTTACTACCTGGCTAATCTGGTCGATATGTCCACCATCAGGTTTTGGCCACGAGCGCCACTGGTGGCCGTATACCGGCCCCAGGTTGCCATTTTCGTCGGCCCATTCGTCCCAAATCCTAACCCCGTTATCTTTCAGGTATTTGATATTGGTATCGCCCTGCAAAAACCAAATGAGCTCGTGGATGATCGATTTCAGGTGAAGTTTTTTGGTGGTAACCAAAGGGAAGCCATCCTGCAAATTAAACCGCATCTGGTAACCAAATACACTCAGCGTGCCCGTCCCTGTGCGATCATGTTTCTGCGCGCCGTTCTCCAGCACATGTTTCATTAGGTCGAGATATTGTTTCATGGTGTTTGTTTGTGGTTGCGTTATTGGTTGTATTGGCTGAGGATACGGTATTTCTTATTTAGCCTCATGATTGCATTTTTTATTGTTACTTAACTTTGCAACAAAATTCCGCTACAAATAAAAATAATCTATTTTTGGTATCCTACGGTTGTTCAAAAATACAGCCGTTGTTAGTCAATCTGATGATCGTATTTCCGAACGCCAAAATAAATATAGGCCTTAATATTGTTTCCCGCAGAACAGATGGGTACCATAATCTTGAAACAGTATTTTACCCTATTAAGCTATTTGATGCACTGGAAGCATTGCCCGCAGAAAGTTTAACCTTCAGGGCATCGGGGTTGGGAATACCCGGCAGGGAGGAAGATAACTTGTGCTTAAAGGCATATTACCTGATTGCGGGCGACTATCAATTGCCGCGGGTAAATATCCACCTGCACAAGCATATACCCATAGGAGCGGGCCTTGGCGGCGGCTCCGCTGATGCGGCGTTTTTCATTAAACTGATCGATCAGCAATTCAATTTAGGTTTGTCTCTCGAGCAAAAATTAAACTATGCCCGCCAATTGGGGGCCGACTGCGCCTTCTTTATCGAAAGCAAGCCGGTGTTTGCCTACGAGAAGGGCGATCGGTTTGAACCGGTAAACCTCGATCTTTCCAACTATTCGATCGCACTTGTCATGCCCCCGGCCCATGTATCAACTTCCGAAGCTTATCGTGGGGTAAAACCTTACTGGCCCGCCCGTTCGGTTAAAGAGTTAATCAAGCTGCCGGTTGAAGAGTGGAAGAGTTATATCAAAAATGATTTTGAAGAATCGGTATTCAAAAACCACGTGATGATACGCGGCGTAAAAGCGGCATTATATGAATCGGGTGCCGTTTATGCCAGCATGAGTGGGAGCGGGGCATCCGTTTTCGGCCTGTTTAAACAAAAACCCGATCTGGCGCATCTGCAGCAATTAAACCAGGTTTTTTACGATATGTAAATCGTTTCTACCGTATTAAAGCCCGTCTTTTTCTGCACCTCTGGCAAATGCTTCTACACAATCGCGATCGCCAAGGCCTTTTTCTACCGCGTCCTCCAACTTTTTACGGGTAACATCCGCTACGGGCATTGGTGTTCCGGTTTGTTCTGCCAATTGGCGGGCCAGGTCCAGGTCTTTGTATCCAAGCCTGGCTTTGAATTTTACAGGCTCGTATTGCTTTTCGGCAACCAGCCGGCCGTAATTCTGATAGACTGGCGCGTTGAACACGGTCGAGCCGAAGAAATTTGCTACTGATGTACGATCAAGCCCGTGGTCTTGTGCCAGACGGAATGCCTCTGCCATCATCTCGACAGAAGCGAAGAGCATGAAGTTGCCGATTACCTTAACTACATTGGCATTACCGCTATCCTCGCCGAAGTCGAACACGCCCTGACCAAGCGCTTCCAGAATGGGCTGCGCAGTTGATTTCGAATTGGCATCGCCCGAAACACAGATCCATAATTTTTTTGCAGCAGCTGCTTCCGGGCGACCGAACACCGGGGCGGCCAGGTAGGCACTGCCGGCAGAAGTATGCAGGCCCGCTAATCGCCTGGAAATAGCTGGCGATACAGTGCTCATTGAAATATGTACACTTCCATTTGACAGGGTTTCTAAAAGGCCGTTTTTACCGCTTGTTATTTCATCAAGTACCTTGTCGTCTGACAGCATAGTAATCACAACAGCAACGTCTTTTCCCACTTCCGCCGGACTACTGCATCTCGTGATTGCGCGCGGATCCAGCTCGTTCATTTTGTCCGCCGAACGGTTGTAAACTTTAAGGTGATACCCCGCCATTATTAAATTTTTCGCCATCGGCAGGCCCATATTTCCGAGGCCGATAAAACCAATTTTTGTTGTCATAATTTAACTGATGTATTCCCGATCTTCGTCGCTTAGTGTATTTGATTCTTTTTTGTCCTCTTCGCCTTCCGCTAACTGACCGGGAATGTATTTTGGTTTACCGGGTCGACCAACCAGTACACCAACAATAAAGGCTACCAGCGCAACCAACAGCAGCATTAATAGTTTGGATATGTAAAATTTAGCAAACAAAAATTTAAAGGTAACGGGGTCGTTATTTTGCATGATCACCACAGTAAGCAAAATGGTGATGAGAACAATGATCATGGTTTTAATTCTCATGATGTTTTTCGTTTAATTTAAAATCAGTGCAGTTTTGCGCTTTCAAAATACTAAACTACGAAAAGAGCAGTGGAGTACTTATATCTTTCCTCTAAATAATATCGGCTCTGGTATCGCTCTCTTTCAGATGAAAAATTGACGAACGCAGATTTTAATTGTTGCCTGAAAAAAAACGCCCCTCATTTTTTTGGCGTAGAAAATTTTCAATTTATCAAAAGTCACTACCCTGACAGATTTATCCCGTTTTTGAAAACTCTTTTAATTGCGGTTTTCGATACACTTAGCTCCAAAAATTCTATTAAATGAAGTTTTTATTTAGTATATATAAATTAAATAATTGATATATAATGATTTAGATGCTATAAAATATCAAAAAACAAGTATTGGCTAAAAAAATTAGCAATATTGATCCGTTTGAAACGTTGAAACGTTTAATATATGGTTTATTTAAAGCTTATAAGTAGACTGAAAAACAGTATAATATAAAATAGCTATTTTTTATTAAATGAAAATATTTCTGTTAAAAACTCCCATAAGTAACTGAGAAATTTGCCTTCCAAACGATTTTAAAAAACAACGTTTAATACACTATTGTTCGATTTGATATTTTGCCCTGGTTCGAACGAAAGTTACAGCTAGACAGTGCTTTGCCCCCGGGGATTAAAATGGCTTAAATCGCCTTAAAATGGCTCGAAAAACGGAGCCTTTTTCCTTGCCCCTACCCTATTGGAAAGACGAAATAGTATACAAATTATCAGGAATTGGGATCTAATTCTTTTTGTTGATTTGTTTCTGTACAACCGGGAACAGCAAAATTG
>CAIPPO010000162.1 GCA_903866915.1 uncultured Mucilaginibacter sp. | reverse complement strand
GTTAAGTTTTTCATAGTCTTAACTTCGTGTCCGACTACGCTCGCCATTCAGATAGGAAGTGGTGAGGGTATGCGCATTCATCAGCTCAGCCGGTGTGCCTTGTGCCACAATCTCGCCACCATGTACACCCGCTGCCGGCCCCATATCAATCACATGATCGGCCTGCAGGATCATATCTTTATCGTGTTCTACTACCAGTACCGTATTGCCCAGGTCGCGCAGGTTTTTCAACGCTTTAATCAGGCGTTCGTTATCCCTTTGGTGCAGGCCTATACTCGGTTCATCGAGTATATACATCACATTCATCAGCTGCGATCCTATCTGTGTCGCTAATCGAATACGTTGCGCCTCGCCACCCGATAACGTACGCGCCGTTCGGTCGAGCGTCAGATAACTTAAACCAACATCAAGCAAAAACACAATGCGCGCCCTAATTTCTTTCAATATTTCGTGGGCAATCATGTTCTGGCGATCATTAAGTCGTTCTTCCAGATCGGTAAACCACTCCTGCAACATCCGGATATCCATCGTTGCCAGCTCAAAAATATTTTTTTCGTCAATCTTAAAATTTAATGACTCTTTCTTCAGACGGGCGCCCTCACAAACCGGGCAGGTTTTTAATACCCGGTAGTTTTCCATATCGTCCAAATCCTCTTCGCTGCGGCGTTCCTGCTGCTCTTCCAGCATACGCACGATGCCATCAAAACTCACCTGGTAACTTTGCACGTTCCATTTGTTGTATTCAACAGCCACAGTGATCATTTCCGGCGAACCATTGAGGATAATATCCAAAATTTCGCGCGGCAGCTTTTCAATCGGTGTCGACAAATTAAACTCGTATTTCTTTGCCAACGCTTTCAGCACCTGAAATATCCAGGTCTCGCGGTACTCACCCAGGGGCGCAAGGCCACCATTCAGGATACTCAGCTTCGGATTGGGTATAACTGATGCTTCATCAACTTCGAATATGTAGCCGAGTCCATCACACTTTTCACAGGCACCGTAAGGCGAATTAAAAGAAAAAGTATTTGGTTGTGGTTCATCATAAGATATCCCCGAAATCGGGTCCATCAGGTATTTGCTGTAATAAAATAAATTATTGGCTTTATCAGCAATTCTGATAATACCCTTTGCCGTTTTTAATGCCGATTGTACCGAGGTATGTAAACGTTTACTGTCCTTCTCACTTACAACAAGCCGGTCGACTACAATATCAATATCATGGATTTTATAGCGGTCGAGCTGCATTTTAGGCACCACATCCATAATTTCGCCATCGACCCATACTTTCAGATAGCCTTGTTTGCGTATTTGTTCAAATAATTCGCGGTAATGTCCTTTACGGCCCTTTACAACCGGGGCAAGAATATTTACAGGCTGCTCATCAAACTTTGTATGGATCGTTTTAAGAATCTGATCTTCCGACATACGCTCCATCTTCTCGCCGGTGACGTATGAAAATGCCTCACCTGTACGGGCAAAAAGCAAACGCATAAAATCGTAAATCTCGGTAATGGTACCTACTGTAGATCGCGGATTTTTGCTGGTGGTTTTCTGTTCAATAGCGATAACCGGGCTTAGCCCCGATACTTTATCCACATCGGGCCGCTCCATTCCACCCATAAACTGCCGCGAATAGGCCGAAAAGGTTTCCATATACCGGCGTTGCCCCTCAGCATATATCGTGTCAAAAGCCAGCGATGATTTACCACTGCCACTAAGGCCAGTAACTACCACCAGCTGGTTACGCGGAAACGAAACATCAATATTCTTTAAGTTATGAACCCGGGCTCCATATACTTCAACATTTCTTTGCTCGCCCAGGTCAACAGGTTTTTCTATCATAAATTCGATGGATCAATTCAGCTTTAACCCCTGCTAAATTAATTAGTATTTTATAGATAAATTGTCAATTTTTAAATTAACGGCAAAGCAATTAAAAGATTAGGATTCAGGACGATTGCCCTTTACCTTCAAGCCGTTATTTCAGGGTGCAAAGGTACAAAAAAAAGGCTGCTTTACCCCCTGGGTATAACAGCCTTTCAAGTGCTCCGCGATTTGGTCGCTTAATTAAATGCCAACAGTTCTGATGGCAGTGTGCTCGAACTAAAATCAAGGTATTTTTTATAGCCATAACGCTCGGGGCGTTCAATGATTTCTTTCATGGCAATTACCCGGTAGATATAACTTCCGGTCTCGGCATTCAAACGTAAACGGAAATAATTGTCTTCGCTTTGATTCCGGATCGCCCTGGCCATTTGTATCTCACCATTATTATAGGCTGCTGCTGCAAGGGTCCAACTATTAAACTGTTTATAAAGCTCTTTAAGGTAAACACAGGCTGCAATAGTCGACTTGCGGATATTGTAGCGCTCATCCCGACCATTACGCACTTTCAAACCGTACGTACGTGCAGTACCCGGCATAAACTGCCACCAGCCCGCAGCTCCCCGTTTTGAAACACCCGATTTTAAGCCCGCTTCAACCAGAGGAATATATTTAAAATCGTCAGGTAATCCGTTTGCTTTCAGGATCGGTTCTATGATCGGGAACAATTTTGCTGCTTCTTCTTGTAAAACATACGATTGTATGTGACTGAAACTACTCCTTACCAGAGATTTACGCAGTTTTTTACTGATTCGTTGATCGTTAACCGGTATAGCTTCATCACAGAAGCTGAAGTTGTTCGAAAGGTCGCTTTTAGCGTAGATAAACTTGTACTCGGCATGGTTGTTTGAAACCCTGCGGCGGGTAGTTTTGGCGAAAACAGTTAGCCCGGAAATGAGTACCAGCACACAGGTCACGGAGCACGTAAACAGGTGTTTTTTAATCATTTCTTTTTTAATCATTCATTACTTATTTAAGGTAAATGCAATACAAATGTAGGTTATATAAATCAGACTATCAAACACTTATCACTCCCTGATTGTTTTGGCCGCTTTCAAATTTCTTAAAAATCAAGGTTTAAACCGGATTAAACCCAGTTTTTGAACCGTTTGAAAAACTTGAATTTTTTTTCCCACATTGTTGATTATTAGTGTTAATTTTGACCCTTCAAGCGTGATCGCAAAGTAAAAATTTATGGTATTTAAAAGACCAGGGAACAGTCGTGATGACAGGTCCAGCGGAGCCCCAAAAAGAAATTCGAAGGGCACCAGCCAGGCAAGAAACTCTGCCCCTCCCCGATTCGGGAAATCAAACTCATTTGATTCAAAACAAGAAGGCGACAAACCTAAACGGAGTTATAGCGACCGTGAAGGCAGTAGTGGCGATAAAAAATCGTTTGCTCCAAAACGCAAACCTTATACCGGCCGACCGGATTCAGACGATCGTCCAAAAAGAAACTTTGACCGCGAAGGCTCAGGCGAACGGAAGAGTTTCGGACCAAGGAAAGATGCGCCCTATTCGGGCCGGCCTACAAGTGATGACCGACCAAAAAGAGAAAGCAATTACCGTGGAGACCGGGAATCAACAGGCGAAAAGAAACCTTATGGCCCGCGCAAAACATCGTCCGGCTATGGCGATAAGAAGTTTGAAGACAGACCAAAAAGAAGTTATAGCCGTGATTCATCAGCTGAAGGAGAATCTACTGGCGAAAGAAAACCCTATAGTCCCCGCAAATCATCTCCAACCTTAGGGGAAAGAAGTTTTGCAGACCGGCCTAAGAAAACCTACAGTCGCGATTCATCAGGCAGCGGCGAATCTACAGGCGAAAGAAAACCTTACGCACCGCGTAAATCTTCATCTTCGTTTGGCGATGGTCCAAAGAAGCCGTTCAATCGTGCGCCGTCGGGCGACCGGAAATTTGGCGACAAGCCGGGTTTCAAAAGCGGTGATAAGAAGTTTGGCGATCGGCCTGCAACCAGTCGCTTCAATAAAGAGGGTGGCGAACGCAGCGAAAGACCTTACCGTAAATCGTATACCGACCGCAGTTCCGAAAGACCTGAAAGACCCGAAGCATCTGCAGAAGCTCCCGAAAGAGTAATGCGCGGTCGCAGAAAACCTGCCGAAAAAGAAGACGCTGGACTGATCAGGCTAAACCGCTATATATCTAACGCAGGTATCTGTTCTCGCCGCAAGGCTGATGAGCTTATCGCAGCAGGTGTAGTATCGGTAAATGGTGAAGTGATCAATGAACTTGGTTATAAAGTTGATCCTGCAAAAGACGTGATCCGTTACAATGGTGAAACATTGAAGCGTGAGAAAAATGTTTATGTATTGCTTAACAAGCCGAAAGACTATATCACTACTACCGACGATCCGCAGGAACGCCGTACGGTAATGCATTTAGTTGAAAAAGCCAGCAAAGAACGGATTTACCCGATCGGTCGCCTTGACCGCAATACTACAGGTTTGTTATTAATGACCAATGACGGCGACCTGGCTGACAAATTATCCCATCCAAAAAATAATATCACCAAATTATACCAGATAGAGCTGGATAAAAGCCTAACCCAGGGCGACATGAATAAGATCGCGTTTGGATTGGAACTGGAAGACGGCTTTATTAAACCCGACATGGTTTCTTACGTTGCAGGTGGCAGCAAAAGAGAAGTAGGCATTCAGATACATAGCGGCAAAAACCGTATTGTACGCCGCATTTTTGAACACCTGGGCTACGACGTAGTTAAACTTGATCGTTCTGTTTATGCTAACCTCACCAAAAAAGACCTTCCCCGTGGTCGCTGGCGCTATTTGGATGAACATGAGATTATTCAGTTGAAGCACCTCGTTTAAGGTAAAAAGCGAAAGGATAAAGGTGAAAAGATCAGAGGAGTAGATAACACCCCTGATCCTTTCACCTTTATCGTTTTACCTATCTCATTTCACCTTTATCCTTTTACCTTTCACCTCCTATTACTATCTTGCACCAATAAACCATTCCTGAAATATGAAAAGATTCCTGCTGGCATTGGCATTACTGCTTTCGGTACAGGCTTTTGCACAAAAACCGGCCCCAAGTACTTATGATGTTGTTATTGGTACTTATACCAAAGGATCAAGTAAAGGCATTTACGTTTATCGTTTTTACGAAGAAAGTGGCAAGCTCGCTTATCTGAACGAGATAGATGATGTAAGCAATCCATCATACCTCACTGTTTCAAAGGACAATAAATTCATTTATGCGGTAAATGAGGATGGTAAAAATGGCGGCGTTAGTGCATTTAGCTTCGAACCTGCGGTAGGAACCATCAAACAGCTCAACCGCGTTACTTCTGCTGGTGCTGACCCTTGTTATATTTCGGTAGATGCCGATCGCAAAAACGCTTTTGTGGCTAACTACTCAAGCGGCAACCTTTCGGTTTTACCGATCAAAGCTGATGGCTCACTGGATGCCCCTTCACAGGTGATTCAGGACCAGGGCAAAGGCCCGGATGCAGCACGGCAGGAAGGCCCGCATGTGCATATTGCCTATTTCTCGCCAGATGAAAAATACCTGCTTTATACCGATCTGGGAACAGATAAATTGAATTTCACCCGTTACCATGCCGGCAAACCGTCTCCGCTTACCGCAGAAAATGCAATTAGCGTAAAACCCGGAAATGGTCCCCGTCATCTTGTTTTCTCGAAGAACCATAAATACCTTTACTTATTGCAGGAAATGGGCAGCACCATTACAGTTTACGAATATAATGGCGGCAAACCGAAAGAAATCCAGAATATCAACATGCTTCCGGCAGGTTTCAAAGGCACCAACGGAGCCGCAGCTATCAAGATAACACCCGATGGTAATTTCCTTTTTGCTACCGACCGCCTGGATGCCAGCGCGATCAATTCTTATTCGATAAATCCGGACGACGGCAAGTTAACCTTTATGGACCGCCACACCACTTATGGCAAAAATCCACGTGATTTTGCGATCGACCCTACCGGTAAATGGCTGCTGGTTGCTAATCAGGACAGCGATAATATTGTCGTATTCCGCATCAACCCAGGAACAGGCAGCCTGAGCACCACTGGCAATTCGATCCAGATCGGCAACCCGGTTTGTTTGAAGTTTACGCCGGCAGAGTGAGGCCTGTGAAATTTTTCGGAATACTTTTGATGATGTCTGGCGGTTAACGTTAATAGATATTCATATTACCATCGATCATATTAATTTGTCAAATTGTATTCTTGATACTTATCGCTCAACTTCGTTTATATGGAAACATTGCTAATAAACGTTCCGGAACAAAAAAGTACTTTAGTTAAACAATTATTGAAATAGCTCGGTGTGACAATTCAAAGCCAAACAAAAGCAAGAGCACTTGCCGAAGAAATTAACCAAAGCGTAAAGCCGGGGAAAAAACCAAATCCTGAGGAAATAATAGCTAAAATTAAAGAAGTACGATCAAACCAATAATTTTGATCGTATAAAATACGCCAAGGCTAAAATAATTTCTCTTGCTGATTTTAAGGGAATGATTCTTTAGAGCCAAATCAATAATTACCTTTTCCTTTCACCTTTACAACACATGCGCCCTGCTTCGTTCAATTACCTCATGGTAATAGTTTTCGTACAGCGGCAGAATAAGGGACAGATCAAACTGTTTGGCACGGGCAAGGGCATTCTCTTTGAAAGTATTCAACCGTTCAGGATCTTCGAGAATATAAATCGCGTCCTGTGCCATACCGTCAATATCGCCGGTCTCTTTCAAAAATCCCGTTTCACCATTAACATTCAATTCGGGCAGGCCGCCTGCGTTTGAACTGATCACCGGCACCTTACAGGCCATGGCTTCCAACGCTGCCAAACCAAAGCTTTCAGATTGCGAAGGCATCAGGAACAGGTCGGATACGGATAGTATTTCTTCAATAGCATCCTGCTTACCTAAAAATCGTACGTCATCGGCAACGCCCAGATCGCGGGCCAGTTGTTCGCATTCGGTACGCTCGCCACCATCTCCAACCATAAGGAGTTTGGCAGGAATCTTTTCAATCACTTTGGCAAATATCCTGATCACGTCTTTGGTGCGTTTAACTTTACGAAAGTTGGAGGTGTGAACCAGTATTTTTTCACCTGCCGGAGCGATGGCTTTTTTAAAATGATCTTTTGCCTTCAAACTAAAACGATTGAGGTCGATAAAATTCGGGATCACTCTAATCTCGTTCTCAATATCAAAAAACTCAAAGGTTTCCTGCCGCAAATTTTCCGAAACAGCAGTAACGCCGTCTGATTTATTAATGGAAAAAGTTACCACAGGGCTGTAGGTCCGGTCTTTGCCTACCAATGTAATATCGGTACCGTGCAGGGTTGTTACTACTGGTATATAAATACCATAGGTCATTAATATCTGCTTCGCCATAAATGCAGCAGATGCATGGGGTATGGCATAATGTACATGTAAGATGTCGAGTTTTTCAAAACGCACCACGTCAACCAATCTGCTGGCCAGTGCCAGTTCATAGGGCGGATATTCAAACAGCGGGTATTTAGATACGGCTACTTCGTGGTAGAATAAGTTTTCGGAGAAAAAATCAAGGCGGGCCGGCTGGTTATAGGTAACAAAATGCACCTGATGCCCGCGGTCGGCCAATGCTTTACCTAATTCAGTCGCTACAACCCCACTACCACCGAAGGTAGGGTAACAAACAATGCCAATTTTCATGAATTCGATTTTTCTCTTCGTTGTTGTGGTAAGGAAATCATCTTAGACAAGCTTTAAAGGATGCTTTTCCTGCCTATGTTTCTTTGTACAAGTTTAACAGCATTTTAGAACATTAGTGTTAAAACTTTGTAAAGATATTTCCAGAAGTGCGGAAGGCGCAACGAGATAAATGCGAAGTGCGAAGTGCCAAATGCGAAATGAAAATTAATGAGAAAGGTAAAATTCAAACACATTCCGCATTTGGCATTTCGAACTCCAAATTCTTACAGCCCTTTACCAATCGCCTGATAAATCACATCCTGAATACGGCCGCGGATCTGGAGGGAGGACAGCTTGTCGCTTACTTTAGGGTACACCCGATTGGAAAGGAATACATAGACCAATCCGTATTTTGGATCGACCCAAACGCAAGTGCCGGTATAACCCGTATGGCCATAAGTTTGATCTGACGCCAATTTCGATGGATAATGTTTGTCGGCAACAGGATCCCAGCGGTCAAAACCAAGGCCCCTGCGGCTTACAGCCGATTGTTTTGCAGTAAACAGGTCGACCGTTTGGGGTTTAAAATATTGCACTCCACCATAACTGCCCCGGTTAAGTAATAACTGGTAAAGAATAGCCAGGTCATTGGCGCTGGCAAAAAGCCCGGCATTACCCGAAACGCCGGATAGCAGCGCTGCTGTTGGGTCGTGCACATAACCAAGCAACTGGCTGTGCCTGAAAACCTCATCGTCTTCGGTAGGTATCAGGCGTGCGCGTGCGAATCGGTTTAGTGGCAAAAATCCGGCACTTTGCATCCCCAGCGGACCATAAAAATTTTGCTGTGTATAGGTATTTAGTGGTGTAGCTGTTATGGTTTCCAATACTTGCTGCATCACCACCATACTCAAATCACTGTAGACATACTGGCCCCTTGTTTTTAAAGGCGAGTTTAAAATATCGGCCCACATCACATCTTTGAAATAGTCTTTTCGCAGGTAATAGTGATCGGCTACTTTATTGGGATAAACAGCCGATGAATCGACGCTTATGTCGGTCGGTTTGAGCTTTTCGTAGGTCTGGATATCGGGTATGAGTCCCGACTGGTGCTCCAGCAATTCCCGGATGCTGATTGAACTTTTATCACTGCGACGCGTCATTGGTATGTAACTACCAAGGGTCGAATCCAGATTCAGCCGACCTTCTTCATAAACACGCATGGCTTCAATGGTAGTTGCTGATACTTTGGTAAGGGATGCCAGGTCGAAAATATCATTCAGCTTATCAGGCTGAACCTTATCGTAAGTATGATAACCGTAAGCTTTATTGAAGATCACCTTTCCGTCTTTAGCTACCAGCACCACGCAGCCCGGAGTAGCCTGGTTGCGAATAGCCTCGTCAGCGATCTTGTCTATTTCCGCAAGATTGTCGGAAATTATCCCCGTAGCTTCCGGAATTGTATATTCTAACCTGATTTTTTTTGTTATATAACCAGAATTGGCCCTGTATTTTGCCGAATAATCTGCCAGCAGGTTTTGCGTAACGGCAACACCGCCAAACAGCGCCTCGGCGCCATACCAGGCTGCTATTTGCGATAATCTACTGCACCAAATGATGGGTACCGTCAGGCCGTTTAATTGGGGCAGATTTTCGCCTTTACCAAAATAAGCAACAACCACATTTTTGATTTTACTGTTATCCTTAATAAAACCGAGGATCTGCGGATTAGACAGGTCGGCATCTGAAAGCTGAACGATGAGGGTATTAAATGATTTTGCATCAAACCCAAGTTCGCCCAAACCTTTAGCGGCAAAGTAATCGGCACCGTTGAAAACCTGAACTGTGGTGTATTTATTAGCCAGACTATCAAAAGCTGCCGCATAGTTAAAACTAAAATGAATGCTGGCTATTTTTAATTCGCCGAGATCTATAAAGGGAATCAGTTGCTGCTTGTTATTGAGCAATGCCGTAGCCTTTTCAACGTTCTTTTCTTCATCCAGATAGGCCTGTGCCTGGCTCGAAAGATTTTGTGCACATGCCGACTGGGTCAAAATAAACCCGGTAAGTGCAAGCGTACAAATCCACCAATTACTTTTTCTCATATACTTTCTCCCCGTTCACGTAGGTAGTTAAGACGTTGACACCAGCCAATTCGGTACCGCTAACTTTCATAATATCTTTATCAAGCAGCACAAAATCGGCATACTTGCCAGGTTCAATGCTGCCTTTTTCATTTTCCTCAAAATTTCCCCGGGCGGCCCAAATCGTCACCCCCTGCAAGGCCTGCCGGCGGCTCAAAGCATTTTCAACCTGAAAACCAGCCTCTGGTTTGCCACTCAGATCTTTCCTTTCAACTGCGGCATAAAACGTGTAGATCGGGCTAATATTCTCTACAGGAAAGTCGGTTCCCAGGGGCAACCATCCATTTTGTTTAAGCAGGTCCTGGTAGGCATAAGCGGCTTTTAAACGGGTTGAGCCAAGACGCGTAATGGCCCAATTCATATCGGAAGTAGCATGTGTAGGTTGTACAGAGGGGATGATATTATAATCCCCAAAATAATGCATATCGGCCGGATTTACGATCTGAGCATGTTCAACACGCCAGCGGCGGTCATTTTTGCCATGCAAAACCGAGGCATACACCTGGAGGATGACGCGATTGGCAGAATCGCCAATGGCATGGGTGCATAGTTGGAAACCTTTGGCTGCAACCTTTGCGGCAACATCAGCATAGTGTTCCCGACTGCTCAACAAATATCCGTTCCAGTTTTTCCGGTCAGAGTAGGGCTGCAACAGACATGCACCCCGCGAACCCAATGCACCATCGGCATATAATTTAAATCCCCGTACATTTAGTCCGGGCGTTTTAAACACCCCCCTTTTAAAAAGGTAATCGAAGTTTTCCTGCTTATCAGATAGCAACACATAAAGTCTGATCTTAAGCGCCCCTTTATGCTGCAAATCGGCAATGGTACTAACCATGGTATAGGGCAAGCCACAATCAGATACGGTAGTTAGACCATCAGCAAAGCAATTGCGCTGCGCACTTACCAATGCCGAATCGATCTCATTCTCTGAAAGTCCGGGAATCTTACGGGTCAGAATCCCAACCGCGTTATCTACCAAAACACCGGTAAGTTTGCCATTTATTGCCATAATCTCGCCACCAGCTACTTTTTGTCCGGGTTTAATGCCGGCCAGGTTCAAAGCGGCCTGGTTTGCAATAATCGCATGCCCATCTATTCGGTGCAATACTACCGGTCTGACAGGGAACAAAGAATCAAGCTTTTCTTTCGACGGAAATTGCTTAACCGTCCATTTGTTTTGATCCCAGCCACGGCCAATGATCCAACCATCAGCGTTGCGTTGGGAAAAGACCAAAACAGAATCTACAATTTCATCCCAGCTTTTAGTATTGGCAAGGTGCACCTCCTGCAAACTCTGTCCGTAGGCATAAAAATGTGAATGATCATCAATAAATCCCGGATATACGGCTTTTCCCTGAGCATCAAGCACCTCTTTGGCAGTATAAATTGCCTCCAGGGAATCGGCCTTGCCTACCGCCAGTATTTTGCCTCCTTTTACCACAAAGGCCTCGGCGACCGAGAAATTTTTGTCGACCGTATAAACCAGGGCATTTTTTACCAGCAGGTCGGCATTATATGCTTGTTTTTTACAGGCCAGGGCCAAAAGCAACAGAAAAGGAATCAGTTTTTTCATAAAATGCAGTATTTACAATTATCAAAATATTATGTTACATCAACAACTACTATGTTGTATTTGCTTAATTATGAGCGTAACAATTAAATGACGCTGGAGTTTAACAAGGAATTGAATGTGTGACCATATTTTATCGTCATGATGTTACCGGATTTACCGGGCGCATTAAATTTGTGGCCTCAAATTGCTAATTTAGCAGCCTAAATCAACTGATAATAGCGTAACTGTTTGCACGAATTACAGCGAGTCCGGTATTTGCAAATCAGATCGGATCAAACAGTACGTGCATTGGAACGGCACAACGCCAACAGCGATTTAACAACATATAGTGAAATTAATACATGCCAGATATCATCCAGCTATTACCTGATTCCGTTGCCAACCAAATTGCTGCCGGTGAGGTGGTGCAGCGCCCGGCTTCGGCAGTGAAAGAACTGGTTGAAAATGCGATCGACGCTGGTGCCGACAAAATACAGCTTATCCTGAAAGATGCGGGTAAATCGCTGATACAAGTGATCGATAATGGTTGCGGCATGAGCGTTACCGATGCCCGGATGTGTTTTGAGCGGCATGCCACATCGAAGATCCGCAAGGCCGAAGACCTGTTTGCCATACGCACCATGGGGTTCCGGGGTGAAGCGATGGCATCAATAGCTGCAATAGCCCACGTTGAGCTTAAAACGTGCCGCCATGGTGATGAGCTGGGCACCTCTATCAACATCGAAGGTTCGGCTGTCATTAGCCAGCAGGCTTGTTCGGCCAATACCGGCACTTCAATTTCCATCCGTAACTTATTTTACAATACGCCCGCACGGCGTAATTTTTTAAAGAGCAACCCGGTAGAAATGCGGCATATCATCGATGAGTTTCAACGCGTCGCATTAGCTAACCCCGGAATATTTTTCACGATGCATCATGACGGACAGGAAGTTTATCATCTGCCTGCAACCCAATTAAAGCAAAGGATCATTCACCTGTTGGGTAATAATTACAACCAGCGCCTGGTACCTGTTGAGGAAGACACCTCCATCATTAAACTGCGCGGCTATGTGGGCAAGCCCGAATTTGCCCGTAAAACGCGGGGCGAACAGTTCTTCTTTGTCAACAATCGCTATATCCGGGATGCTTACCTGAATCATGCCGTGCTGGCAGCATTTGAAGAACTGCTGCCTGAAGAAAGTTTCCCGCTCTATGTACTATTTATTGATATCGATCCGGCCAAGATTGATATCAACGTACATCCCACTAAAACCGAGATCAAATACCAGGATGAGAAGTCGATCTATGCTATTATCCGCTCGGCGGTAAAACGTTCATTGGGTAAATACAATATTACGCCAACACTCGATTTCGACCAGGAGAACAGCATTGGTCACCTGATCACGTCCAAACCTATGGAGGAGATCGTACAGCCGACGATTGCATTTAACCCTAATTTCAACCCTTTCGCCAACGAGAAGAAAGCGGCCGAGCGCGAAATACCGTTTCTGCGCAGTTACGGCGACTACCAAAAAACTGCAATACCACAAAACTGGGACACACTTTACGAGATCAGCAAAAAGGAAACGAGTGCTCAACATGAGATGCATGACGAAACTGCTTTTTCTGTTGCAGAGCAGGAAGTAAGCAAACCCAGCGAGCGTCAACTATTCCAGATGCATAACCGCTATATTCTGTCGCAGATTAAATCGGGCTTTATGCTGATCAACCAGCAGGCCGCCCATGAGCGCATTTTATATGAACGATTCCTGCAGCAACTGGAACATCATTCGGGTACAAGCCAGCAGAGCCTGTTCCCGCAATCGGTTACACTAAACGGGGGCGATTTTGAGTTATTAAAGGAGCTTTTGCCCGATATCCGTGCGCTTGGCTTTGATATCCGGGAGTTTGGCAAAAATACGGTTGTGGTTGAAGGCATCCCGGCCGATCTGGGTAATGTTTCCGAGCATGCCCTGCTCGAACACCTGCTGGAAGGTTTTAAAAATAACCTTTCGATATTAAAATTGGATAAACGCGATGTGCTGGCGCGTACGCTGGCACGCAATGCAGCAATAAAAAATGGCGCCCGGCTATCACTTGAAGAAATGAATTTATTGATAGACCAGCTTTTTGCCTGTCAGATGCCAAATGTTGCACTAAACGGAAAGCCAATAATCAGTACTTTTACGCTTGCTGAGCTGGCCGAAAGATTTGAAAAATAAAGCAATTAAAACACAATGAGTCAATACAGGCAATCACCATTCGCCAATTTAACACCGGTTGTAAAAAACCTGCTGATCATCAATATTATATTTTTCATAGCGACCTATATTTTGCTGAATCAGTTTAATATGGTTCGGTGGCTATCAGTCTTCTATTTTGATTCGCCTTTTTTCAGACCCTGGCAGGTAATTACCTATATGTTTATGCATGCCAATATCGAGCATATATTTTTCAATATGTTCGCGCTATTCATGTTCGGACCGATTTTAGAATATAGCCTGGGTTCGAAGCGGTTTTTTAATTTGTATTTTATCTGCGGTATTGGTGCTATTGCTTTACAATGGATAGTGCAGGCTATCGAAATTCATCAATTGATTGGTGCATTTGTGGTACACAGAGATACAACAGCGAGCCCGGAGGTTGTTTCGAAAATTGGCGATATCTATGATACTCCGATATTAGGTGCTTCGGGCGCAATATTTGGCGTATTAGTGGCATTTGCAACACTATATCCTAACATGGAGATGTTGATATTCTTTATACCCATTCCAGTTAAAGCAAAATATGTTATCTCAGTTTATATCATATATGAAATTTATTCAAGTATTCATCAAACTTCTGGCGATAACGTAGCTCACCTCGCCCATATTGGCGGGGCTATTTTTGGCTTTGCATTGATAAAAATCTGGGGCACCAAACGCAAAGACACTTTTTATTAAAAGCTATCTTAGCAACAGCAAATACCTAACATGAGCACAACCTGGCAACGAATACAACAAAAAATGCTTCATTCTGGCAGCAGGATAACCCTGCTGATCTGGATTAATATTATTGTATTCCTGTTGATCCATATCCCGGCAACACTCGAACCTTTATTTCTGGGAAGAGGGCACAATTTTATAGCATCTGTAACTGACGATTACCTTACCCTGCCCTCCTTCCTGCCTTTGCTTTTGCGCCGCTTCTGGACGCCGATCAGTTATATGTTCATGCACGTGGATATTTTTCATATCCTATTTAATATGCTATGGCTTTACTGGATGGGGCAGATATTTGAAGAATACCTCGGTACCCAACGGGTTATCGGGTTATATTTCCTGGGCGGCCTGACCGGAGCATTCCTGTTCGTGCTTTTTTACAACATTTCGCCATTGTTTGTTCAAGACGCAAATGGCGCTACACTTGAAGGTGCATCGGCGGCTATTATGGCCATTATTGTAGCAACAGCAACTTTATTGCCTGATTACGAAGTTTATATTTTCATTATCGGAGCGGTACGGCTCAAGTGGATCGTACTATTTGTTATTCTGGTCGATTTTTTTGGCATCACGGGCTTCAACGCTGGCGGCGAATTGTCGCACCTCGGAGGCGCCCTATTTGGCTTTCTTTATATCAAAGAACTGCAGCGCGGTAACGATATGGTGGCATTCTTCAACAAGCTATTCAAAAAAAGGCCGAAATTGAAGGTCGCGGCAAACAACCCGGCAAAGCCCAGCAGTAAAGTTCCCCGACAGGAGGATATCGACCGCATACTAGATAAGATCTCCCAATCAGGCTACGATAGCCTGACCAAGCAGGAAAAAGAAATATTATTCAGAGCCAGTAAAAACAATGAAGGCTAGAAAAAAGCAGGGATTTATTGACAGGTTTTTCTTCTGGGTCAATATCCTGCTTTGCATCGCTTTGCTTTTAAGTTACCTGGCTCCTGTTACCAGCCCGGCAACATTTTGGCCCTTGGCTTTTTTCGGTTTAGCCTATCCATTCCTATTATTAGTTAATGTGCTGATGATTTGCTGGTGGCTGTTTCGCAAATGGATATATGCCCTGCTATCTGTCATTATTATACTCGCCGGCTGGCAGGTACTAAACCGTAATATTGGCTTTCGCCTTGCTGTTCCTGCCGATGCGCTTAAAGATTCTGCGGCAATACGTATCATGACCTATAACGTGCATAATTTTAAACGTTACGGATCGAAGAACGACCTGTCGACCAAGCAGGATATCTTACAGATTATCAGAGATGAACACCCGGATATTATAGGCTTTCAGGAGTTTTATACCCGTAATAAAGGGCAATATGATATGCTCGATTCTATACAAAGCATCATCGGCAGTCACCACTATTATCTTGAAGCTGCACGTGTTAACCGCGACGAAGCAATTGGACAGGCCATATTTTCGCGATTTCCGATCCTGGCACATGGAATGATACAATTATCAGACCGAACAAGTGAAAACCAATGCCTTTATGTTGATATAAAAAAGGGCAATAGGATATTCAGATTCTATAGTGTTCACTTACAATCGATTCGATTTGACCCGGACGACTACCGATATCTGAACAATGTAGCCCAGGCCGGTGACAAGCCCGAAAAAGGGTCGGTACGGAGGTTAGGCATAAAATTAAAAACTGCATTTCTAAAACGAAGCGAACAGATCGTTAAGATCAAAGCACATGCGGCTGCATGCCCCTATCCTTATATTATCTCCGGCGATTTTAACGATACACCCGCCTCCTTTGCTTTGCATGAAATGAGCATCGGGCTAAACAATGCCTTTGTTGAAAAGGGTTCGGGGCTCGTCCGAACTTATAATGGCAGTTTTCCCAATTTTCAGATCGATTATATTCTTGCAACGAAAGACTTCAAAGTTCGCAACTACAAGGTCATCGAAAAGAAGCTTTCGGATCACTACCCGGTGCGCAGCGACCTGGAGTTTTGATCATTCAATTGATAGTATTGTTGTTTTTTATTTGAGCGGTGACATGTCAAATCTTTACTTACAAAAGATAAAAATATTACAGCCTGATCAACCCGCATTTAGCTTCCCTGCTAAAAAATCGTAAGTTTGGCCTATGGAACAAAAACTGTTTGTTTATAATACTTTATTCCGTAAAAAAGAACTATTCGAACCGCTTTCCCCGCCCCATGTGGGTATTTATGTTTGCGGACCAACCGTTTACAGTGATGTACATCTGGGCAATTGCCGCACCTTCATATCCTTCGATCTGATATTCCGTTACCTTACCCATCTGGGTTATAAAGTGCGTTATGTGCGTAACGTAACTGATGCAGGCCACCTGGAGGGTGATGGCGGCGATGAAGGAGAAGATAAAATTGAAAAAAAAGCAAAACTTGCGCAGGTAGAACCTATGGAGATCGTGCAAAAATACACGATAGACTTTCATGAAACCATGAAAGTATTTAATGTGCTGCCACCCAGTATTGAACCTACCGCCACCGGGCATATTATTGAACAAATTGAATTAGTACAGAAGATACTGGCGGCTGGATTTGCCTACGAGATCAATGGCTCGGTTTATTTTGATGTAGAAAAGTACAGTAAAACCCATGATTACGGTATTTTAAATCGCCGTAACCTGGAAGACATGATCAATAACACCCGCGACCTGGGTGGACAGGATGAAAAACTAGGCAAACTCGACTTTGCACTCTGGATAAAGGCCAAGCCCGAACACCTGATGAAATGGCCATCGCCCTGGAGTCTGGGCTTTCCGGGCTGGCATCTCGAATGTTCGGCCATGAGTAATAAATACCTTGGTAAACAATTTGATATTCATGGCGGAGGTATCGACCTGATGCCAACGCATCATACCAACGAAATTGCCCAGAGTATGGCATCTTGCGAAAAAATTCCTGCCAAATACTGGATACATACTAATATGCTGACTGTTAACGGTCAAAAAATGTCGAAGTCGCTTGGCAATAGCTTTTTACCCCAACAGCTATTTACGGGCGACCATTCGTTATTAAACAAAGGCTACACCCCAATGACCGTGCGCTTTTTTATGTTACAGGCGCATTACCGCAGTACGCTCGATTTCAGTAACGAAGCTATGGAAGCTTCGGAAAAAGGGTTTAAGCGACTGTTGAATGCGATCTCAATATCTGAAAGCCTGCAGGCATCGGCTACCGGCGAAATTGATATTGCGCCGCTCAGGCAACGTTGCTTTGATGCCATGAATGACGATTTTAATAGTCCGGTTTTGATTGCCGAACTATTTGAGGCTACGCGTGTAATTAATTCTGTAAAAGATGGAAAGCTAAAGATCGACGCTGAAAATCTGAGCTTATTACGTCAACTTATGAAAGAATTTGTGGTGGATGTATTAGGATTAAAGAACGAACAGTTAGCTAATAACGATCTGCCGAAAGTTATGGATATGATCGTTAATCTCAGAAATGAGGCTAAGAGTAATAAAGACTATGCCACTTCGGACAAGATCCGGATCGGATTACAGCAAATTGGGTTCCAGTTGATGGATGGAAAAGAAGGAACGAGCTGGAACAAAATTTGAAATTCAAACAAAAAAAAGATATTTGTACTTTATAATTTATAATTCCGTTAATTCTCAGGTTTTAACCTGAATTAATTAAGGCAGATTTGCTAAAATTGACAACAATCGCCAAAAATCCCGGTACCGGCATGAGAAGAACTTTTTTAGTGGCAGCAACGTTTCTGTGCTGCCATGTCATTGCCTTTGCGCAGAAGACACCCGTTGATATAACTAAAGTAATTGATGCCGAAAAGGCCTTCAACAGGTTGGTTGAACGGAAAGGCATAAAAGATGCCTTCCTGGCAGTTGCTGACCCTGAGGGCGTCGTATTCAGGCCGAGGGTTATTAAAATTACTGATTTCTATAGCTCGATCGATAAGCAACCCGGAACATTAAAATGGGAGCCTAAATTTGCCCGTATATCAGCAAACGGCGACCTTGCCTTTAGTGCCGGGCCGTATACGTATCAAAACGATAAGTCAAGCGATGAGGACAAGGTTTATGGAGACTATGTTTCACTTTGGCGCCTCGATCCTGCGGACAATAAACTGAAATTACTGATCGACCTTGGGATTCAGCATCCGGAATCAGATCAGGAAGAACTGATCGATTTTAAGCAGCCTGATACCGCTAAACAAACCGGCCCTTCAAAAGACCCCTTTTCGGGAAAAGGCATCATCATGGCGACTGACAAAACCTTTAACGAAGAACTAACCAAATCGTCACTGGCAAGCTACAAGGAATTCCTGAGTCCTGAAGGACGTTATTACTTCCCCGGTTTTGAGCCGATAACCGGTCCAGACAAGATCATGAAGTTTATTGGCAATGAAGGAATCAGTATTACTGCAACTACCATGAATGTTGGCCGCGCCAGCAGCAACGACCTGGCCTATAGCTATGGTACAGCCCGAATCAAAAAAGGTGATGTAGTGAGCGATTATAATTACGTGCGGATCTGGGAGATTGACGACAATCATCGCTGGAATATATTGCTCGAAGTGTTTTCAGCGGTTGAGCAGTAAATAGTCCGAAAGTCGGTAAGTCCGCACCCCGATAGCTATCGGGAGTCAGAAAGTTATAGTTGCAAATCATTAACGTTTCAACATTGAAACATTCCAACTTTACAACAACTTCTCAATAATCGCATCCGCTGACAAACCTTCCGCCTCTGCATGATAGCTGCGGATGATGCGGTGTCTGAGTACGGGTTTGGCTATGGCCTGCACATCCTCAATATCGGGAGAGTATTTGCCATTAATCACTGCGTGGCATTTTGCCCCGAGGATCAAAAATTGCGAGGCGCGCGGTCCGGCACCCCAGTTGAGCAGGCGCTTTATCTCGGCAGTGGCCAGTTCACCATGCGGACGGGTTTTGGAAACCAGCTTTACGGCGTATTCGAGCACATTATCGGCGACCGGTATATTGCGTACCAATTGCTGAAAGTAAATGATCTGGGCTGCATTTAGTACTTTTTTTACTTCAGGAACAATACTGCTGGTGGTATTTTTTACAATCTGCAACTCTTCCTTTAAACTCGGATAATCTAAGGCAACGTTAAACATAAACCTGTCCAATTGCGCCTCGGGCAGCGGGTAGGTGCCCTCTTGCTCTATCGGGTTTTGGGTTGCAAGTACAAAAAACGGTTTTGTCAGTTTATGGGTAACACCGGCTACAGTAACAGACTTTTCCTGCATAGCTTCTAACAATGCCGCCTGGGTTTTCGGAGGGGTACGGTTGATTTCGTCAGCAAGGATAATATTGGCGAAAACGGGTCCCGAAATAAATTTAAAATTCCTATCCTCACCTAATATTTCAGATCCGATGATATCTGAAGGCATCAGATCGGGCGTAAACTGTATCCGGCTAAAATCAAGGTCGAGTACCTGTGAAACTGTTTGTACCAGTAATGTTTTTGCCAGGCCGGGCACGCCTACAAGCAGGCAATGTCCATTACTGAATATCGAGATCAGGACAGACTTAACAACCTCGTCCTGGCCGACAATTACTTTGCTTATTTCTGAAGTTGTTTGCCGGTAGGCTTCCTTCAGCGCATCGGCGGCTTCCACATCAGTATTATACTGCATAGGATTAAGGTGTTTTGGATGATTGCACCACCGTTGGCGTATTGGCCCAACCTTTGATCTGCGGACAAACAGCAAACTCAGGATCGATCTTAATAAAGGTTTCTTTCCTTCTCTTCTCGAACCATTCACTGATAGTCCGGTTAACCTTGTTTTCCTGGGCGGAATCCTTGATTTTCGGATAATCCTGCTTCAAATTAGCTTTATGAGCGTCAGTCTCTGATTTTAGGTAAAGGATTTTATAATCTTTTTTGCCATTTGCCTCGGTAAATACCTGGGGTTTCGAAACTTCACCTACTTTCATGGTATCAACTGTAAGCGCTACAAGCGGGTCTAGTTTATCCGTTGGAATATAAGTTGATCGCGTTTCAACGTTTTCGACGTTCAACATCATACCACCGTTATATTTTGTATCCTTGTTATCAGAATAATAATTCGCTGCAGCAGAAAAATTAACGTTCTTATTTTTTGTCAGCAACAGGTACACGCTGTCAGCCTTCAACTTAGCGCGATCCAGGCTCTGTTGGGTGGTAACCGGCGTAATCAGGATATGACGCACATGCACTTGTTCGCCGCGACGCTCGATCACCTGCAGGAAATGGAATCCGAACTCTGTTTCAAATACTGGTGATATTTCACCAGCTTTCAGTTTAAATGCCCATGCGGCAAATTCCTTCACATAAGTACTGCGATCTGCAAAACCAAGGTCACCCCCGTCGGATGATGTTCCGCCGTCATTTGAATAAAGACGCGCCAGGTTTCCAAAATCCTCGCCTTTTTTTACCCGGGCAAGCAATTCTTCGGCCTTTTGCCTATAAATTTCCTTCTCGTCATGATCAAGTTTAGGTTGAAAAACGATCTCGCCAACTTCAACTTCTTTGTTGAATGTCGGTAAACTATCCTTAGCCAATTTTTTAAAATAGTTTTGTACATCGAGTGGCGTTGCGCTTACCTTTTCGGTGATTTTAGCACGCATACGCTGTGCCACCATATTTTCTTTAATATCATCACGTATCTCATCCTTGTATTGGATGATCGAACGTCCTAAAAAACCTTCCAGCCTGTCCTGCCCTCCGGCGCGTGAAATCATGGCGCGCATCCTGCGTTCTACTTCGTTGTCAACTTCATCGTCTTTCACTGTAACGCTGTCAATCACTGCTTGTTGAGCAAGCAGCTTTTGCGTAATAAAATTCTGAACAATATCACATTTATACGACTCATTAGGTTGCATACCCGAGGCGAGGGCATTGGCGTATCGCAGTTCTACATCAGACTTAAGCACGATGCTGCTCCCTACCACAGCTACTATTTTATCTAAGGTGCGCGGAGCTTGTGCGTTGACGAATGATACGCCTAAAACCAAACCAAATACTAGGGTTATCCCGAATTTTCTCATCTATTTATCTATGTACAAAACATGCAAAGGTGCAAATTTATCAGCACAGTGCGCATGAATATTTTGTGCGAATATGCTCATTATGGCGCTAACAATTAACTATTTTTGGTTAAAATTTGTTAAAAGTGAAAGTTGAAGATACTAATGCCCTGCGTTTCATTCTGCAGGATGAAATATACCTGCTTGACGAGGATAAGGCCCGGTACACCTTATCAGCTAACCCAACACCCGAAATAGAAACGCCCCCCGCAAGCTTTAATTACCTCGGATCAAATAAAAAAAACTTCGTTTTAATGGTTAATTACCCATTGCAGGAATTTATACAGGAAGATCATCTGAAAGCACTGGAAAGTATTCTTTCTGCCAAAAGACTAAATCTTGACGATGTGGCCATTGTAAATATTGCCGCACAAAAAAGCGCCGGATATGCAGATATACTCAACTTTTTTCACCCCGAGACCCTGATTTTATTGGGTAAGGGGGCCACTCCTGATGCTTTGCCGCCTTTAAAGTTTAATGTTATTGAGGAAATAAATGGGCTGAAACTTTTGCATACTTATGCTTTTGATGAAATGATGGATAATAACCTTAATAAGAAAGCATTTTGGGAGCAGGTAAAATCTCTATAATATGCCCGAAAGACTCGTATTTGCTACAAACAACCTGCACAAGATAGCGGAAGTAGCTGCAAAACTCGGCGGCAGTATCGGGTTAAATACCCTTGAAGATATTGGCTGCACCGACGACATTATAGAAAATGGTTCAACTTTCAGTGAAAATGCATCGATCAAAAGCCATTATGTTTTTGAAAAATATGGGCTGAATTGCTTTGGTGATGATAGCGGACTCGAGGTAGAAGCACTAAATAACGAACCCGGTGTTTTTTCGGCACGTTATGCCGGCAAACATGGCGATCATAGCGCTAATATCGATAAGGTTTTGAACAACCTGAAGAACGCAGAAAACAGAAGGGCGCGATTTGTGACTGTGATCTCGCTGATATGGAATGGTACCGAATACTTTTTCCAGGGAACGGTTAGCGGTCATATTCGCCACGAACGCTCCGGTAATGGCGGATTTGGATACGACCCGATTTTTGAGCCCGATGGCTTTAACCGGACATTTGCTGAAATGAGTATCGGGGACAAAAACAAACTGAGTCACCGGGCACAGGCAGTAGAGCGGTTGGCCGCCTTTTTACAACAAAATGCTAGTGCTAAGGCTTAATAATCGCTTTCTTTTGCCCTGATGTGTCAATGGTTTTTTTTAAAGTATCCAGATTCTTATTCAAGCTATCAACATTCAAAGGCAAAATTGTGCGCAGTTTATTCTTGATAATACTGGTATCTATTGCCACTTTGATAGGCGATTGATTTTTACCGGGCGGATTTTTTGCCTGAATTTTTCCCTTTCCTGTTGGTTTGCCAGCCTTACTTTTACCTTCGCCGCTTTTTTTATGGTAAGACGGCAGGATAGACTCTTTGGAAACCGGTCGTTCTTTAGGCTTCCAGGTAAAACCTTTCAACGTCTTTTCTTCTTCAGTAAACTTAATCAATGGCGCATACCGGTGTTCGGGCTTAGCCGAAAAAGTCATGGCTGCCACCTTCCCGTCTTTGAACCTGATATGAATACGGCTGCTTAGCGAGCGCTGCATTTCTGTCACCTCCTTTTTGGCACTATCGCGGGCAAAATAGATTGTTTCGGCATTACCGGAAACAAACATGCTTTCGAGTTTATCATTTTTAAAGAATCCGCGCATCCGCTTTCCTGCCATTTGGTTAAAATGAAGGGAATCGTCCTTTTCAATATTAACAATAAAAGCATTTGGATAAAGCTCCATATTGTTGAGCTTTTTATCGCGCATCTGCAGGTTTATGGTATCAGCAGCCAATTGCGAACCCTGGGTCCACACCAATGGGTTTGTATAAAGCCGAATGGTTGAATCTGCGGCGCTGTAAAACGCTGAATCAGATTTTCCCTGCAAGTCAGACTTAAACAATTTCACATGATGAAAGGCACTCAAAATTCTTACCCTTGCCGTATCCTGTAAGGTGATCTTCCGAACCAGGAATACTGAATCTACCTGTTTTGATAATCGGATACTGTCCTGTTTACTTAGCTTTTTTGTTGGCTTTGTGCTGATTTCGGCACCAGCAATATCGTTGGAGTTTTTAATTACAGGTTTCTTATCCGCCTTCTTTTTGATATATTCTTTAGTCTTGAAACCATCAAAAAAATGCCTGTGAAATACGGTCGTATCCGGCAACATCTTTGGCGGCGCCAGGTCGATATATTTAACCGGCCCTTTGATAACAACAGACAAGGGGCGAATGGTTGTATCTTTAATATGCGACAGCCGCATTTTTTCCTGAAGATCTTTTTGTTCCTTATAGGTTACAATCTGTGTTTCCAGCGTATCGGCAGAAATAAAGATCGAGTCTTGTTTCATGTGCGCCGGGTCTTTCTTACGAATTGAAGTATCCACCGGCAGCTTGATCATCGTAAGCGGAGCTTCCTTTTTGTTTGCTTTTGATGTATCGCCTTTTGCTGCCGGGGCGATTTTGACCCCTAAAGGTTTCACCTGTGCCTTAGCGGGACTTTTTTGTACTACCGGCTTACTTTTATGAGTACTGATGCCTGATGTTGCTTTTACTTTTGAGGGCAGCACCTTGACAGAGTCAACAATAATCTTTTTAGCAGTATCAGCGGGAGTGATTTTATGGGTCAAAGAATCATTCTTACTGGTATCTTTTTGCTCGGTAACAATTACCGCATAAGCATTTTTAGTAACAACAGTTCGTTCAATCGATTTAAAATAATCTGCCAGATCGCCTTTTAGGGTCATCTTCTGCTCTTTATCATTAAATATGATATGGTTAATGGCGTGCCCAAAGCCCTTCTTCCGGTCGTAAAATAAACTATCGCCGGTAAGTGTTTTGGTATTTTGCCGGTACAGGTTTTTCTTGCCGAAAAAAGCCTGCTCGGTATTGGTATTATAGCTGCCATTCTCGGTGTAAAGCGTGTCATTGTCCTTTCCCTTCTTTTTACCATAGATATTAGTTGGCCCATAAAAGTAAGCGATCTTGGTTCCGGAGTTATAGCGCATCGTATCAGTAACC
>CAIPPO010000161.1 GCA_903866915.1 uncultured Mucilaginibacter sp. | reverse complement strand
CGCCCGTTTTTCGTCGGCTGAGATTGCTATACTTCTAATCGTATCGTTTGAAACTTTAATGGTATAAAGGAGATCGAACGTTTCGAGACTCCATACAGATACGGTACCATCTTCGGATGCAGCAAGGAATTCTTTTTTATTTGCCGCCGATTTGATATCGAAAACCGCCGAACTATGATGTTTTAATATGGTTGCGATTTTTTGTTCGATGAAATCAAAAACTAATATATCGCCATTGCGCAATCCAGCTAAAAGCATTGGGTAATTGGCCGGTCCGTGTATCGCATAAATCGAAGAAGAAACGGGCATTAATACCTTCATAAACTCGTTGCGCTCCAGGCTCCATTCCACTAAGCCTTTGTCATTGCCCCCACTGAAAAGGATGCCCGGCAGTTGCGACAACTCCAGCGTAAAGACAGGGTTTGCGTGCCCGTTGAGTTCAGCTATTTTTTCTGCAGTGATCATGTTTTTAGTCGATGGTCAATTGGGTATCGACTTATTTGTGTCTATTTTCCAAATTCTTCGCAATCGTTTCCAAACTTAAACCCTTTTCACGCAGCAATACAATCAGGTGGAATATCAGGTCGGATGCTTCATCAATCAGTTCGTTTTCAGATTGTGCGAGGGCAGCGATAACAGTTTCTACGCCTTCTTCACCTACCTTTTGTGCAATTTTGTTCAATCCTTTTTCGCGAAGTTTATTAACGTAGGATCCTTCCTTTGGATTTTCAAACCGGTCGTTTACGATCTGCTCCAATTGCAGGATGAAATTTTGGTTATATTCGGTATTAAAACAATTCCTTGCGCCGGTATGGCACGTTGGTCCGTCGGCGCTAACTTTAATCAGCAGGGTATCGTTATCACAATCTTCCTGTATGCTTTTCACATGCAGAAAATTATTGCTGGTTTCACCTTTGGTCCACAAACGGTTTTTGCTGCGCGAAAAGAAGGTAACTATGTTTTCGGCTACCGTTTTATCATAGGCTTGCTCATTCATATAGCCCAGCATTAATACTTCCAGTGTATGTTCGTCCTGTATAATTACCGGTACTAATCCGTCTCCTTTGTTGAAATCAATATTCATTATCATTCGTTAATGCGGGTCAGGGTCTTTGCTCAAACAATTAGCTGCCGCTTTTTTTAATTAAATATTTGTCTTACCTCTATCTGGTGCCGGCTTAAGATCGCCTTCAGATCGGGTATCAATATTTCTCCATAGTGGAATACCGAAGCAGCCAAAGCTGCATCCACATTGGTTTTTTCAAATACATCCACAAAATGTTGTACCGAACCGGCTCCGCCAGAAGCAATAACCGGGATATGTACCGCATCATTTACCTTTTTCAGGAAAACATTATCAAAACCGCCTTTAGTACCATCATGGTCCATGGAGGTTAGTAATATTTCTCCTGCACCTCTCCGTTCAGCTTCCAGAATCCATTCGAAAGTGTCTTTTTCTGTCGCTATACGACCGCCGTTCAAGTGTACCAGGTTCTGTTCACCCAAACGCCGCGTATCAACTGCCACGATCACGAATTGTACGCCAAAAGCCTTTGCCAGCTCATCGATCAAAGCAGGGTTACGCACTGCGGCTGAGTTGATCGATATTTTATCAGCGCCTGCGTTGAGCAAAGCGTCTGCATCCGCAATCTCGTTAATGCCGCCACCGATGGTAAAGGGGATGTTGATCTGTCTTGCAACCGATTTTACCAGCTCCACCATCGTTTTCCGACGCTCGTGTGTAGCCGTAATATCAAGGAAAACCAGTTCATCTGCTCCTTGCTGCGAATAATTCCAGGCCAGTTCAACAGGGTCGCCGGCATCGCGCAGGTCGACAAAGTTAATGCCCTTAACAGTACGCCCGTCTTTCACATCGAGGCAGGGGATAATTCTTTTGCTTAACACCGGGTTCCTTATATTGAAATAAGCGACTGCAGATTCCAGTTTTTAATTTCCTCTATACTGATCTTGCCTTCGTAAATCGCCTTTCCGACTACGCATGATTCAACCTTGATCTTATTAAGTTGCGCAATATCATCCATCGAGCTAACACCACCCGAAGCGATCAGTTTAATAAATGGCGAATGATCCAACAATTTTTGATATAACTCAACACCAGCGCCGCCTAATTTGCCATCCTTGTTGATATCGGTGCACAAGAACCTGAAAAAGCCCAATTGCAAACAACGATCAACATAGTCCATGAGTTTGATAGGTGAACTTTCCATCCAGCCTGAATATTTGATCACCTCGTCCAAAACGTCGATAGCTACAACTACCTGGTCAGAGCATTTGTCTTTGCCGCAAATTTCGCGGGCCAAACCAGGTAAGAAATCAGGGTTGGTTAGTGCTTGTGTGCCTACGATGACACGGTATACACCGGCAGCGATCAGTTCTTGCACTTTTTCGATGCTGCGCACACCGCCACCGTATTGGATCTTCATATCGGTTTTGCTGATCACATCAAATAAGTATTGCTGGTTACTGAAATCGTTACGAGCGCCATTCAGGTCGATGATGTGAATCATCTCTGTACCGTATGATTTGTATTGCTCGATCATATCCTCGAGCGTAACGTCATAGGAGGTAACCTGTTCGTAATCGCCCTCACGCAGCCGTACTACTTTTTTATCCAAAATATCTATAGCGGGTATTATATACATGGTCTGTTATATATTAGAAAAGTTAGTTAGGAGTTGTTCGCCGTATTTACCCGATTTTTCGGGGTGGAACTGTACGGCGTAAAAATTATCTTTCCAGATGGAAGCCGAAAACTTTGTACTATAGTCTGTTGAAGCCAAAGTATATGCCGGGTTAAACTCAATAAAGTATGAATGTACAAAGTAAAAATGTGAACCGTTAGGAATATTTGCAAATAGCGGGTTAGCAATTTCCTGATTCACGCGATTCCAGCCGGTATGGGGTACTTTGTATTCGGCACTATCCGTAAATTTTTTAGTTTGTATCGGGAAGATATTCAGCATTTCGGCGTCACCTTCTTCTGAATGTGCTGTCAGCAGTTGCATACCTACGCAAATACCCAATGTAGGTTTTTGTAACGTTTTTATCTTATTCACCAACCCGCTTTGTGTCAACTTGTTCATTGCGGCGCCGGCATGCCCAACACCCGGTATGATAAAGCGATCGAACTGCTCAAAATCAGCTTCGCTGTGCACCATACCATAGGCAATGCCCAGCCGCTCTAAAGCTGCTGTCAGGCTGAAAATATTACCGGCTCCGTATCGTATGATGCCCAGCCCCCCCGCCCCTGAAGGGGGAGTATTATCAGTAGTGACATTTTGTTTCATATCCGCCATATTTTTCGCCATTTTAGAGGCAGGGGGCTAAAGCACTCCCTTTGTACTTGGTAATACCATTTTATCTGCATCCCGTTTTACCGCCATTTTGATGGCTTTCGCAAAAGCTTTAAATATGGCCTCAATCTTATGGTGCTCGTTTTGCCCTTCGGCTTTGATATTTAAGTTAGATTTGGATGCATCCGAGAACGATTTAAAGAAATGGAAAAACATTTCCGTTGGCATCTCGCCAATTTTCTCGCGTTTAAAATCCGCATCCCATACGATCCAGTTACGGCCACCGAAATCTATCGCTACCTGTGCCAGACAATCGTCCATTGGCAGGCAAAAGCCGTAGCGTTCAATGCCCCGTTTATCGCCCAGTGCTTTGGCGAACAGCTCGCCTAAGGCAATGCCGGTATCCTCTATGGTATGGTGCTCGTCTATATGCAGATCGCCTGTGGCTTCAATCTCCAGATCGATACTGCCGTGTTTGGCAATTTGCTCCAGCATATGATCGAAAAAATGCAGACCCGTTGAAATTTTAGCCTCGCCTTTGCCATCTAAATTAACTTTGATATAAATATCAGTTTCTTTAGTTATGCGGCGGTGTTCGGCTACGCGATGGCCTAGTTTTAAAAACTCATAGACGGCTTTC
Source organism: uncultured Mucilaginibacter sp. (assembly GCA_903866915.1). GTDB lineage: Bacteria > Bacteroidota > Bacteroidia > Sphingobacteriales > Sphingobacteriaceae > Mucilaginibacter. Next base: position 654 of record CAIPPO010000161.1, on the reverse strand, counting down.
CAGTCGGTTGTTTCCAGCGCAATCACTTCTTGTAGCGCATCATGCTGTTCCTGGGTAAATTCGCTGCCTCCAAGGTTCGAACCATTGTTCAGCCAAATTGCTTTTGCCCCCAGGTTTTTAGCCAGTAGTATATCGTTCTTGCGGTCGCCTATGGTAAAGGAGTTTGCCAGATCATATTGTTCAACGTCGAAATACTTGGTCAGTAAGGCCGTCCCCGGTTTGCGGGTAGGAGCATTGTCTTTGGCGTAGGTGCGGTCGACATGCAGATCCAAAAATTTAACACCCTCGTTTTCGAAAGTCTTCAAAACAAAATTCTGGATAGCGTTAAAATCTTCTTCTTTATAGTTAGCTGTACCCAATCCATCCTGGTTAGTTACCATAGCCAGTTCAAAATCCAGTTCTTTTGCTATCCTGGGCAGCCAGGTTAAAGCACCCGGGTAAAACTCCAGTTTGGCAAATGAATCTATCTGCTCATCGATGGTTTCGAGGATCAGCGTTCCATCACGATCGATGAATAATACTTTTTTTGCTGCGCTCATTTGTACTCTTTTAAAGTTTGTATTAGCGTTATATTTTCCTGGGGTGTACCTATGGTTATGCGCAGGCATCCCTCACATAACTCAACTTTAGAGCGGTCGCGGACTATGATTCCTT
>CAIPPO010000160.1 GCA_903866915.1 uncultured Mucilaginibacter sp. | reverse complement strand
TGACTCCAGAGCAAACTCATTATCAACAAAAAATCAAAAGAAAATTGTGGAATAAAAAAGTCCTGAAAGAATAATCTAACAGGACTTTATTTGGATACTTTTAAAAAACTAATCGGTCAACTTTTTCCAGGACTAGTCAATAAATCTGAGCACTAAAATTCAATCAATACCTGGCCCTTTTCCACCTTATCACCGGGCCTGATCCTGATTTTCTTTATGGTAACATCTCCAGGCGACTTAATGATGTTTTCCATTTTCATAGCTTCCAGGATAAACAAGTTATCACCTTTTGCCACTTCATTCCCTTCGTTCACAAAAACTTTCAAAACCAAACCTGGCATCGGTGCCTTCACCTCACTAACTTTTGCAATGTTCAGATTACTTAGGCCAAGTTTTTCAAGCAACAGATCATACTGATCTTTTGCCGTTACGGTATACAGGTTAGCATTTATCTTTATTATTGCTGTTTTTGTATCGCTGTTAAAGCTAACCACCTCAGCACGATAGGAACTGAGGTTGTTGATAATATGATAGGCTGAAGTTCCGATTTGCTTTATATCTGCAGCAATTTCCTGTTCATTGATATTCAATTTGGCATCGCGCTTTTGAACATCGTAATCGAAGCTGTCGTTAACTTTGATCTTGTGCATAGTAGCTGTTAAATTACAATTAGTGATTTATTAATTAGCAAAAATCTATTTATTACTTGAACGCAATTCATTCAACTACCCAAATAACCTTTAACCGATCAGCACCTATTGCGTCATCGCATATTGCACCAGGTTGGCACCCATTTTTAGCGCCCTGGTACGGGTTTCCTGAGTGTCACCGGCATAAGTACCAAAGTCTTCCCAGCCATTGCCCAGATCGCACTGATAATCATAAAAGCAAACCAGCCTTCCTTTATAGATCAATCCGAATCCCTGAGCACGTTTGCCATCGTGCTCATGAACCTTTGGTAAACCATTCGGAAAATCAAATTTCTGGTGGTAGACAGGGTAGTTTAAAGGCAGCTCGATAAAATCAAGCTCCGGAAATACTTTTTTCATCTCTCGCCTGATAAACTGGTCGAGTCCGTAGTTATCACAAACATGCAGGAATCCACCCCCCACTAGGTATTTTCGCAAATTTTGCGCTTCCTGGTCCGAAAATATCACGTTTCCGTGGCCAGTCATAAATACAAAAGGGTAATTGAATAATTGCGAACTTCCTACCTCTACAACGTCATCTTCTGGCTGAAAATTAGTTTTAAGATTCTCATTGCAAAATTTAATCAGGTTAGTCAGTGCAGTTCTATCCCCATACCAATCGCCGCCGCCGTTATATTTAAGTTTCGCCATTTTATAAGTTGGCTGATTGAAACTACTTAGACTAAACAAAGCTATCAGGGCAAGAAATAGAATACCTTTCATATCCGGTTCAAAAAATTCACCTCGAAACATGCTTCCAAAGCAGCAGTCTCCGTTCTTAAACGACTATTTCCTAAAGTTATCGCATTAAAACCATTATTTAACGCTTCGTCTATCTCCTTTGGCGTAAAATCACCTTCGGGCCCAACTAATATCAAATAGCGGCCCTCTGCCTCGAGGCTTTCGTTTAGAGCAAGCTTCGTTCCCGTTTCGCAATGTGCAATGAACTTCTGCCCCTCAAACGGAGCAGCAATTAATTTACTCAATGCCGAGGGTTCATTTAACACTGGGTGCCAGGCTTTGATCGACTGTTTCATAGCAGCGGTAATGATCTTAACAAGCCGGTCTATTTTAGCTTCTTTCCGTTCGGAGCGCTGGCAGATGATTAATGAAATTTCATCTATACCAATTTCAGTTGCTTTCTCCAGGAACCATTCCAGTCTTTCGATATTCTTTGTGGGTGCTACTGCAATATGCAGATAGTGGTTTCGCTTGTTAAAATCGGGCTCTACTGCCAAAATCTCCAACTGGGTTCGTTTGGGATGGGCGTCTGTTATTTCAGCACTATAAAAATTTCCTTTACCGTCGATGAGCTTCACCCTGGCGCCAGTTTGCAGTCGCAATACCCTCGCACAGTGCTTACTTTCCTCCTCACTCAGGCTATACCTGGGGTCAGCTGGGTTGATATCGGGCGTATAAAACAGTTGCATTGAAGCGGATTTAATGCAGATCGATCGTATCTTCTTCGTTTAGTAAAAGTTCGAGTTTAACCGACTCGATATTTTGATCGGATTTTTTCAGAATAGTAATATTATAACCGTTTGATTCCACACGATCACCCACGTCAGGTATTTTACCAAACACATCCCCTAACCAGCCCGATACGGTATCAAAATCGCCATCCTCTGGCAAATCATGGGGTAAGTGGCTATTTACATCGTAGATCGGGGCCAATGCATTGACAATAAATTCCGCATCGTTTACCTTTTCCACAATAGGCTTTTCCTCATCATATTCGTCCTGTATATCGCCAACCAGCTCTTCTACAATGTCTTCTAAGGTTATCATGCCCGCTGTTCCACCAAACTCGTCCAATACAATCGCAATTTGTATGCGCTTTTGTTTCAGTTCGGCCATCAGGTCATTGATCTTTTTGGTCTCAGGAACAAAATAAGGCTTACGAATAATATCCTTCAGGGCAAATTCTTGCTTATGTGCTAATAGGGGCAAGATATCTTTTGCATGCACTATACCAATTATTTTATCAATAGTTTCTTCGTAAACCGGCATACGCGAATACCCTTCTGTGATCAATGTTTGAATCAGTTGATCCTTTTCCGTGTCAATTTCAACACCAGATATTTTGGTGCGGGGTACCATAATGTTCTTAACAACTCGCTCATTAAAATCAAAAACGTTCTGGATCAATTCGTGCTCGGTTGAGTCGATAGCGCCAGTTTCCTTACCCTGGTCGAGCAAGTATTGTAGTTCTTCAGAACTGTGATGCGCTTCGCTGCCCGGCGCAGCATTAAGCCCTAAGCTTCTCAGAATAAGTGACGCAAACCCGTTTAAAAACCAAATAAATGGTCTGAAAATGAAATAGAAAAATCTTAAAGGCACGGCAATGGCCATCAACGTGCGGGCCGACCTTTGTATAGCAATCGATTTAGGCGCAAGCTCGCCAAATACGATATGTAAAATAGTAATGAAAACGAAAGCCACAATATGACTCGTATTGATTACTATTTCAGAATTGATCACAACGCCCAGTCCTGAAAAAGCTTTCAGCATGAGCTTGGTCACAACTTCCTGGCCTGCCCAACCTAGTCCTAATGAAGCAATCGTAATCCCGGTTTGTGTGGCGGCCAGATAACCGTCAAGGTTTGCCATGATACTCTTGGCGATCTTGGCAGTATTGCTGCCAGCTTGAGCCTTTATCTCGAGCTGGGAACCCCGAACCCGCACCATGGCAAATTCTGCAGCTACGAAAAAGCCGTTCAGGAATACCAGGAAAATAGTTAGTAAAATGTAATAATCGTTGATCTCTGAGCTAGGGGCCATTGATATATTTATTGATACGACGGGAAGGTGGATTTATAAAGCTCCAAACTTTCGTTGATCACTTTATGCGCATAGCGCATTCCGAGCAGGTGCTCAATTGTCACATTCTTACCTTCAAGCTTTTTGTAATCCTGGAAAAATCTTACTATTTCTTTCATGGCATGGGGCGGCAATTCGTTAAGGTCATTGATATAATTGACCGACATGTCATTTTTTGCCACAGCTATAATTTTATCATCCTGCTCCCCATTATCAACCATGTGCATCACACCAATGACTTTGGCTTCGATGATCGACATAGGAAATACATCGACCGAACAAAGCACCAGAATGTCGAGTGGGTCATGATCGTCGCAATAAGTTTGCGGAATAAAACCATAATTTGCCGGATACATTACCGACGAAAAAAGAACACGGTCGAGCTTTAATAGACCCGAAGCCTTGTCAATTTCATATTTTGCCTTGGAGCCCTTTGGAATTTCGATGATAGCATGTACTACATCAGGGATGTTCTCGCCAGGTGAAACCTGATGCCAGGGATGTTGTGTACTCATTGTTACTTCAGATAGATTTTTAAATTATCCCCCCTTCACCTCCTTAGCAAACTTGCTTCTGATAAAGGCAACAATAAGGGGAGCAGTTGTGATAATGATCAGGCCTAATACAACATATTTCAAATAATATTTGATCTCTTCGGGATATTTTCGTCCTAAAAAAAAACCGGTAAGCGTTAATGTTATTACCCATGCTACGCTACCAATAATATTATAAATAGTGAACTTCCTAATATTCAGCCTAACTACTCCTGCAAAGATAGGTGCAAAAGTTCTAATAATAGGAAAAAATCTGCCCAGAACCAGAGCCATACCTCCATATTTTGAATAAAACTCTTCGGCCATAGTTACATAACGCTTTTTAAAAAAAAAAGATTCGTTACGTTTAAACAATACTGGTCCTGTACGATACCCAAACCAATAGCCTGTATAATTACCCAGTACACCGGCAATAATAAGCGACAAAACCAGCACTGCAATAGGCATATGCAGTACACCCATAGCACAAAGCAGACCGGCAAGAACAAGTAAATAATCGCCCGGTAGAAAAAAACCAAAGAATAATCCGGTCTCGGCAAATACCACTAAAAGCAAAAGAAAAAAGCCGCCATTTCTGATGATGGAGTGCGCGTCTGTTAAATTTTGAAGATGTTCCCAGAAATGTTCCATTCACTATCTTCGTAAAATTACTAATATAAAATGAATTAATTAGTAAGTAGTCAATGGTTTAAATGAGGTTAGCGATGAAGCCAGGGCAAATTCCAACAAAAATAGTTATCGCTGCCGAAAGCCCCAGCACCAAATTGAAATAGCGTGGCACTATTACTTCGTCCCGTTCGCTTTCTCTAAAATACATTGCGATAATTACCTTGAAATAGTAGAAAATACTAATTATAGCGTTAACCACTGCCAGTAAAACAAGCGTGGTATGGTATTGTGATAGTGCACCCGAGAACATAAAAAACTTACCTATAAAGCCTGCCGTTAGCGGAATACCTGCTAATGACAGCATCGCGATTGTCAAAACAAACGCCAGGAAAGGGTTCTTCTTTGCCAGGCCGTTAAATGCATCAAAGTTGTCGGTACCTGATTGCTGATGAACCAATATTAATGCGCCGAAAGCAATGATAGATGCTATTGAATAGGCTGTTGAATAGATGAATACCGAGTTAGCTGAACTTGAGCCGAGCGCAACAATAGCAAACAATAAGTAACCTGCATGCGAAATACTCGAATAAGCCAGCATCCGCTTAAAACTATGCTGGAACAGCGCGGTAATATTTCCAACGAACAAAGTTACGATGGTTATAACAATCAGCGTAGGCATCCAAAAGTCTGATAATGGCCCAAAGCAAGTTGCAAATAAGCGCAGGAAGGCAGCGAAAGCAGCTGTTTTAGCTACAGTCGACATATACGCGGTTATCAACGTTGGCGATCCTTCATATACATCTGGTGTCCAGAAATGGAAGGGTGCCGCACCCACTTTAAAACAAAGACCAACAATAATCAAAAGGATACCAGTATAAAACATTGGGTCAATTTTAGGTTGAGTGACAACCCAGTTGTGTATAGCCTCCAGGCCGAACGACCCTGATGCTCCATAGATTAAAGCGATACCAAACAACAGAAAACCAGTCGAAAAAGCCCCCATCAAGAAGTATTTAAGCGAAGCCTCGTTCGACGCGAAGTCGGTTTTTTTAATTCCGGCAAGAATGTAAAGGCTAACAGACATAATCTCGATCCCAACAAAAAGCATCGTCAGGTTATAATAGGATACCATAACAATGATCCCTGCAAGCGAAAACAAAATAATCGCGTAATATTCGGCAACATGAGAGCTTATTCTTTCAAAGTACTCTTTTGAAAGCAGCAGTATCAATATTGTTGAGACGATTGTAATAGCAGAAAAAGCAACAGCGAAGTTATCAAATTTCATCATTGCATGATAAATAGGCAGGGCAGAGTCCTTCGCTGTCCAGGCAGCAATTGCCAATACCAAAGCGGCCAGCAGCCCAAGTACCGTAACTGGTAAAAGCGCATTTTTTGCTTTAAATAAACCTAAATACAAAAGCAGTATTGGTAAAACAGACAGTAGTATTAAGGTATTCATAGTTATTTAACTGACTTAAAATTAGATTGTACTGAATTGATCAACTGGCTCACTGCTGCATCCGACAGGTGCAAAATAGGCTGCGGATAAATCCCTATTGCGATAATTAACAGGCAGATAATACCTAAAACGAGCGTCTCTGAGCCGCTGATATCAGTAAATGTACTGGTTAAAGCATTTGTTTCGCCCTGCATAACCGCTTTGTACATTCGCAACATATAAACTGCACCAAAAATGATAGTTAGTCCCGCAACTGCTGCATACCAGATATTGTACTGAAATACTGCGTTAAGTAACAAAAACTCGCCGATGAAACCATTTGTAAGCGGCAATGCCACAGTTCCTAAAACGATGATCAAAAATGCAATAGCAAATTTTGGGGCAACCTTAGCTATACCACCCAATTGGTCAAGCTCCCTTGTTTTCAACCGGCGGCTGATAATGTCCCAAATAAAGAATAAACCAACCACATTAATACCGTGATTTAGCATTTGTATCAATGCGCCCTGCAATGCTTTGGATGACCAGATAAATCCGCTGAATGGATTATAAAATGAAAACAAAGCGGCTGCAATCAAACCTACGTGTGCTATAGATGAGTATGCTACCAGACGTTTGCCGTCTTTTTGTTTAAATGCAATAACAGAAGCATAAACAATGCCTAATACCGAAATAGTCAATGCTGTAAGCCCCCATTCTTTGACACCAAGAGGTGCAATTGGAATGAGCCACCGTATTACGCCATAAATACCCATTTTAAGCATAATACCGGAAAGCAGCATGGTTCCGGCTGCAGGTGCCTCGGTATAAGTATCCGGTTGCCAGGTATGAAAAGGGAATATCGGCATCTTAATTGCAAACGCCAGAAAGAAAGCCCAAAATATCCAACTTTGGTGTTGTGCATCCAGGTGTAAATCGTAAAAATGGCTTAGATCGTAAGTTGAAGCCGGATCCTGCATATGCAAATAAATAATGCCCAGCAACATAAATAGCGACCCTGCAAAAGTATAAATGAAAAACTTTATGGTAACCTTTATTCTGTTCTCTCCACCCCATAATGCGCTGATAAAGTAGATCGGTATCAAAGCTACTTCCCAGCCAACATAAAACAAAAATCCGTCGAGTGCTGTAAAAACAACCAATAAACCAGCCTGCATAAACAAGATCAGGGCATAAAAAACCGATGCGTTTTTATATTGATGTTTGTAGGTACTCAGTATGATGAGTGGCACCAGTAACGTTGTTAATATCACCATGATCATGCTGATACCATCTATACCAGCGTTGAAATAAATTCCGGCTCTATTCAGCCACGGAGCAACAACCGTAAACTGCTCCCGGGCATTGGGTACAAACTTTGATAGAAAATACCCGGTTATCGCCAACTCTGCCAGGGCGAAAGCCAGCGCACCATATTTGGCAGTTTCATTTTTGAGAAATAAAACAACAAGTGCTGCTACAACCGGTAAAAAAATTAATATACTAACTGTCATCTTTTTAACTGTAAACGCTTATTGTTATATCTTAACTATGTTATAAACCAATATGGCTATGATACCCAGCACCATTACAAATATGTAAAAGCCCACATTTCCTGTTTGCAACAGGCGTAAACGCTTACTGGCGCCAAGTGTTACTTTCCCAAATCCATTTACTATTCCATCAATCGCAAACAGGTCGACTATTTTATAAAAGAAAACAGACAAACCGTCCAGTGGCTTGCGAATCAGGAAATCGTATATCTCGTCTATATAAAACTTATGATAAGATAAATTAACCAGTCCCGGACGTTCCTCTTCATCGGAAGAAGGTACATGTGAACCCCTAACATAACGCAGATACGCATAAATCAACGCGATTACAGCCCCGGCAACAGAAACTACCATCAGCGAAATTTCTGTTGAAGCAACAGCATCTGTTTTGGGAAGCAAAGGTGCTGACAATTGGAAAACCGGGGCGAGCCATTGTTGTAACCAATGGCGGCCACCCAGCACTGCAGGTATGCCGATAAAGCCGCCTACTGCCGACAATACAGCCAATACGATCAGTGGTATTGTCATGCTTGGAGGAGATTCGTGCAAATGATGTTCCTGCTCGGCAGTGCCTCTGAATTTGCCGTAAAACGTAAGATACAGCATCCTGAACATGTAGAAAGAAGTAAGCATCGCTGTGAGAACACCAATAACATACATGGTTTTACTATGTTCAAAAACCGCACTCAATATTTCATCTTTCGAGAAAAAACCAGCAAAAGGCGGTAAACCCGAAATAGCGATTGTGCCAATAAGCATGGTGGCAAAAGTAAGTTTCAACTTTCCTTTAAGGCCGCCCATTTTACGCATGTCCTGCTCATTACTTGTCGCGTGGATAACAGAACCAGCGCCCAGGAACAACAAAGCCTTAAAAAAAGCATGGGTCAATACGTGAAAAAATGCTCCGGAGTAAGCACCTACTCCCAATCCCAAAAACATATATCCCAATTGGGAAACGGTGGAATAAGCGAGCACTTTTTTAATATCCGTTTGCGAAATCGCAATCAGCGCCGCAAGAACGGCAGTAGTTAGGCCGGTGATAGCAATTACCTCAAGAGTTATTGGAGCAAGCGTAAATAAGATGTTTGAACGTGCTATCATGTAAACGCCTGCAGTAACCATGGTAGCGGCATGTATCAACGCAGATACCGGCGTTGGACCAGCCATCGCATCGGGCAACCAGGTAAATAATGGTATTTGCGCCGATTTGCCTATTGCCCCTACAAATAATAAAATAGTTATCAGTGTAAAAGGTACCTGCGAGCCGTTCATTCCGGCTGCTCTTGGAAAGATATCTGCAAATTCGCTGCTACCGAAAAAAGCGATCAGCAGGAATATGCCAATCAAAAAGCCCAGGTCACCAATACGGTTCATGATAAAAGCCTTTTTCGCTGCATCCGCATAATCAGGGTTAGTATACCAGAACCCAATCAGCAGGTAGGAGCACAAACCTACGCCTTCCCAACCGATAAACATGATGAGGTAATTTGCTCCCATCACCAGCAATAGCATAAAGAAAATAAAAAGGTTGAGGTAAGCAAAGAACTTTCCGAAGCCGTCATCATCATGCATATAACCGGTTGAATACAAATGGATCAGGAAACCCACACCAGTTATAATAAGCATCATTATAACACTGAGCCTATCTACCAAAAAGGAGAGCGAAACTTTTAAAGTATCCAATTCGAACCAATTGAACATATGAACCTCGATATGCTCGCCATGGTTTAGCTGGATAAAAGTTAGTACGCTGAGAACGAATGACGCCAAGACCGCCGAACACCCGATAAGGCCAATAACGCTTTTAGGGAAAATGTTGCGTCCAAGCCCGTTTATCAGGAAACCTGCAAAAGGTAATATGGGAATAAGCCAGATATAATTATCCATTTTTTATTAGTTTGACGCAGCCCGATTACCGATCAACGTCTTTCAATTTCGCTCTTTAAATATGCTTTCCTATCGGTTTTTGTATTTCGAATTCAGTAGACCCTACCACTTCAGTCGGTTAAGCACATTAATATCTACCGAGTTTGTATTACGATAGATCATAACAATAATAGCCAATCCTACAGCAACCTCTGCAGCCGCAAGCGCCATGATAAAAAACACAAATACCTGCCCGTTAGGGTCGCCATGATAAACCGAAAATGCCGTCAATAACAAGTTTACAGCATTCAGCATCAACTCTACCGACATAAAGATCACAATAGCATTTCGCCGAAGTAATACGCCCATCACCCCAATTGAAAAGATCACCGAACTCAAAATGATATAATGATTGAGTGGTACCGTTTTTACTGTTTCGAAAAAGCTTTCCATCAGACAGTTGTTTTTTTATCTTTAGTTGCCAGCAATACAGCGCCCACCATAGCTGATAGTAATAGCAATGAGGATACTTCAAAGGGCAGCAAAAATTCGTTAAATAAAACCTTCCCCAGGTTTTTTACTAAACCAAGATCCGGATTTTTTAATATCACAGGTTGCGAAACACCAAGTGCTTTCAAAGCACCAACTATTACAACCAATAAGCAACCACCACCCAATACTGCGGCTATTTTTACCAGGTTAGTTTTCATCGGTTCCGAATCCTTGTTCAGGTTAATGAGCATCAATGTATACAGAAACAACACCAAAATTGCTCCCATATAAACTATGAAATTTACGATAGCAAGGAATTGCGCATTTAGCAATATATACTGGATGGTAAAAGTAAAAAAGGTAAGTACCAGATAGAGGATACTGTGCACAGGATTCTTAGCAGATATAACCAGTACTGCAAACAGTATTGACAAAAATGCGACAAAGTAAAATATACTCATTTTTATGGTTTACAAAACAACCTGACCTCAAATTCGAGGCAAAGTTATAAACTTCTTTTATTGATTTAACGGTGCCTCAACTAATTTATCCTTGCCGTAAATAAAATCTTTTCTCAAATAATCTGAGGGAACAATATCGCCATCGAGGTAAATAGCTTCTTTCGGGCAAGCTTCTTCGCAAAGGCCGCAAAAAATACACCGCAGCATATTGATCTCGTATACAGCTGCATATTTTTCTTCGCGGTACAAATTTTCTTCCCCTGGCTTACGTTCGGCAGAGATCATTGTGATCGCTTCCGCCGGGCACGACAGTGCACATAATCCACAGGCTGTGCAACGCTCACGTCCGTGTTCGTCGCGCTTCAGCGAATGCATTCCTCTGAAATTTTCAGAGAACTCGCGCTTTTGTTCCGGGTAACTAATAGTAACAGCTTTTGTAAACAAAAAGTGTTTCAGGGTAATGCCCATGCCTTTTACAATAGCAGGCAAGTACGCACGCTCCCAAATGTTAAGCGGTTTTGCTTCCAGTACCTTACGTTTATTGCTTAATGCTTCCATTCGTTAAATTTTATTTGAAAAGCGTCATCACTATTCCTGTTATCACGATATTGGCAATTGCCAGCGGTATCAGCGTTTTCCAGCCAAGATCCATCAGCTGATCATATCGGAAACGCGGTATGGTCCAGCGTACCCACATGAAAAAGAAGATGAAGAAAAATATCTTAGCAAATAACGCGATCACGCCTAAGATGGTAACCCAATTAGACGAAAGTCCCAGGCTATGCATAAAAGGGAAATTATATCCTCCAAAATAAATAGTTGCCATCACTGCCGAAGAAATAAACATGTTGATGTATTCAGCAAAAAGGTAAAAACCCAGCTTCATCGATGAATATTCGGTATGATAACCTCCAACAAGCTCAGTTTCACACTCCGGCAAATCGAATGGTGATCGATTGGTTTCGGCAAAGGCACAGATAATGAAAATCAGGAAGCCCAGGGGCTGGTATACCACATTCCAATGCCAGCCATGCTGTTGTGCTGCAATTTCTTTCAGGCTCAAGGTTCCGGTGGTCATTAAAAGCGCGATAATTGAAAGTCCCATCGCAATTTCATAGCTGATGTTTTGCGAAGCGGCACGTATTGCACCTAAAAGAGAGTATTTATTGTTAGACGCCCAACCACCAATCATCACGCCATAAACGCCTAAAGATACTACGCCAAATATGTATAATATGCCTACGTTAATATCAGTAACCTGTAGATCAAGTACATAAGTGCCGATCTTAAGCGTTTGACCCCATGGAATTACTGCCGACCCGATACAAGCCGTCATAATCGCCAGCGAAGGCCCCACAATAAACAGGAACTTACTAGAATTTGCCGGGATAATCTCTTCTTTCAGGAACATTTTTGTACCGTCGGCAACAGGTTGCAAAATACCAAACGGTCCTGCACGGCTGGGCCCTAAGCGGTCCTGGAAAAATGCCGCTATCTTTCGCTCCGCATATGTGGAGTACATGGCGACAACCAAACTGATCAGGAAAATAACAACGATCAGGATAAGCTTTACAATAATATCTGTTGTTCCCATTATAAGCGTGTCTCCCTTTCAAATTGTTCTTTATTGGCTTCAATTAACGCTGGGTTTGTCTTTAAAACCGGCAGCGGATGCAATGTTTGATAATGATTAGCACTTTGAACTGACCAGTTGGCAATTTTACGCGGACCTTCTATCACCCAATCGCTGGTTTTCTTTTTATCAAAGCGGCAGGTATTGCAAATAAATTCTTCTACTTCGCCATAAACATCTTTACGTGCAGTTACGCGCAGTACATCTTCACCTTTATACCAAAGCGTAACCTTACCATTGCATTTCTCGTGATCACAATCACGGTGAGCTTCAACTGGCTTGGTAAACCAAACGCGGTTTTTAAACCGGAAGGTTTTATCAGTCAAAGCACCTACAGGGCATACATCAATTACATTCCCTGAGAAATCATTATCAACTGCTGCCTGGATATAGGTTGAAATCTCTGAATGATCGCCACGGTTCAAAATCCCGTGTATACGGTGATCAGTTATCTGGTCGGCTGTAAACACACAACGATAGCAAAGGATACACCGTGTCATGTGCAGCTGAATTTTATCGCCGATATCGATTCTTTCAAAAGTACGACGATCAAATTCATAGCGTGTTTTTGCGGAGCCATGTTCAAAACCGAGGTTTTGCAGATCGCATTCGCCCGCCTGGTCGCAGATTGGACAGTCGAGCGGGTGATTGATTAACAGCATTTCAACCACGCCTTTACGTGCTTCAATAACCTCGGGCGAAGTGATATTCTGCACTTCCATACCATCCATTACTGTGGTACGACAAGAGGCTACCAGTTTAGGCATAGGGCGGGGATCTTTTTCAGAACCCTTGCTCACTTTCACCAAACAGGTACGGCACTTACCACCGCTACCGGCCAACTTGGAATAATAGCACATAGCAGGCGGTACAATATCGCCACCTATTTGCCTTGCGGCATTCAGGATGCTTGTTCCCGGCTCTACATCAATACTAATTCCGTCTATTGTTACTTTCATGTTTTAATTAAAAGTCGATCTGTTTAACCCTGTTGCTGCTACTAATTTTATACGGCTTCAGCTTTTGTTAACGGATCGGCATAATGTGCCAAACCGTAATTCCGCGTAACCGCTTCCGAAGCATTGGTAACGTGCCATTCAAATTCATCCCTGAAATGACGGATTGCACTGGCTACGGGCCAGGCTGCTGCATCACCTAAAGGACAAATTGTATTACCTTCTATCTTTTTAGATACATCGACCAAAAGATCCATGTCGCTCATTTTACCGTGACCATTTTCCAGCCGGTGCAGTACTTTTTCCATCCATCCGGTACCTTCACGGCAAGGTGAACATTGGCCACAGCTTTCATGATGATAAAAACGTGCAAAGTTCCAGGTATTACGAACGATACACTGATCTTCATCAAATGCGATAAAACCGCCCGAGCCAAGCATGGTACCTGTCGCAAATCCACCATCCGATAGGGATTCGTAGCTCATCAGGCGGGGCTCATTGTTGATCGTTTTCAAAAACAAATTAGCTGGAAGAATTGGAACAGACGAACCGCCGGCTACTACAGCTTTCAGGCGCTTGCCGTTAGCTATACCACCACAATACTCGTCTGAATATAAAAACTCTTCGCAGCTCAGGCCTAATTCGATCTCGTACACACCGGGGTTCTTTAAGTTACCGCCAGCTGAAATCAGTTTAGTTCCGGTACTTCTTCCAAGTCCAATCTTGGCATATTCCTCGCCGCCATCGTTAATGATAGGCACCACGGCCGCTATTGATTCAACGTTATTCACTACGGTTGGGCAGCCATATAAACCTGCTATAGCAGGGAATGGGGGCTTGATACGAGGGTTCCCGCGCTTACCTTCCAATGATTCGAGTAAAGCAGTTTCTTCGCCGCAGATATAAGCACCGCCGCCCGGCTGTACGTAAAGCTCCAGATCATAACCGGTACCCAATATATTTTTGCCTAAAAATCCGGCATTTTTTGCTTCCGCGATCGCTCTTTCAAGGATGCGAATCTGTGGCATCATCTCGCCGCGCACATAGATGTAAGAAGCATGGGCACCCAAAGCAAAACTTGACACAATCATACCCTCAATTAATAAATGAGGAATATGGGTCATCAGATAGCGATCTTTAAAAGTGCCTGGTTCTGATTCATCTGCATTACATACCAGGTAGCGGGCAACCCCCTCTGGTTTAGCCAAAAAGCTCCATTTCATCCCGGTGGGGAATCCAGCACCGCCGCGGCCACGCAGGCCCGACTTCTTCACCTCCTCAACAATAGCGTCCGGGCTAAGCGTTGTTAGCGCTTTCTCGACCGCGGCATAACCACCTTTTTTGCGGTATACTTCAAAGGTGTTGATACCGGGTACGTTAATATGTTCTAAAAGTAGTTTCCGTCCCATGCTATTAATAAATCCTTTTTGTTATATGATAATAATTAACATGCCTGATGATACAAGTAACCAACGCGGCTACAATAAATGGCACCAATATTACCGGGTAGCTTTTTAAATCACCGTTTTTATATGATGTGGTCAGAACAACGACAAATACTGTATCAGTTAATATTAGGCTTGTTCTACTCATCAATTATATCATTCAATATATTTTTCCAGTTGTTTTATACCAGTTATAGTGAAAAAATACACTTCGGCCTAACAGTACCAATGTAATCAGCTCAAAAGCCAGCTCATTTTGCTTCGAATAAAAAATCGCCCAAGATACCAGAGCCAATCCGACAACAAAAAAGAGGTCGCCAACGATCAGCCTTGTTTTGGTTAAATACATTAGTTATTCGCTTTCTTTTTCAGATCATTGATCAACTGATCGACCGACTCACTGGTTAAATTTTCATAAAAAGTATATTCCGGACCAATTTGCAAAACCGGAGCAAATCCGCAGGCGGCAAGGCACTCAACACCGCGCCAGCTAAATAAGCCGTCTGCCGTTACATCTCCTTCTTTTACGCCGAGTTTCTGTTCAATATGATCCATGATCTTTTCGGCACCAACCAGGCAACATGGACCAGTACGGCAAACCTCCAATATATATTTTCCCTGGGGGCGCATGAAATACATGGTGTAAAAGGTGGCTACCTCATACACTTCGATCGGCTGTATCAGCAAGTATTCGGCTACTTTATCCATTGCGGGCGAGCTAACCCAGCCATATTCGGCCTGCACAAGGTGCAAAATAGGCAGCAATGCCGATTTCTGCTTTCCTTTAGGGTATCGCTTTACAATTTCGTCAAATTGCTTCAGCAGTTCCGGCGAAAAGCTAACCGGGGCGCCTGTGTTTTCTACTTTAAGCATCTAATTCTCCGGCTATAACATTTAAACTACTCATGTTGATGATTGCATCCGAAAGCAGCATACCGCGGCTCATAGGCGCATACATCTGGTAATTGATAAAACTTGGCCTGCGGAAATGCAAACGATACGGTGAACGACCACCATCATTTACAAGGTAAAATCCCAGTTCGCCATTGGCGCCTTCAACCGCATGGTAAACTTCGGTTACAGGCGTATCAATCTCACCCATCACAATTTTAAAGTGATAGATAAGCGCTTCCATATTATTGTAAACTTCCTCTTTCGGAGGCAGGTAAAATTCAGGCACATCGGCGTGGAAAATATCCGAAGGTTCTTTTTCAATCTTAGCAAGAGCTTGTTCAATTAAGCGCAAACTCTGCCACATCTCTTCATTCCGTACCAGGAAACGGTTATAAACGTCGCCATTGACACCTACCGGCACTTCAAAATCGAAGTCGTCGTAAGAAGAATAAGGCTCCATCACACGCACATCATAATCAACTCCGGTAGCACGCAGGATCGGGCCGCTCCAGCTGTAGCTCAATGCCTGCTCTGCCGTTACTGCTGCAACATCCCTGGTTCGATCCATAAAAATACGATTACGGTTAAACAGGGCTTCAAATTCTTTCAGTACTGAAGGGAATTCCTTTAAGAACTTGCGTGTCTTGTCAAAAGCTATCGTATTGAAATTGCGTTCAAAACCGCCAATACGCCCAATATTGGTTGTCAGACGCGAACCGCAAACTTCTTCGTATATCTCGTAAATATGCTCGCGGTATTTCATCATGTAAAGGAAGCCTGTAAAGGCACCCGTATCAACGCCCAGCACGCCGTTACATACAATATGGTCGGCTATACGGGCCAGTTCCATGATAATGACACGCATATAGTCAACTCTTTTAGGAGTTGTTATGCCTAATAACTTTTCAACTGTCATATGCCACCCCATGTTGTTTATGGGCGACGAACAGTAATTCAAACGGTCGGTTAAAGGGGTTATCTGGTAAAAAGGCCGGTGTTCGGCAATTTTTTCAAACGCACGGTGTATATAGCCAATAGTAGATACACCACTCACAATACGCTCTCCATCAAGTTGCAAAACATTCTGGAACACACCATGTGTGGCAGGGTGTGTAGGTCCCAGGTTTAGCGTCGATAGCTCGCTTTGCGGATCATTATCATCAAATACCAGGTGGTTCTTCATTTTCTATTATCTGCCAAAAAAGAAATCATGTTTGTCAACACGGTTCGGATCTTCCAGCGGATATTCCTTACGCATTGGGAACACCGTTAAATCATCCACATTTAAAATACGACGCAAGTCGGGGTGTCCGTCGAATACTACGCCAAAAAAATCATAGGTTTCGCGTTCCATCCAATTCGCACCATTCCATAGTACAGTAGCAGTAGGCAAATGAACATCGCCATCAGCTAAAAAGACTTTGATACGAACGCGAACATTATTAACCAAACTATGTACATGGTAAATTACTCCAATCTGCTTTTCGCTTTCAGGGTAATGAATAGCCGTGATATCGGTTAAATAAATAAATTGAAGATTTTCATCGTTCTTCAGAAAGGTAAGCAGATCGATGATACTTTCGCGACTAGTTTCGAAAGTCAGCAGGCCAAAAGCTTCGGTAACGTTGGCTACTTCGCTCTCAAATTTAGCTTTGATACTATTGAGCAGTTCTTCGTTGCTTATCTTACCCATTATTGTATTCCGTATGAAGCTAAAAGTTTTTGATATTCAGGAGTACTCCTTCTGCGCAGCGACTCGGTTTGCACCAATTTTTGAATCTGGATGAAACCATCAATGATCGCTTCCGGACGTGGAGGGCAACCTGGTACATATACATCTACCGGAATCACCTCATCTATCCCCTGCAGCACCGAATAAGTATCAAATATACCACCGCTCGAAGCACAGGCACCTACGGCCATCACCCAGCGAGGTTCGGCCATTTGCAAATATACCTGGCGTAAAACAGGTCCCATTTTTTTTGAAATTGTTCCCATAACCATCAGCAGATCGGCCTGGCGGGGCGAAAAACTCAATCGCTCGGCACCAAAACGTGCCAGGTCATAATGCGAGCCCATCGTAGCCATAAACTCGATACCGCAGCAGGAAGTTGCAAATGGCAAAGGCCATAAGGAATAGGAACGGGCCAATCCTACGGCTTTATCAAGCGAAGTGGCAAAAAATCCGGAACCTTCAATACCTGGAGGAGCTTCAACAATCTGAATTTCACTCATGTTCTAAACAAATAGGTTTTATTTTATTGGGGAAAACCCCTATAAAGTATACAAATTTACAACAATTAACCATGTAAAAAATACACCACAATGTCAGGGAAACTTATTTAGAATCAGTCCAAATTGCTTGGTGCCTTCTAAATATCATATTTGGTAAGTCACGATGCCGGCTACGTCGAACGTTCAACCTTTTACCGAAGTCAGCAGCCGAACCTTAATCCCAATCCAATGCCCCTTTTTTAATTACATAAATAAAGCCAAGCAGCAGTGTCGCCATAAAGATGAACATCTCGATCATTCCCTGGTTACCCAGTTCCTTAAAATTGACCGCCCAGGGATACATAAATATCACCTCGACATCAAATAATACAAAAAGGATGGCTACCAGGAAGTATTTGATAGACATTGGCGTGCGGGCATTACCAATAACTTCGATACCCGATTCAAAGGGGGTCAGCTTATCGCTGGTGGCACGTTTAGGGCCAATTTTGTGGGTTACAAACATGGTAGTCACCACAAAACCCACTGCCACAACCATTTGAAAAATGATAGGCAGAAAATCAATGGGTTTACTCATTTCCATGCCGCAAATATACTAACGGTTACATAATAAAAAAGCCCCTTCCGGGGCTTTTTATCATGATAAATATTCTTTATTTGCTTTTAGCTCCGCCTTTACGTTTAAAGTAATCCAGGGCGGCTTTATTAGTAGGGTCAAGGTCTCTGGCTTTACCGTAGTAATCGCCGGCTTTGGCATCATCCTTTTCCTTAAACTCGTAGTAAGCACCAAGGTAATCATAGGCTTCTATCATATTACCCTTTGTCCTATCGTCGCTAACCGGTCCTTTTGCAAGAATGATCTCTATATACTTTTCGTAATAAGGTTTTGCTAAACCTTTGATATTGTTACGATCTGTTTCTTTATAATCATTTGCGCGGGCACGATACAGCATTACATCAGCCGGAATGTTCGGAGCGGCTTTTTGTGCTACATAGCTAAATTCAGAATCAGCCTTAGTCAATAACGACGTATCGGCTTTAGCAGCGATCTCTTTAACCTTGCTGCCGTACTGACCCAGGAAGGTATAGTAATAACTTAAACCTAAATATAAACGGTCAGTTAATTTAACCTTGGTTCCCTTAGCTATTAAATCCTTATAAGCTTCAGAAGCCTCAGCATATTTATGATCTTTGGTGAATAATGTTTTAGCGATCTCGCCGTATAAATCAGTTTGGCTGCTATCCAGTTGCAAAGCTTTTCGCAGGTTCAAAATACCCAAAGAATCCTGCCCTGCACCGATCTGAGCGCGACCCAGGTAAACATAGTCACGCGGGATGATACGTTTTGGATCAGCTTTAGCAAACCAATTGTTACCAGCAGCGATCGCCCCTGCGAAATCTTTATTCTCAAAATCAGCGAACATCAGGTAACGATAGGCCCTTAAATTAGCATTTGACGATTTAGTCAGGTCTGAAGTAACCTGCGCCAGGGTTTGATAATCACCGGCGTTGATCAGGAAGTCGGCATAACGCATTTGCGATTCAGCCGAAGCGTCAGTCAATGAGATATATTTTTTATAATAATCTGCTGCTTCTTTAACCTTAACAGAGGCTACAGACGGAACCGTTTGCGCCTGGCGCAGATCAGTTTCTGCCCATTCGCGATAAGCGGGACCATAATTGGGGTCGATCAATAATGCTTTTTGGAACTGTTCGGCAGCACCATCGAAGTTATCGGCATATTTCCACAACACACCTAATGCAACAAAAACACCAGGAGATCTTGGATCAAGTGTTTGTGCGGTCGAAAAATCAGTATAGGCTTCGTTGCTTTTTAATAAGATACGGTCAGCCTCACCACGGGTGCTATATAGTTCGGCATCATTTGATGCCGGAGGGGCTGTTTTATCTTTTGACTTAACTGCACTTGCAATAACACCTTTATTTAAAACATCAAGCGCCGCTGTTGCGTCAGCAGGTGATACCTTTCCTGTACCATCGGGCAGTAAATAACCTTTACCTATATAAACATAAGGCTTGCTGTCTTTCCCCGCCAGGGTAATGGCTTTGGCAAAATCAGCACTTGCACCCGTTTGATCTTTATCTAATTTAGCTGTAATACCCAAACCTACTTCGTTCAATGCCGAGTTAGCATTGACGTTCAATCCTTTCAGAAATACTGCTTTGGCTGAATCCGGGTAATCTTGTTTGATATATACCCAACCCAGGTAAAAGTAATTTTCATCTTTGGTAGCCTCGGTGGTTACGAGGTTCTTGAGGATGGATTTAGCTTTCTGAAACTGTTCTGCATCAATAGCTTTTTTTGCATCGGCAAGACTTTGCGCAAAAGCTGATGAACCCATCATCGCCAGGCCTAAACCGGCTGCTGCAATTTTATTGATCATTTTCATCTTATTAAGTTTTCTTTTTGCTGAACTGCTCCAGTAAACTATTGACAAGCAATAGGCTGATGAGTTTAGTCTTTAGTACTTATCTGGTATTAAAATTTATTGTTGTGTACTGTTATATTTCTTTCCGGTATCAGGGTTGGTAATAAACCCGACCTCAGAATAATTCGTTGCCCTTTATCTCCCTCTACAAAGAGTTCCAGTCCGGTTCCTAAGCCTGTTCTGCCCGTGCAATTGATCACATATAAACTACGTTGCAATGGATATTGTTTCAGGTAGAGCGTTGTTTGCGAAGGCCTGAAATACTGTGCAGGCGCCGTTTTACTATGCTCGTCCTTTACCGAAAGTATCCGAACCTTTGCGGCAGCATCGGCATAATCAGCAGCAGGATCATCTATCCAACCAAAGCCGGTTATACCAATTGCCTCTGGATGCTGGCTTACGTACTTAATTACTTCCTTATTTGACTTAAGCGCGTAAATGTTTTTCTGTTTAAATTCCTTTGCACCAGCAAAATCTTTCAAATAACGTACCAAACTGGAATTCGGATTATCAAAAACAATGCTTCTGTCAGTTTTTGCCTGCCCCAATAATATCTTTTTGATCTCATCTACCGACGTTGATGTGTCTGCGGAGGCCTGATTAACGATGATGGCCACAGCGTCTATCGCGAACTGGCGGGTAACTACCGGTAAATTGCGTCGCTCAAAGGAAGCTAACTCTTCCTTATTGAGTTCACGCGATAAAAACGCGAAACGCACACTGTCATTTAATAACAAACGCAAAGCGTCATTTTCCGCGAGGTAGCTGATCCTGGGGTCGGCCTTGATATTATCGTTTTTAAAAATATAGAGTTCCGCATCTACAATTGGTGCGAACGATTCGTCGGCAACAAAAGACAGGGTACCTGAATTGTAGGTATCGTTATAATTTTTCGCAGACGATTTGCGTTTGCAATTTTGCAACAGCAACAATGTTGCAAACATCAGCAAAACTATCAGCGATTTACTCTTCATCAGGTTCGGTTTTAAATAAACGTATAAACCTCAGCATCGCATAAATTAAAAGCAGCGATCCTATTGTTATTCTAAGGTTTGTTGTCAGGTTAAATTGCGTAAACAATGCACCCCCGAGTATAAACATCAGTCCAAGAGCTACACAAGCCATAAACGTGATTAAGCCCAAAATAAACAAAAACCGCCCGGAGAGCGATTTTTGTTTAAATCTGAATTTATAAGACATCAAACTTATTGTTCTTCTTGTTGTAAGGTAAAGCTGATTGGTATGGTATATGAAACCCGAACCGCACGGCCGTTCTGTATACCCGGTTTCCAACGCGGCGATGATTTCAATACACGTACTGCCTCATCATCGCAACCGCTGCCAATGCCGCGAACTACTTTGATGTCGGTAAGTGATCCATCCCTTTCAACTGTAAAGTTCAAAAACACTTTACCCTGAACGTTATTTTCCTTCGCGATGGCCGGATACCGGATTTTATTGCCAAGGTATTTACCAAAAGCTGCATCACCACCAGGGAACTCAGGGTTTTGTTCAACCGAAGTAAAGATTTTATTTGGATCTTCTTCAGTCACCTGTTTCACATCCGAATTACCTACCGGCTCATCAATTTTGATATCGGCATTAGGGTCACCCTTAATGTTCTTCTGGCCTGGATCCGCAACTTCCAACTCTTTAACCGTTGGTGGTTGTTCCTTAACCTCGTTATCTGGCTTTACAACCGGAGGAGGGAATTTCACCTGGTCAATCTTTGGTTTTGGTGGTTCAGGTGGCGGCGGAGGTGGTTTTTGTTTGTTAATCGGTGGCGGCGGTTGAAGTACAACCGGCACGATCTTCACCTTTTCGTCCGCTTTTGGTATGAAGCCACTAATGAAATTGATAATAGTAGGCGCTGAAATAGTCAAAACAAAAGCAACAACGCCGATGATCAGCGCTTTGTTGGTATTACGTGGGTTTTGCTTCCTTAAATCGTAAGCCCCGTATGCTTTGTTCCTGTCAGTGAATACTACGTCTATCCATTCAGGCTTTAAAATGTCTAATTTTTGTCCGAACATTTTTTTAAAGCTTTAATATAAATGTTAACTGTAATTAATAATTGCCGTCTTTTTTCAATTGAGCTACTTCTGGAGCGGTTATATCCACTACACCGTATCTCGTAATACCGGCAATATTGAGCTCATCCAGCATATTCACAAAATCCTTATAAGTTGCATGGTCGCTTGCTTTAACCAATACGATCATATCATTATCAGGAGCCTGGTGAGTTTCTTTAATCTTTTTGTTTTGTTCTACCAATGATTTACGGATGCCGTCTTTGCCGAAGTTGTCAATCGTTGGTTGAGAACCGCCCGGCTTGCCCACAAACCATTCAATCTTGTCGTTGGCACCAAGCCATACGGTCATCGTACGGGTTTCTGGTACCGGCAACTGAACATCAGGTTTTGATTTATCGGGCATAAACATATCCATTGCCTTTGGCTTTGCCAGAGTGGTGGTCATGATAAAGAACGTGATCAGCAAAAAAGCCAGGTCAACCATTGCCGTAAGGTCAATACGTGTCGACGCCTTTTTACTCCTGATCTTACCGCCTTTATGTTTCCCGCCCCCGGAGGTATCTAATTCTGCCATGGTCTTTTATTTGGTTTTAAGCGATGTTATTAAACTGAACTTATTGATACTTTGCTTTTGCAAAACATCAACTACCTTCTTGTAAGCAGGAAACTCATCTTTAGCATTACCTTTAATTGCAAAACGCAATTCCTGATTTTTCAGGTTACGTGTTACGATGCGCGCTTCGTATATCCAATTGGATAATTCGTTATTCGCAGTAGAATCGGTTGGTACACCCGGTTGGGGGAAGGTTTTTCTACCTTCTTCATCCAGGGCTATAAATTGCTTTAATTGATTGAGTGGCACGCCAAAAGTTGGTATCGAAGAGAAGCGTTTCTCTTCATCGGGTGTGAAAGCTGGCAGGTTGTATTTTTTTGCCATTTCTTCCAGCAACTGAATACGGATGTCAGTCCCTTCAATACCGAAGAATATCTTATTCTGACCAACCGATAGTGTCGCGATGTTATCATCAGGAACTATTTGAGTAACGGTTGAAGCAGGTACATCTACGTGTAAAGGGTCGTCTTGTCGTATTTTCGCTGTCAATATGAAAAAGGTAAGCAGGAGGAAGGCCACGTCGCACATAGCCGTCATATCCATCGCCGTACTTTTCCTGGGAACTTTGATCCTCGCCATAATTACGATAATTTAAAATATATAGTGTGTAAAATGATTAACTCCCCGTCCGGCATCAAACCGGGCGGAATTATGCACTAAAATATTTTATTTTTTAGCGTGTGACGCACCGAACGTTTGAACAATACTGAAACCGGTTTCATCAATAGCATAAGTCAACTTATCAATTTTAGATGTAAAGAAGTTATACAGGATAATTGATGAAGCTGAAGTAGAGATACCCAGAGCAGTGTTGATCAACGCTTCCGAAATACTGGTTGAAAGTTCTGAAGTGTTTGGAGCACCAGATGATGCCAATGTAGCAAAGGCCTTGATCATACCCAATACTGTACCTAACAGACCGAACAGTGTACCGATAGATACCAAAGTAGCAATGATGGTTAGGTTTTGCTCCAGCATCGGCATTTCCAAAGCTGTTGCTTCTTCAATTTCTTTTTGGATAGCTAAGGTTTTCTGGTCAACAGTCAGGTGATCATCAATTTCCATTTCGCGGTATTTTTTCAAACCGGCTTTGATCACGTTGGCAACAGAACCTTTTTGTTTGTCGCACTCTGCGTTTGCGCCGTCGATATTACCAGCATTAAGCAATGAAGTGATTTTTCTTACAAAAGTATCTACGCTACCTGAACCAGCAGCCTTACCGATAACAATTGCCCTCTCAATCGAGAAAACGATTACCATCAATACGAATGACATGATAATTGGTACCAGGTACCCTCCTCTGTGAACTGTTCCAAACACATCCATCTTTTGTGCGTGTTCTACGTCACCTCCGGCATAGTGACTTGGATCTCCAAGGATAAATACGAAGATCAAAATGCCGACAAGGATACAAATTGGGATTGTTAACAATGCAAAAATACTTGAAGCGCCTGAGCTTTCTTTTTTAACAGGAGCAGCTGGTTTTGTTGGTGCGGTTGCCATTACTTTAGTTTTGTTTAGTTTTTGTTTATAATACTAGTTAATTAATGTGCTGGGTAAAAAGCGGATAACAAAATTAGAATTTAAATGATATAAAAAAACTTTTTGTGTTATTCTTTATGATAAT
>CAIPPO010000159.1 GCA_903866915.1 uncultured Mucilaginibacter sp. | reverse complement strand
GTCGGGTTCTATCAGTTTAGCAAAAATAAGGTCGCGCCCTACGGTTAGTATGCCATAGCATACCATAAACATGATGAATATTGCTGTAACTGATTGTTTAAAGCCCCAATAACCACCCTGGCTTTTTCGCATATCGATGCAAAAAAAAGAAGTTAGGATGATAGGGACAAGTATGGAAAAGAAATATGGCCCGGTTATAATGAGCCACGAAGTTTTAGTAAGTGCTGTTATTAAATAGTACGAAAATATACCCGATGCCAGTAAAACAACGCCCAGTATCACACCTTTAATTATCGCGTTTGTTCTTAGCTCCTTGTTAATGTTGTTTTGTGTCGGCATTAAAAATTAATTAAAATTAATCAGTATTTCCAGCACGGCCATATCAAACTCAGGCACTACTGATGCTTCAGCTATTGCATCCAAAGCTTCATCAGACGGGTCTATATCCTGAAAAAAGCACATCATAGGGTAAAACAGCTCGTATAATTCCGAATCTTCGGGCAGGGTTTGGGCAACTTTGCTTATTTCTGTTGCAGAGCTTTCGAGCAGTATTTGGTTTTCGATAACAGGTTCGTAAATACGATATTCGTCCTGGAATTCATCTTCATCAACCAGTAAAAACTCCTTCAAGTAATCTTCCAACCCCGGTTCTATATCTTCATCCTCGCACTCGTTCAAATACAGCAGCAGGTTCAGCATTTCGGTACCGCGGTCAAGTGTTTCTTCTTCAATGGCTTCCCATTCAGGTGTTTCCAGGTAATCGTCTTCCAGCTTTTTAACGTCGGCGCTAAAGAAGTTGATCATCAGCATATCAAAAAACACCTCGCGCAGCACTTCAATGGCCGGGTTACTGTCAAAAACTTCGTCCATCTCATCAACTTTGGTTAAAAAGTCTTCGTCTGATGAAAAAACCTCGTAAAATTCTTCGGTAAGCTGTGTTGCGTCAAATTCGCTAAAGTCAGAGAAAGCCGACAAAGCGCCTTCAATGGCAGATTCTATTTTTGGATCGATCATGATAGGTAAATTAAGATTTGTAGAGGTGATTATTGTTACATACTAACAATGCTTTCCCTTTTAAGTTCTGCCCGATAAACGGCGAATTGTATGATTTTGAACGGTTATTTTGTTTGGTGTATTCCCAGGTAATGTCAGTATCAAGCAGTGTGAACTCAGCTTTTTTACCTTCGGTGATGATGGCCGCCTCAATATTCAATATGCGGCGTGGATTCACAGCCAGTTTTTGTACAATGAGTTCCAGGTCAAGCCCTGCCTGCAAGGCAACTGCAAATGCTGTTTGCAGGGCGATTATACCAAATTCGGCCACCTCAAATTCCACATCCTTAAACTCCACTTCATGCGGGGTGTGTTGGGTTACGATGGCATCGATAGTGCCGTCTTTCAGGCCTTTTATAAGCGCGCTCACGTCTTTTTTGGTGCGCAGCGGGGGTTTTACTTTGTATTGGCTATCGAAGCCTGCAAGGGCCTCGTCTGTAAGCAGTAAATGATGAACCGCAACATCGCAGGTTACCTGCAAGCCTTTCTTTTTGGCATCCCTTATCAGCTCAACCGAGCGAACGGTGGATATAGTGCTGAAATGTATCCTTGAGCCAGTGTATTCTGCTAAGTAAAGATCACGGGCTATCATCAGCTCTTCGGCAAGCGATGGGATGCCCTTCATGCCTAAAAGCGTGCTCATTTCGCCCTCGTTTACTTTGGCTTTCCCGGCTATGGCGGTATCTTCGGGGTATGACAGTATCAGTGCGCCGAAACCTTGCGTGTACAATAACGCGCGTTCCATTAAACCGGCATCCTGTACCGGGCGGTTACCATCGGTAAATGCTTTGGCACCGCTCAGGAACATGTCGTACATCTCGGCAAGGTCTTTCCCCTCGCGCTTGTGCGATATGGTACCCATTGGGTAAACATCCACCATATTATTTTTGGCACGGTTAAGCAGGTATTCTACTTCGGCTTTTGAATGTACAGGCGGCTGGGTGTTTGGCATTAATGCTACACCAGTAAACCCACCGGCTGCAGCGGCACGTGTACCGGTTTGCAGGTCTTCCTTGGTTTCAAGCCCCAATTCGCCTATATTACAGTTCAGATCAAAGAAACCCGGGGTAACATATTTTCCCTTTCCGTCAATAGTTTCGGCCTTAGCTGTTACGTTTTTGCCTATCACGGTTATGTAGCCGTCTTCAACCAATATGTCGGCAACTTTTTGATGAAACGGCGAATTTGGGTCAATTATGGTAGCGGATTTGATAAGCAAATTCATTTGCGCTGCTTTAAATGAGGTGTGTTCAATTTTGATATTTCCGACTAAACCACCTGTTTTACAGGCTTATAATATCTTACAAGCACTATTTCGGCGGCCAAAAATATCAACGCCAAAATTATACAAAGTTTCCATAATTGTAAGCCTATATTTATTTCGCTTACCGCATTCTTTAACGAGGCTTTCCCGGCCTGTAAAATAGTGGTGGATTTTGGCAGTATTTTGCTTAGATCATCCGCCGTTAAATAGCTCAGGTCTGATTCGTTCCGATTATCGTTAAACGCCAGTACGGCTATGGTGCTATCTGCTTTTCTCAGGTTGTAAGTGCCGGTTTGCTGCACCTGGTCTGACACGTAAAGCAATGTACTTCCCTCCTGCTGCCGCACATCAGGGATTATGCTGATGCTATCCTTAACCAGTTTTAATAATTGTTTTTCATTGGTTTGAACCGGGGCTATTTCAATGCTTTCATCTACCCCCAAAGTATAAAACAGCGGCTGATCATGACCACTAAGTAGTGCAATCCTGAAAATTGTGGGCAGGAACAGCGCGTGGCGGGGCAGGTTGCTAAAATCTTCGTTCAAAGCCACTGCAGAAACATACGCCTTGCCTCTGCCCGATGAATTTTCGGCCCAGAATGGTTGCCCCCCAGCTAACGCCATTAAGTTCTCATTACTCCCCTGAGGCGCACTTAACTGGTAATGTTTTTTTATTACAGGCAGATCGGG
>CAIPPO010000158.1 GCA_903866915.1 uncultured Mucilaginibacter sp. | reverse complement strand
TATTAAAATCGGCTTTGCTGATACCACTTACCTTTTCCAGCACCATAAAATAATTCTCATCACCCACCTGCCTTTTACCACAGCTCAATAAAGTCAGCACTGCGGCAAAGCCTTTTTCCTTTTCGATTTTTTGAGCGATCAGTGCATTTAAAGCATAGGCTATTTTTAAGGGTTTATCACCATCCTCGTAGTTTTTTGATTGGATATACAAATTCATCCAATCGGCATCCGGATTGGCGGCGGCATAAGATTTGAATTTGGCCAATACGTCTTTCCAGGGTATACCCCAGCTGCCGCCATACAGGTAAGCGCAACCTTCGTCTACCGGGCGGTTGATGGTATCGCTGTTTAAAACGATGCGCAGGCGGTCGTGCCAAAGGTCGTGGGGGTCGAAGCGTTGGTTATAGTAATTGTATCCGCTTAGTATGACGCTCGTATTATTTTCGCGGCCAGTCAAAATATCGGATTTAATACCGTTATAATCGCTCTTGTAATCTAAACCAAGTAGTTGCTGTGTTTCCGGGAAGTTATCGCAATAGTAATATTCGATAGGCGAACTGGCTATACCCAGTTTTTTATCGTAAAAACTAACCGTTTTTGAAAATGCATCCGCATCACGTTTTACCAAAGTATCTTTAAAATGGAAAACGATATTTCCATAGCGTTTGCTTTTCCACGACAGGGTATTTTGCTTTAAAGGCGAATAGAAATAAAATTTACCATCTGTCAGCTCTGCCAAAAACCTGAAAGCCGCCCGTAACACCGGAGTCCTGTTACTGTCGATGCCGATAAAGGCAAACTGGATCAGGTATTTATTTCCTTCCAATTTAACAAAATTAGTCAGGTGGCATTTATAAAAGCTTTTATCTCCAAATCGATTGCTTTGCTCAATATGTTTTAACTCATCCAGCAATGCAGAAGTTTCTGGTAGCGATCCGTTTAAAATGTATTTGTTGTTTTTATTTGGTCCCTCTTTTTCCTGCAAAAATCCATTGAGTGAGCCGATGAGCTGATTCCTGACCACGGTATCCCGGGCCAGGCTTGCCATCTCCGGTACGATGACGGATTGGGCGTAAGCACTAATGCTAAAAAAAAGGAAAATCAGGACTAAGACTGGTACCTGGTGTTTAAGGTTCATGACCGGATATTTGAGGTCAAGATAACATATTATACTGGATTTTTTTAAGGAAAGGAATAGGCTACGCCCATAGACAAACCTTCGGTAGCCTGTGGGGTGTGCGACGTATTTTTGTCGTAAAGGAAGGTGCCATTCATGGATACGGCAATTAACCGGTTAACCTTGGCAGTTAAAGTTGCGTCAAGTCGATGGGTAGTGTAGGCCAGGGGTTGGATATAAGGGATAAATAGAGCGTAACGGGCGTTCAGGTGAAGGTTTTTCATCAGGTCTTTATCTATACTTCCAACAGCCTGCACGGCCAGCTGGTTATAAAATGTGTGACCAGGTCTAACACCATAGTTTGCCGGCAGGTTATGGTATATGGCTGTATCTAACAGAAAGGTTTGTTTCGCTGTACCGGTACCCAGTCGCAAGTCGTAATATTTGTTTGGTTTATACTCGAAACCGACAGATTCGGTCAGGTAGCCCGGAGCCATGAAATTCGAGATGAGCAAACCCCCTGGAACCGAATTGCCGCTCGGGTCGGAATAGGTGTACCCTGCTGCAAATTGCGACTCGAAACTTAGCGAACCAAAGAAATACCATTTTTTTGTAATCTGTCCGGCAAGTTTATTATCCAGGAAGATCCGGTCGTTTGTTTTCCGCGAGCCTTGCCCTTTGGTAGCCGCTACGCCGTAAAGCAAATTAGTTTCAGTTGCATAATCCAATGGCGACTTGTTATATTCTGCTTTGAAATCAACATTTGTTCCTAATGCCAGTGAGCTGATACCCCCTGCACTCCAATTGTTTGTAAAAGCAGACTGGTTGAAATTAAAACCCCAAACCAGGCTTTTGCGCCAATAACTTATTTTATAGTCGAGCAGTTCAAGCGGGACGTACTGCTCGGTCACCTGAATTGGCCTGACGCGAACAGGCAGCGCATTTTTTGGCGGATCGAGCCTGTATTTATTTAGCAAATTGGTATCGACTTTCAGGGTATCTGTTTGTTGGGCAAAAGCGCCGGCAGAAATGAGTAGAAAAACAAAAAGCCCTTGAAATATTTTAAACATAGTAGTGCAAATTAACGCAAAACATGCTGGTTTTTAAAAGCAAATACTTCCATCATTAACCTTAAAAACATATAATTTATTGTACTCTTTCATAATTTAATAGCCCCCCTGGTCATTTTAAGTTCCGCTTTGTGCTGATTTTAATGAGGGCAGTGGGTTAGCTCTTCTGTTGCGCAGGAATCGCCGGAGACTGGTGCGTATATAGGAAATAAACTCGTATTCAGTATCTGAGGTTACGGTATAGTAGCTTGGCCTGTACCGGGTCATAAATTCGTTTAGATCAGTACCCTTCAATTTGGTTATGTTGCCCACAAAAGATCGGTTAAAACGATAATCGATCACATTTTGCTGGTAATCCTGCTGAATTAATACCTGCAAATGGGCGGCATCTCGTCCACTTTTACTAAAAGAATTATAAAGCGCATCCAGGTTAAAGCCCGCGCCTCCGCCAGGTACTGTACTGAAAGGATTACTGAAAGCATTTGAGCCATAAGCTTTGCTATATTCTCGCCGGGTAGCCAATAATCGTTGCATAGGTGTGTGCAGCGAATCGCGGATAGTTACCTCATGCAACATAATCGAATTGCGGGACAGGTATATGATCAGGTTACTATTGTTCTTAACCAATACGGTATCATTATAATAGTATTCTTTAATAAATACCAGTTTATCGCCAGTACTTGCTGAAACACTGAACTCACCTTTCAGGTTGTTGTAAAAGCTAAGGCCCGATGTCATATTAATGATGCTTACCCGCGCAATACGTTCTTTGGTGTCTTTGTCGAAAATAATGCCCTGCACTGGTTTATCCTGACCAAGTACGCTGTATGCTCCCGGCCCGGATAGCATTAAAAAAATACAGCACATTTTCCAACTTAAACTTCCGCGGATGCCGGCCTGTTTCCTCATTCAACAATAATTATTTTCGGTTATTTGGACACTGTAAGCTTTTGCCCTATTTTGATATGGTTATCAGGCAGATTATTTATTTGTTTAAGCTCATCAACTGTCAATCCAAAACGTCGCGAAATGGAGTATAGTGTATCGCCCTGCAGTACAATATAGATTTTACCGGTAACGGTATTGTTACTATATCCGTCATTCGGCTTATCACTCAAGGCTGCAACGGAGTCTTTAAGCGCGGTAACAGCGCTATCTTCAATTTGTGTCAATACCCTATCCTCGCGTTTCTCTTTCTGATCGATCGTTTCGGATTTGTCATATTGATCAAGGTTGTACTTTTTAATGATATTGATTAGCAATTGGGGGTAGTTTGGATTGGTAGCGTAACCATCCGCCTTCAAGCCGTTGGCCCAACCATTGTAGTCGTTTTTGTCGAGTTTGAACAAATTGGCATAGCGGGGCCGCTTCAGGAACTCCGAATGGTCGCGATATGAATCTTCAGCCTTATCATAAACCCTGAAACAATCATTGTGATTATCATCATCCTTGTAATAGCTTTTGCCTTGCCATTGGCTATTGCATTTGATCCCAAAATGATTGTTGGCCACGCGCGCCAACTCGCCGTTGCCGCTACCCGATTCAAACAGACCCTGAGCAAGTGTAATGCTTGCCGGTATGCCGTAAAGATTCATTTCCTGGATGGCGATGGTTTTAAAATGTTCGATGTACTCCAGTGAGGTCATCGGCTTGAAATTAGCAATGGCGTCACTATTTTCTTTTTGAATTTCCTGGTTATTGCGGTGGGCTTCGCGATTATTCACAAGGTTATTATGGACAGCGCAAGCGCTCAATAACACGGAACATAATATAGCAAAAGCAAGATAGGTTGTATTTCGCATTCCTAACAAGTTCTAAAGTGGAAGAGTTTTATTCCACCCCAAACTTAAGATTTCTAAATAAATTTATGGTGTTTTTGCCGCCAATAGCTGCCGGTCGGCAGGATTTTCGTCGTAAACATTGAGCTGGTATTTCTTAATCAAGCCTAAAACCTGCGATGCCCACTTATGGCTTGCCGCGTAGCCGCTATGCTGAATGCCTTTTGCCCAGCCTGTGTAATCATAATGTGAGAGTTCTTCGGTAAGATGGCTAAATTGTTTACGCTCCGTCATTATGCGTGCAAAATCCTGAAAGGAATCCATCACCGAAGCATATTTTTTGTAATGGGTATTGACTGTCTTTTTACGTTTTACCAATAAGTGCTCATCGTAACCCTTAATGCCAAACTGGTTGTTAAACTGTTGGGCAAGGGTACTATTGCCGCAACCCGATTCATGCATAGCTACTGCAAGCACTATGCTAGCCGGGATTCCGCTTTCGTGCATGATCCGGATAGCGTTGTCTTTAAATTTTTCAATATACGATGCAGAGGTGTTTTGCGCCGAAGCAGCAAACGCGGATATCAATAAAAATAATAACAGAATAGTTCTCTTCATTATTTATTTTTTTCGAATGATCATGAATCCATCACGTACCGGAAGAATCAATTTTTCCACCCTGGTATCTTTGGCAATATGGTCATTCAGTTCGCGAATCGTTTTGGTATCGGTGTCATTTTCGGCACCGTAAACTTTCCCTTTCCACAAAACATTATCAATAATAATCATTCCCCCGGGTCTTACCTTGTTAAATACGGTATTAAAATAAAGCAAATTATTCTTTTTATCCGCATCTATAAATACAAGGTCAAAGTTGTCCTCGGGAATTTGTACGATAATTTGCGCAGCGGGGCCGAAATGGAGCACCACTTTTTTATCCACATTCGTCGATTTGAAATGTTGATTAAGCATTTCTTCATACTCCCGATCAATTTCGATCGTGTGAATCAGGCCATCCTCCGTCAAACCCTCGGCCAGGCAAATCGTAGCATAACCGGTAAAAGTCCCGATTTCTAAAATACGCCTCGGCTTTATCATTTTGCTGAGCATGCTCAGCAGGCGACCCTGGAAATGGCCCGACAACATATGCGGCCGAAGCACTTTCAGGTAAGTATGCCGGTTGATCTTCTGCAGCTCCGCAGGTTCGGGGTCGCAATGATCTTCGAGATAAAGCTGAAGGTCGTGGGGTAGGATCTCCATAGGGTCAAAACTACGAAAAAATCAGCGATTCACACCCTCCATCCAACTCTGCAACAATATCACAGCCGAAATATTGTCCACCAATTCCTTATTCTGCCGGGCTTTTTTACCCATACCACTTTGAGCAATGGCTGCCGATGCCATTTTGGAAGTGAAACGTTCATCCAGCATTTCAACCGGTATATCAGGGAAGGTTTTTTTTAAGAGGTTTACAAAACCCTTAACATGGATAGCTGATTGCGAAGGCGTATTATCCATCTGCTTTGGTTCGCCTACAATGAATCGTTCTACCTGTTCGGTTTGAAAATATTTTTTCAGGTATATAATAATGTTATTAGGATGGATAGTGTCAAGGCCTGTTGCGATAATCTGCAAAGGGTCGGTTACCGCTATACCGATACGTTTGGTTCCATAGTCGAAGGCCATTACTCTCATCTTTGGAGCTTTGAGAATTGAGATGTGAAATGTGAGCGCATGTTCAAAGATATTGCTTAAATCTTTCCTTTCTAATTTTAAGTCGAATGTAAAAAATATCCCCCTCGTAAGCTTGCCACAAATCTTACATCTCAATTCTCAAATCTAATCTATAAATTGCACCAAATGCAGTTTAAGCAAATTATCGGGCAGCAGGCAATCAAACAACGGCTAATTAACACGGTTAACGAAAATCGTATTAGCCATGCACAATTATTTTTAGGGCCCGAGGGTTCGGGAAGTTTAGCGCTGGCAGTGGCTTATGCCCAATACATTTCATGTGAAAATCAACACGATGACGATTCATGCGGAGTTTGCTCATCATGCCGTAAATACCAAAAACTGGCCCATCCCGATCTGCATTTTTCGTACCCCTTTTTTGCAAAAGAAGCTAAAGATACAGCGCTCAGTTTTATCGAACAATGGCGCGAGGCTTTTTTAGCCAATCCATACCTGGGACTGGATTCCTGGCGCAGCTACCTGGACGCCGAAAACAAACAAGCCAATATCAATATTGCGGAGTGTCACCAAATCATCAAAAAACTAAGTTTTAAGCCTTTTGAATCGGCCTACAAAATTCTGATCCTGTGGCTACCCGAATATCTTGATAAGGAAGGAAACGCTTTACTCAAAATTATAGAAGAGCCCCAACCAAACACGGTATTCCTGCTCGTGGCGCAAAACCAGGACCAGATATTGAATACTATTTTATCACGAACCCAGTTAGTGAAAATTCCCGCTTTGCAGTTTGATGATATCAAAAATACCCTTGTTGAAAACTACCATCTGGGTGCGCTCGCTGCATCCGAAATTGCTTACCTCAGCAACGGCAATTTCACGGAAGCTGTTGCCATGCTCGACCATGAAGACAAAGGCTTTCACACGCTATTCGTTCAATGGCTTCGACTTTGTTATAGCAATAAGGGACTCGAAATATTCCCATTTGTAGATCGGGCTGCAAAACTTGGCCGGGAAAACCAGAAGAATTTTTTACGTTATGGTATCAGCTTTTTACGCGAATGTTGCTTGATTATGGCGGGAGCCGATAGCCTGGTGCATTTACCGCCAGGCGAACTGGAAACGGCTCAAAAAATGACCGGCGTTATGAACCTGGCGATGGCACAGGCGATCAGTGCCGAGCTCGAAAAGGCACATTATCATGTCGAGAGGAATGCTAATCCAAAAATTCTATTTTTAGATGTATCTTTACAAATTATAAAAATCTTAAGCTTTAAAACGCTCCCGCAAGGGACTCATTATATACCGAACTAAATTATGGGATGTGGTAGTTGCTCAACGGGTGGATGTGCGCCCGCTGGCTGTAAAAGTAATGGCTCATGCCTTACCAACGGATGCAGCAAATTAGATGTTTACGACTGGCTTTCCGACATGGATATGCCGTCCAATTATAAACCATTTTCGGTTGTTGAGGTCAAATTCAAAGGGTCCAGGAAGGACTTTTATCTGAATAACGACAACATTTACCTGGAATCGGGTGAGTTGGTTGCGGTTGAGACTACCACCGGTGGCTATGATATCGGCCACGTTTCAGTTACCGGTGAGCTGGTTCGCATGCAAATGCTTAAGCGCCGCGTGAAAGAAGAAGAAGTTGTAAAAAAAATATACCGCAAAGCTTCTGCCACTGATGTAGATAAATGGAAGGCTGCTAAAGAACTTGAATGGGAAACCATGCACAAGTCGCGTAAACTGGCACTTGAGCTTGGTTTGTCAATGAAAATTAGCGACGTTGACTACCAGGGCGACAAGACTAAAGCTACTTTTTATTATACTGCGGAAGGCCGTGTAGATTTTCGGGAGCTGATCAAGCGCATGGCGGAGTCGTTCAGGATACGAATTGAAATGCGCCAGATCGGTATGCGGCAGGAAGCCAGCCGCCTTGGCGGGATTGGTTCGTGTGGCCGCGAACTTTGTTGTTCGACCTGGCTTACTGATTTCAAAACTGTATCTACCTCAGCAGCCCGCTACCAGAATCTGTCGTTGAATACCTTAAAGCTGGCAGGGCAATGCGGCAAATTAAAATGCTGCCTAAATTACGAGCTGGATACCTATATGGATGCGCTTAAAGGCATTCCGGATAACGTGAATGTACTTAAGACCGCAAAAGGCGACGCCCGGCTGCAGAAGACAGATATCTTTAAAAAACTGATGTGGTTCACCTATCCGATGGACGACAACTGGATTCCGCTCGAGATCAGCAAGGTTAAGGAAATTCAGCAGTTGAACAAGGAGGGTATACTCCCTGCCGATTTGGGAGAAACAAAAGAGCCTGAAACCAAGCCAGCAAAAGTACTTGACTATGAAAATGTAGTAGGGCAGGACAGCCTGACAAGGCTTGATGAAAGAAATCGCAATAAAAAGAAAAACAAGAATCGAAATAAAAACCAGGGGAACAAACCGCAGCAAATCGGAAATGCACCAAGACAGCCCCTGGTAAAGGCCGAGGCCAATGAGATAAATACCCCCAACATTGGTACAGCTGCTGAACAAAAGGATGGGAATCCTAATGCTCAGCGGAACCGGAATAATCGCCGCAATCGCCCTAACAGAAACAAAAACCGTAACGATCAGCAAAAAGGGAATGAAAGCGGCTCGTAATATTTTTTATTGCTTTATATCGGTATTACTGTTGGCGGTACAAATTGGATGTACTGATCCTAATACGATTATTGATCAGAATACATCGATTGAAAATCTCAACTGGTCGTATCCCAATAAGATCAAAATCGATTTCAAGATCGATGATGCCACTATTCCTTATAATATTTATTTAAACCTTCGGGTAACCGGAAACTATCGTTACTCGAATATTTTTCTTTTGCTCAAAAGAAAGGGCCCGCAATTAAATGCCAGCACGCGTTTTGAGATTAAACTGGCTGAAGCCGATGGGCAATGGCTCGGACAGGGGTCGGGAAACCTTTATAGTTTCCAGGTACCCATTATTACCCGGTTCAAATTCCCGGCGAAAGGCACATATCATTTCGAAATTGAACAAAATATGCGCGATAATCCTCTGCACGAGGTGAGTGACGCCGGTTTGCGTGTTGAGAAGGTTTCTGCGCAATAACTCAATTTTAATCAGGACTTTATTTTTAAAGAGTTAAGGTATTTTAATAAAAATACCTTTAAATTAGTATAGGTATGCTAAACTCATTTAAATGAAAAAACTGACGCTCCTTTTTTTTGTCTTATTCCCCCTGATTTCGTTAGCGCAAAATAATGCTGGTACCGACAGCGCAAAATATAGCAGTATCGTAAAATATTATAGCCGACTAATTACCCCTCAAACTACCGATGCCGGCGCATATTTTAAACGCGGCGACGCTTTGTTCAACCTGGCCGACTATCCAAATGCATTGTTAGACCTTGATAAAGCTATTACGCTAAATGCTAATTACGAAGAAGCCTTTTTTACAAGGGGGCGCACCAGGTATGTGTTAAAAGACTACCAGGGAGCCATTGCCGATTTTACCCAATCTATAGCATTTAAACCTAACACCGGTGCGTCCTATTATAACCGGGGGCTATCTAAAAGAAAACTTGGCGACTTCAAGGGTGCCATAGCCGACTATAGCACTGCAATTTCACTGGATCCAAAAGATATTGATGCCTATAATGACAGGGGAGTAGCAAAGAAAAATATGAAAGATTACCAGGGCGCAATTGCAGATTACACCCAGGCTATATTGCTCGATCCTAAATATACCCGTGCTTATTATAACCGCGGCTTGTCAAAATCAGATATCCACGATAATCAGGGTGCGATAGAAGATTTTGATAAAGTAATCGCCTGGTCGCCAAGGGACGCAGATGCTTATTACGCACGCGGTGATGCCCGGCGTCATTTAAAAAACTACCAGGGAGCTATCGACGATTATAACCGGGCTATCGGGATCGACCCTAATTATGTCGACGCATATAATAACCGCGGTCTGGCAAAATACAACCTGGGCGATTTTAATGGAGAAATAGCGGATGATAATAAAATATTAACCATTGATGCAAAATATGGCAATGCCTATTATAACCGAGCGCTTGCGAAAGGCAAACTGAATAACTATATTGAAGAGTTAGATGATTTTACAACGTACCTTGGACTTAACCCCAACGATCCGGATGGTTATCTGGAGCGCGGTAATGCCAAATTGAACCTGGAGGATTATAAAGGCGCATTAGACGATTATAACCAAACCCTCTTACTATCGCCAAATTATACCAGCGCTTATTTTGATAGGGGGTTGGCAAAAAGGCACCTCGAAGATTATAACGGCGCCATTGCCGATTATAATAAAACGCTCGAACTCGATCCAAAATACAGTGATGCTTATAATAGCCGCGGAATAGTCAAACACCTGCTTGGCGACAACGCTGGCGGGTGTGCCGATTTTAAAAAGGCACTGGAATTGGGTAATAGTTACGCTCAAGAGAATATCGAGAAGTTTTGTCAATAGTTTTTGCCTGCGTTATTTTAATTTTCCTACCTTCGTTTTGCTAATATTTTTATCAAAATGAGTTCAGCTGTTGCCCTTATTGCTGCTTTGGTTATTCTGTTAATAGCAGTTGTTTTGTTCCTTAAAAAACCATCGCTGCCGGAAGGTTCATCAACGGAAGATTTGCAAAAACTTAGGCTCGAAAACGAACGGTTAAAAATCGAAGCCGGGGGACTTAGTGGTAAGATCAACGGTCTTATTTCGGAAAAAGATTCAGTGGTTGTTCTTTTAAAGGAGGAAAAGGACCGAATTGCGGCCGAACTTTTACAGGAACGTGAAAAACTTGCACAAGCCAACCAATCGCTTGAAAGCGCTCGTTCCTATTACAAAGCACAGCAGGAGAAAATACAGGAACAAAAAGCTGAGGTTGAGCAAATCAGGGTAAACTTTCAGCGGGAATTCGAAAATATTGCTTCAAAATTATTGGATGATAAATCTCAAAAATTTGTTGAAACCAATAAGTTGAATCTTGATCTATTGCTAAGCCCGCTTAAAGAAAACATCAAACTTTTTGAAGAGAAAGTTGAAAAGGTTTACAAGGCCGAATCTGATGAACGCAACGTATTAAAAGGCGAGATCAGCAAGCTGATGGAACTAAACAAACAGATCAGCGAGGAAGCCAACAACCTCACGAAAGCGTTGAAATCTGACTCAAAAAAGCAAGGTAACTGGGGTGAGATCGTGCTCGATCGCATACTCGAAGTTTCGGGTTTGGTTGAAGGTGAAGGATATACCAAACAGGGCAAAGGGCTAAACCTAACGGACGAAGATGGTAATCGCTTTCAACCCGACGTGATCATTAACCTGCCAGACAATAAACATATTATCATTGACTCAAAAGTATCCTTAGTTGCTTACGACCGCCTCGTAAACTGTGATACTGAAGAAGAAAGAGAAACTTTCATCCGGCAACATATACTTTCCATTAAAGGCCATATTAATGGGCTGGGAGGCAAGAACTATCAGGATCTTTATGGAATCAACTCGCCCGATTTTGTACTGCTATTTGTACCAATAGAATCATCCTTTGTGCTGGCAATACAACACGATGTCGAGCTGTTTGAGTTCGCCTGGAATAAAAAGGTAGTTATGGTAACACCATCAACTTTGCTGGCTACGCTAAAAACTGTTGCTTCTATCTGGAAGCAGGAGCAGCAAACCAAAAACGCTATTGACATAGCAACCAAAGCCGGTGCGCTTTATGATAAATTTGTTGGCTTTATTACAGATATCAAAAAGATTGGTGATAACCTCGACCGCTCGAAGGAAGCTTATAATGAAGCATTCGGAAAACTTTCAACGGGCAGCGGCAACCTGGTTGGCCGTGTTGAAGTTCTCCGAAAACTGGGCGCAAAAGCAACTAAACAGATCGATCAAAAATTTATCGACGAGGAGTAAACTCCCGCTGGTTAGTTAACAACAGCCGTTGAGTTTGCAGTAACACTACCTGTAGCATCTACATTAACCTGTTGCGAAGTTATTTTGAATGTCATCGTGTAATCGCCTGTATTTGATATCGGGAAACTATCTTTTATGCTATAAACTAATTTTCCTAAACCTGTTCCGGTGATGTTAGCTGTAATTTTACTTTGCATGCCGAAGTCCATAGAGAAATTAGGAATAACATCAAAATAAGCCTTACCATCGGCTATACTGGTAAGCTTGTAAGTAACAGAATAGGTGATTTTGATAGCGCCGCCTATCTTATTGCCAAGTGGAATATTGATTGGGTTCGATTGCGTAAACGAGTCTCCTGGTTTCAATGCTCTGTCAGGAAATTGTATTTGCTTTTGAAATAAGCTGGTCATTTGCTGGATCTTGCGTTTAGTGCTGTCATCTGTTTTCCTGCCATCAGCCGAATCGATCATCATGACACCATCCGGAGTTATATGGGCGGCTACTTTCATGTCTTTTTCGCTGATATTTGGAGGAATTGGTGCCTCATGCCCGTTGGCTGCAACAGTCAATTTGATGACTTTATAATCTAAATTTATAGGAAAACTACCATCAGGCGCTACCGAACCCGAATGCATTAAACCACTTGCTCCCATTTCGACATTTACCGTTATCGGAGAGGTGATACCAGAAGATTTTAGCTTATCCAAAATTCCCGGGTCACCGGTTACATTCGCATTGAGTTTTATTACAAAACCTAAGTCAGATTTGTAAGTTTTGTTTGGCTGGTATTTAATTTTAAAAACAACACCATCCTGTGCTTTAAGCTGAACAATAGTCAGCGATAAAAATGCCACTAAGATTATTTTTTTCATACTCTTATCTTTTTTATTCGTTTTTAAATGCGTTCCACCCCTGGGCTGTCAATGGGTGTACAGTGCCTGTTTTTGTAATTAAATTTCTTCCGGCAGCAACTTCGGTTATATAGCCTATAAAGCTAATATCAACCAAATTTTTTAAATTTTCATAATCGGCCTGTTTCACTGTGAACAACAATTCGTAATCTTCTCCACCGCTTAAAGCACATACTGTTGGGTCGAGGTTGAACTGTCGTGCAGTTTCATAGGTCATCGGATCGATCGGTATTTTCTCTTCGTAAAGATTACATCCTTTATTGCTTTGATCACATAAGTGTAACAACTCAGAAGCTAAACCATCCGATATATCAATCATCGACGTTGGTTTAACGCCCTGATCTTTCAATAACTGAACAATGTCTCTTCTCGCCTCCGGCTTTAATTGTCGTTCAATAATATAATCTTTTCCTTCCAGGTCGGGTTGTATATTCGGGTTTTCCAGGTATATTAATTTTTCTCTTTCCAGTAATTGTAAACCCAGGTAAGCGCCCCCGAGGTCGCCAGAAACAACGATAAGATCTCCTTCCTGAGCACCATTCCGGTACACAATATCTTTTTCATCGGCATATCCCAATGCTGTTACACTGATCACTAACCCTTGTTTTGATGAACTGGTATCGCCTCCCACCAGGTCAACCTGGTATTTCTCACAAGCCAGGTAAATGCCTTCATATAATTCTTCTATTGCTTCCAGTGTAAATTTACTTGATAGGCCGATTGAAACGGTAACCTGTGCAGCGGTCCCATTCATCGCATAAATATCACTCAGGTTAACCTGTATTGCCTTATAACCAAGGTGTTTAAAAGGTGTATAGGAAAGGTCAAAATGAATACCTTCCAGTAACAGGTCGGTAGTAACAAGTGTCTTCTTACCTTGAAAATCTATTACCGCTGTATCATCACCAACGCCCTTTATGGTAGTTTTTTGATTTAAATTAAACTGTCTGGTTAAATGGTTTATTAATCCAAACTCACCTAATGATTCAATATTAGTTTTTTCTTCGTTCTCAAACATTATGATAGGATTACACCAATTTATTATAATGACACGGATACTACAATCCTAATTGGGCCGAAATAGTTAACATTCTTTCTATTGGTTTAACAGCCAAATCGATGATATGTTGTGGGACCGTAATTTCCGGTGACTCATTCTTCATACACAAATAAAGCTTTTCCAAAGTATTCCTTTTCATATGCGGACAATCATTACAGGCACACTGGTTATTTGGTGGCGCCGGTATAAACAACTTACCAGGATTATCTTTCTGCATCTGGTGAAGGATGCCTGATTCTGTTGCTACTATAAATTCCGCTTCAGGGCTTTTTGTAGCATATTTCAATAATCCTGTTGTCGAACCGATATAATCAGCCATTGTCAATATTACCTCCTCACACTCCGGATGCGCCAATAATTTAGCTTTTGGATAGCGTTCTTTTATTCTGGTTATCTTCTCTCTCGAGAATATTTCATGCACCATACAAGCACCGTTCCACAACACCAGATCCCTTCCTGTTTTTTTAGCCACATACGCACCAAGGTTTTTATCGGGGCCAAAAATTATCTTCTGTTCTTTCGGCAGGCTTTCTACAATTTGCACCGCGTTGCTCGAAGTACAAACAATATCACTCAGGGCCTTTAATTCAGCTGTGCAATTCACGTAAGTGATCACCAGGTGCTCAGGGTATTTCTCTTTAAACTTCCTGAACAAATGTGGCGGGCAGCTGTCGGCTAATGAGCACCCTGCTTTCAAGTCGGGTAAAAGGACCTTTTTCTGGGGCGATAATATTTTTGCCGTCTCAGCCATAAAATGCACACCGGCAAAAACAATAATATTTGCATCTGTCTTTGCTGCTTGTTGTGATAAGCCCAGGCTATCGCCAATATAATCGGCAATATCCTGAATATCAGGTTCCTGGTAATAATGTGCCAAAACAACAGCATTTTTTTCTTTTTTTAATCGCTCAATTTCTTCAAAAAGGTCTATAGCCGGATCAATGTATTCACTGGCAAATCCTTTAACTTTTATTTCTTCGAAGGTATCCATTTCAACAATTCAATTAATAACAAGTATTTTTAATATAAGAATAAACCTATTGTTATTAAGGTGTTAGTTCTGTTTAAAAAATATTGGTGTTTAGGTTGCTAAAATAGTTTATAAAATATTTTCAACATAAATTAAACTTTTTTTAAGCCGCAGTAGCTTGATTATAAGGGTTGTTTGTTAAAGGTAATTTATTTTAAAGAAGTTATTTGTGT
>CAIPPO010000157.1 GCA_903866915.1 uncultured Mucilaginibacter sp. | reverse complement strand
CTGAAAATCAATTTGCATGCCTACTAAATAAAGGCCATGGGCTTTGTGCATAAACACCCGGATACCTTCAATCTCATATTCCTGGTCGCCGTCCTTTTTAAGATCGAAGCCCAGAACATAGCTCATACCCGAACAACCGCCACCTTCAACACCAACTCGCAGGCCAAAATCTTCGCCTAATTCTTGTTGATCCTTTATTTTATTTAACTCTTTAACGGCACCTTCCGTAAAACTTAAGGGCGCGGCCTCAACAGCTGTACTCATGTTATTTAAAATTAACTATACAAATATAAGGTAAAATACAGATTTTTACACGCGGTCTGATTTTATGACCTTCCCCCAACATTAAAACAAATGCAGATCTACAATTATTTTCTCGAAATTATCAAATTCACCATGGCTGGTGTCGGCACAGTTTATATTGCTTTTTTCCTGGTAAAACCTTACCTGGACAAGGCAGAAAAAATTCAGCTGGTAGAGTTGAAAAAAAACATCGCCAGCCAAACTTTACCCCTGCGCTTCCAGGCTTACGAGCGACTGGTATTGCTTGTAGAACGCATAAATCCTGCTAATATGCTTTTACGTTTGCACGGCACTTCCTATTCGGCACATGAACTGCATAGCCTGGTGGTGACCGAGATACGTGAAGAGTTTCAACATAATGTATCGCAACAGATTTACGTAAGTGACCGGTCATGGAATGTAGTGAAACGGGTTAAAGACGATACTATCAGTGTCGTAACCAATGCTGTTAAAGCCTTACCCGACACTGCTACCGGCCTCGAATTAAGTAAAACTGTTTTGGCTCACCTTGCATCCTTACAGGATAATCCCTATGATATAGCTACCCAAATGTTACGTAGCGACCTGGAGGAGTTGTTTTAATGAAGTGATGTGCCAATTTGAAAGTTGTATTTAATAGTAAATTTGGAAAGTATCCAATCAAATAATTTCAAAAAGAACCGACAGTCTCGATTAAAATATTCAAATTTTCAAATCACCTGATTTTCAAATTGACAAAGTGAAAGGAAAAAAAATCATCACTACATCGGGAATCGAGATCAAAGAGGTTTATTGCGAGCCTTCTGCGATGAACGAGTTGCCGGGTGAGTTTCCTTTTACCCGAGGCATACAAGCCGATATGTACCGCGGCAAACCCTGGACCATGCGCCAGTATGCGGGGTTCTCCACAGCCGAAGAATCAAACAAACGCTATCATTACCTGCTGAGTCAGGGAACTATGGGCCTTTCAGTAGCCTTTGACCTTCCAACACAGATAGGGTATGATTCGGATCACGAATTAGCCGAAGGCGAAGTAGGAAAAGTAGGAGTAGCAATAGACTCGTTAGCCGATATCGAACTATTGTTTAGCGGTATTCAATTAAAGGACATTAGTACTTCGATGACCATTAATGCTACGGCACCTATCCTGTTAGCAATGTACGTTGCGCTGGCCAAAAAGCAGGGTGCCGATTTAAAACAGCTTAACGGTACGATACAAAATGACATATTAAAGGAGTACGCCGCAAGAGGGACTTATATCTTTCCACCCAGTCCATCAATGCGGCTGATCACCGATGTATTTGAATACTGCAGCAAAGAAGTTCCGAAATGGAATACTATTTCTATATCTGGTTACCATATCCGTGAAGCAGGATCAACAGCAGTGCAGGAACTCGCGTTTACGCTGGCGAACGGAAAAGCTTATTTGCAGGCAGCGATCAGCAAAGGGCTCGAAATTAATGTATTTGCGAAAAGGTTATCGTTCTTTTTTAATTGTCATAATAATTTTTTCGAGGAGATTGCCAAGTTTCGGGCAGCGCGCCGAATGTGGGCAAAAATCACT
The DNA here is from genome assembly GCA_903866915.1 of uncultured Mucilaginibacter sp. Taxonomy (GTDB): domain Bacteria; phylum Bacteroidota; class Bacteroidia; order Sphingobacteriales; family Sphingobacteriaceae; genus Mucilaginibacter. Next base: position 4,625 of record CAIPPO010000157.1, on the reverse strand, counting down.
AAAGAATTAGGTGCTACTGATGCCGTAGCGCAGAAACTCCGTTTTCATACACAAACGGGGGGATCGACATTAACGGCCCAGCAGCCGATGAACAATATCGTGCGGGTCACCACACAGGCATTAGCGGCAGTCTTAGGTGGCACACAGTCGTTGCATACCAATGGTTACGATGAAGCCCTTTCCCTCCCAACAGAGGCAGCCGCAAAAATAGCCCTCAGAACACAGCAGATCATTGCTTTTGAAAGCGGTGCGACAGATACTGTCGACCCTTTGGCCGGTTCTTTTTTTATAGAACAATTGACCGATGAACTGGAAATAGCAGCCAACCAGTATATTCAAAGGATAGATGCAATGGGCGGTGCCGTAAAAGCGATCGAGCTGGATTATATTCAGCAGGAAATTGCCAGATCGGCTTATGAATATCAAAAGGAGATTGAAAATAGCGACAGGGTAATTGTTGGTGTCAATAAATTTGATGAACCCGAACCTTCAGCAAAAAATCTTTTTAGAGTTGATGATGCAATTCGAAATACGCAAATATCAAAATTAAAAAGGTTAAAAGCAGAGCGGGATAATGGAACAGTAAAAAAATCACTGGCCCAACTAAAAGCTGCAGCTCAAAACAATTTGAATTTGATGCCTTATATTTTAACTGCTGTTGAAAATTACGCCACACTGGGTGAAATTGCTGATAACCTGCGAAGTGTATTTGGTGAATACTGATATTGACCTCATTTTGCGGGCAATGGTGGTTAAAAAAATGCAAAAAACGATTGAAAGACAATTCAGATACTATCTAAAAAAGCAAAAAAACCGGAATGGATTTTAACCCAAACCATTGACTTTTTAACTAAAATAACAGATCCAATCAAGCGAAAATTCTTAATAGGAAAAAAAGAATACTAAATTTAAATTTTACTTCATAAGCATCGGAAAACCATAGAGAATGCTACCCCGCATGCGTGCATAATATATAATTTTATTCTGAATAACTACAAATTATGACATTAATAAAAGATGAAATAATTCAATAAAAATTTCAAATTTTATTTTTTAGTAAGCTTTTTTTTTGAATATTAGATGTTCCGTAGCAGCCCCATTGGAAGCTTGCCTGGGGCTTGAAAATCAAGACTTTAATTGAAACTATATGGATAAAACTTGTACTACCGTTTGGAACAGCTGCCTGCAAATCATCAAAGACAATATTCCGGCCCAGAGTTTTAAAACCTGGTTCGAGCCAATTAAGGCTTTGAGGATAGAAGGGAGTGTGCTAACGATACAAGTTCCGAGTCTGTTTTTCTACGAATGGCTGGAAGAACATTATGTTGGCCTTTTGCGTAAAACCATAAAGAAACAACTTGGAGAAGACGGTCGTCTTGAATACAATATTGTTGTAGAACAATCGTCGTCGAGTAAACCATATACCACCAATATGCCCTCGAACGGTAACGGCGCTGAATCTAAAAACCAGTCAATGCCCGTGCCTATTTCCATCAATAAGGATATAAAAAACCCGTTTGTTATCCCGGGTTTGAAAAAACTTAATGTTGACCCACAGCTGAACCCGCAGTACACTTTCGAAAATTTCGTAGAAGGCGACTGCAACCGGTTGGCACGTTCGGCCGGATATGCTGTTGCCGCAAAACCTGGTGGTACTTCCTTTAATCCACTGATGATATACGGCGGTGTGGGCTTGGGTAAAACCCACCTTGCACAGGCAATAGGAAACGAGATCAGGCAAAAATTACCAGATAAACTGGTTCTGTACGTTTCATGCGAAAAATTCACCCAACAGTTTGTTGATGCGCTGAAGCATAATAACATCAATGATTTTGTTAATTTTTACCAGGCGATCGATGTACTCATTATGGATGATGTGCACAACTTTGCCGGCAAGGAAAAAACCCAGGATTTCTTTTTCCATATTTTCAATCATCTCCACCAGTCGGGCAAACAACTGATCATTACATCAGATAAGGCGCCAAAAGATCTGGCAGGTTTGGAAGAACGTTTGTTATCCCGATTTAAATGGGGCCTTTCGGCCGACCTGCAGGTTCCGGACCTGGAGACCCGCATGGCTATCCTCAAAAATAAAATATACCAGGACGGCATCGAACTTTCAAACGATGTGGTAGAGTACGTTGCCCACAATATTGATAATAACGTGCGCGAACTTGAAGGCGCCATGGTTTCATTGTTAGCACAATCAACCCTGAACCGTAAAGAGATCGACCTTAACCTTGCCAAGCAAATGCTGAAGAATTTTGTGAAAAATTCTTCCAAGGAAATTTCGATGGAATATATCCAGAACCTGGTTTGCGAGTATTTTGAAGTGCCGATCGAAATGGTAAAATCTCAGACCCGTAAACGCGAGATCGTACAGGCAAGGCAAATTTCTATGTACCTGGCCAAGGCGCATACAAAAAGCTCCCTAAAATCAATTGGAAGCTTCTTTGGTGGTCGCGACCACTCAACAGTGATTTACGCCTGCCAAACCGTGGAGGACCTGATCGATACTGACAAAAAATTTAAGGGCTACGTTGCTGATATACAAAAGAAATTGAAGATGTCGTAGCCTGCGAGCCTGAACACAAATTTTTTAAAAACGCCTTTGCTTTTGCAGTGGCGTTTTTAATTTGGTGTTCTTTTTACAACACCCCCAACTTCACCAAACCAAAAAACAGTGCCGAACTGTGCATCGCCTGTAAAATCTCGTTATCCAAAAGCATTTGTTTTACTTCTGCAACGCTGTATTCGTGAACGATGATCTCTTCATGAGGGTCAAGATGCTGTTCCTGAACTTTTTTACCGCCCCGGGCCAGATAGCTGTATACCCGGTTATTGGCAGTAGAGGGGTTTGAGCAGAGTTCGCAAAGGAATTCAAAATCATCAAATTCGTAGCCGGTTTCTTCCAGCAGTTCGCGACGCAGGCCTGATACCTTATCTTCTCCATTCTCTACTACACCGCCCGGGATCTCCATTGAAACAATATCTGCTGCATGTCGGTATTGTTCAATCAGCAATATTTTACCTTCTTCGGTAACAGCAACAGCGTTTGCCCATGAACCATATTCAAGCACATAGTAATCATCAACAATAGTACCATTGGGCATTTCACAGGTATCTACCCGTAAAGTGGCCCACTTGCTTTTGTGAATATATTCGGATGAGAGTAGCTTCCAACGGAGCGCTTCGCTGTTATTCTTTTTTATGTTCATTGTTGATAGATCGTGGTTGGGCATCAGGCATTAGTATAATTGCCATGGGTTTATAAAAATACACAAAGGACTATTGTCTAAGGACTATTGTCTAAAAACGATAAAGTATAAACTATGAACCAAAAATCACCACCCTCCGCTGGCACCACCGCCACCAAAGTCGCCGCCGCCGAAACCTCCAAAGCCTCCGCTGTCACCGCCACCAAAGCTTCCGCCATCGTTACCACCGGAAAAACCACCCCAACCTCCACTTTCACGGCCCAAAAGTGCTCCGCCAAGGAACCACCAGAATGGACTGGCCCCACCGCGACTATCAATGATCTGTCCACCGCCACCCCTGCCACGAAAGATGATCACGAGGATGACGATAACAATGATGATCAGCACGATAACATTGCCTCCATTACCATTAGTTTGACGAGCCTGAGGCTTTTTATCAGATTTATATTCGCCTTTGGCAAGACGCATCAAATCATCTGTAGCAGCATTTAAGCCGCCATAATAATCATTTGCACGAAAACGTGGCTGAATATCATTGATAATAATTTCATGCGCGGTAGCATCTGGGATAGCACCTTCCAAACCATAGCCGTTTTGAATCGAAACCTTACGATCGCCAAGAGCCACCAGCAAAAGAATGCCGTTGTTCTTCCCTTTTTGACCTATGCCCCAATTACGGGCAACTTTCTGAGTATATTCGTTTATATCGTATTGCCCAACTGACCGGATGATCAATACCGATATCTGGGTGGAAGTAGAATCATCGAAAGTAACCAGTTTGTCTTCCAGCCGTCGCCGATCAGATTCAGACAAAGTATTAGTGTAATCTGTTACCAGCGTACTGGGTTTGGCCGGCAAATCCTGAGAAAAAGCCATAACGGCACTCAGCAGGAACCCACAGACGAGTATGAACTTTTTGAACATTGTTTTAAGGTTTAATTGCCATCCATGAAGGCGATATCATCGGGCAGTTCGTTTTTACCATCGGTTTGGTGCGGAAAGTATTTTTGGAGGTGTTCCCCGGCAATGGCAAGGCCGGTAACGATCCCCTCTACTACGTCGCCGTATTTAAAATGGCTGAGCATATCTTCCTTCACGTCGTCCCAGAAGTTTTTGGGTACCAGCTTATTCAATCCCCTGTCACCTATAATGGCAAACTTACGGTCGACCGTAGCCACATAGATCAGCACACCATTGCGCAGTTTGGTTTTATGCATATCCAATTGGTGGAAATACTTTGCAGCGCGGTCGAGCGGATTTTCTCCGCATTTTTTCTCGATGCAAACACGTATCTGTCCAGACGTATGACGCTCGGCATCTTCTATCGCCTTGCGGATACGCAATTGCTCTTCTTCATTAAATACTGCCATCTTGTGAATGAGTGAATGAGTGAATGAGTGAATGAGT
>CAIPPO010000156.1 GCA_903866915.1 uncultured Mucilaginibacter sp. | reverse complement strand
GGCTTCGCAGATCATGCCTGCTGCAATGGCCTCACCATGGGTCAATGGGTTCTGATCATTCATTAATGAATAGGTTTCTATGGCATGACCGATGGTATGACCAAAATTCAGACTTTTTCTGATGCCTTTTTCATGCGGGTCCTCTATAACTACCCGGTTTTTGATTTCGATCGAGTGGTAAACCAATTCTGCAGATGGGCTTTCCAAATCGCTGAATTTTAACTGATTCCAGTATCCGGAATCTGCTATCAATCCGTGCTTTAACATCTCTGCCAGGCCCGACAATACTTGTCGCGGCGGCAGGGTGTACAGAAAACTGTGTTCAATAAATACAGCTTTAGGTTGGGTAAATGTGCCGATGATATTTTTTATGTTTTCCAGATCGATACCGGTTTTGCCACCAACCGAAGCGTCCACCTGCGAGAGCAGGGTAGTAGGTACATGAACAAAATCAATGCCCCGCTTAAAAGTTGAGGCCGCAAAACCTCCCAGGTCACTGATTACACCGCCGCCAAGATTAATCAGCAGGCTTTGACGGTCGGCTGAAAAATCGATCAGCATTTTCCAAACGCCTACACAAAAATCAATGTTTTTGCTTTCTTCGCCGGCATTGATCTCAATCAGGTCGTAATTACCTAAGGCATCAATATGCTGCTGTAACTGGGGCAGACAATGTTTACCGGTGTTTTCATCGGTCAATACAAAAAAGCGCGAATAATTCCCTTTTTGGATAAAATTTACCAGTTCGGGCAGGGTATTCTCAAAATAAATAGGGTAACTGATGCTCTGCAGCGTATTCATATTAAACGATCTTAATCTTAACTCCACGGAATTCAACAATATCTCCAACGCGTAACTTCAGGCGTTTTCGGTAATCAACCTCACCATTATGTTTTACTTCACCCTCAGCCACAACTATTTGCGCCTCGCCGCCGGTTTGCACCAGGTTGCATGCTTTCAATAATTGTATCATCGGGATAAAATCGCCCTGGAGTTTGAATTCTGTCATGGGTCGGCAAAAATAAACTATTCGAAGGATAATGAGTTATTTGCTTTGCATTTTCTAATTTTGCACTATGCCCAATAAGGAAAAAGTTGTTGATCCCGGAAAGGGAACACTATCATTCGACAATACCGAGATCGCATTCCGCCACTCTTCCAATACCGATCTGAAACGCGCTTACTGGCTGTTCAGGATGATTAACATTAATTTTTTTGTTAGGATAGGACCGCCCATAACCAATTTTGCCATGAAAATCGGTTTACCGATCAGGGGCATCATCAAGGCTACTATTTTCAAACATTTTTGCGGTGGCGAGGCGATTGCCGAATGCGATCGTACCATTTACAATTTATATGAAGGTAAGGTAGGTACCATACTGGACTATTCTGTTGAAGGGGAGGAAGAAGACGCTATTTTCGATCAAACCCGGGACGAGATCAAACTGACTATTGAACGTGCAAAAGGCGATAATGCGATTCCGATCACTGTTTTTAAACCGACTGGAGTGATTCGTTTCGGACTGCTCGAGAAACTGGATGCCAATCAGCCGCTGACTCCTGCCGAAGAAACGGAATGGGCCCATGCGCAGGCCAGGGTGCTGGCAATTTGTACCAAAGCGTATGAAAGCGGTGTGCCGGTAATGATAGATGCAGAAGAAACCTGGATACAGGATACTATTGATCAGTTAGCTTTAAATATGATGCGCAGGTTTAATAAGGAGCGTGCAATCGTATACAATACTTATCAGCTTTACCGGCATGATAAATTGCAATCGTTAAAAGATGACCATGCGATAGCAATTAAAGAGGGGTTTACCCTTGGTGCAAAATTAGTACGTGGTGCCTATATGGAAAAGGAACGCAAGCGTGCAGTTGATATGGGTTATACCTGTTTGATACAGCCCGACAAACAATCGACCGACCATGATTATGATGCGGCAGTAGCTTTCTGTATCGAACATATAGGTACTCTTGCCCTCCTGGCCGGCACCCATAACGAAAAAAGTTGCCGCTCGCTTGCCGATTTACTGGTATCAAAAAAAATCGCTTTTGACCATCCCAATGTTTACTTCTCTCAATTGCTGGGGATGAGCGATAACCTGAGCTTTAACCTTGCCGATGCCGGGTATAACGTAGTTAAATATGTGCCTTACGGTCCGGTAAAAGCTGTTTTACCTTATTTGTTCAGGCGTGCCCAGGAAAATACGGCCATTGCCGGTCAGATGAGTCGCGAATTGAGCCTTATTTTAAAAGAAATAAAACGCCGGAAATTATTGTAGTGAAAATTCCGGAATTTCGAGGGATCAGACTAGTTGTGTTATTTATAAAAAACCTTCCCTTTTAATGAAATCCTGGATTGTATCAGGGGCCTTCATCAGGTAGGTTTGTAAACCCAGTGCTTTGGCAGGCTCCAGGTTTTCGGCAATATCATCAATAAACAAGGTTTCTTCGGCCTTTAAGCCATTTTCGCTTAATACTTTCTTGAAAATCGCCTGATCGGGTTTACGTAAACCAACGAAATGCGAGTAATAGGTTTTCTCGAACAAATGGTCGTTATTTTCAAATCCGAATTCCGTTTTCAGGTAATTCATGATAAAGTTATAATGTATCGGGTTGATATTGCTTAACAAAAACGTGCGGTATTTTTGATTGAGACCGGCCAAAACTTCATGGGTTCCATCAGCTACACCCAGCAGTAAACTATTCCATGCGGCATCTATTTCTTCGTCAGTAAGGTCGGCTTTGCCCGATTTTTCGCGGATAAAATTTCTGAACTCCACTTCAGAAATATGCCCTTTATCAAATTGGTCAAATATCGGATGCTGTACACCGTGGCTAAAAAATGCATCGGGCCCGCTGATCGAGATGCGGTTCCAGCCTTCTTTTAATTGCTGGAAGTCGAGCAAAAAGATCACGTTGCCGTAATCGAATATGATATTTTTGATATTTTGCATAAGACAAATATGCAGAATAGTAAGAAAGCAATAAAGTCCCTTAGGTGCTTTGTGAAAATATTATATTGTTGATCAGGATTTAACAATATCTCCAATTTTATTTCAGAATGTTTTGCTAACTCGCAGATAAACTTAAAAAGAAGATGAAACTAAAAAAACTAATTTTCGCAGCGTCAATGGTTTGCGCTATTGCTGCTGTTACTCCCAATGAAGTATCGGCACAAAAAACTACCGGCTTTAAAGTACTGAACGACTTTAAGATCAATAGTCCGGGTGGTTGGGACTATATCCTGGTTGATGGGGCCAGTAAACGGGTATACGTTTCGCACGGTTCACAAGTAAACGTCATCAGCACCAGTGGCGATTCGCTGGGATACATCCCTAAAACTACTGGTGTACATGGTATTGCTGTAGTTAATGAACTTGGTAAAGGTTTTACCAGCAATGGCCGGTCGAGTTCGGTTACGGTATTTAATTTGAAAACTTTAACCACCACCGCAGAAATTGTCCTTCCGGTTAAAAACCCTGATGCTATTTTTTATGATGACTTTTCGAAAAAGATCATTACCTGTGACGGTGGTAGTCACGACTTGTGCTTTATCGACCCGGTAACTGAAAAGGTTGTCGGTACCGTACAATTGGGCGAGAAATTGGAGACAGCCGTTTCTGATGGCAAAGGTAAGATCTATGTAAATGGCGAAGATAACAGCGACGTACATGTGGTTGACGCCACTACGTTGAAAGAGATCACCAGCTATAAAATTGATGGCGGCAGTTCACCTTCGGGTTTGGATATCGACCGCAAGACCAATCGTTTGTTCATTGGCTGCGGCGATAGCAAAACGATGGTAATTATGGACGCATCAAATGGCAAAACTGTGGGTACTTTCCCAATAGGCCGTACAGATGGCCTGGTGTTTGACCCTAAACTGAAAATTGCTTATGCATCAAACGGCGAAGGCACCATCACAGCAGTACGTGAAATAAGCGCTGATAAATTTGAATTGATCGAAAATATTCAATCCGAACCGGGTGCCAGAACCATTGGTATCGACCTGGTAACGCACCATTTATATTTACCAACAGCCAAATTCGGTACAGCACCAGCCGCAACAACAGAAAACCCGCGCCCGCGCGCACCGATGGTGCCCGGATCGTTCCATGTGATCGAGGTGGGTAAATAGGGTTTGATGTTGTATTAGTTATATTAGTTGTAGTAGTTGTATTGGTTGTCTCGACAGCTATCGGGATTTTTGAAGTAGTTTCCGCGGTAGCTATTGAGAACGTATAATTGGTTGTACTGGATCTGTAAAATTTGGGTAGTAAATACTTAATTTGAGAAGTTTTTTGACCAAATACAACTAATACAACTAGTACAACTAGTTCAACCATCCCGATAGCTATCGGGACGACTAATCCAACAAACAAAGAAAACGTTTTTGAAATCCGGCCGCTAATCCGTAATATTGCAGCCGAAAACACTCAATCATTTTCAGCGCCTATAGCTCAGTCGGTTAGAGTAGAAGACTCATAATCTTTTGGTCCCTGGTTCGAGCCCAGGTGGGCGCACAAACAAAAAAAGCCTTTTTTCGTTAAGAAAAAGGCTTTTTTTATATCCGAATCCCACATTTGTCATTGCGCGGAGCCGGAAGGAATTGAGCGCGGGGCAGCGACAAAGCAATCGCACGGAGGCTGGAATCAAGGTTTGACTAATACGAGAAACACCTTGCTGAAACGCTAAAAATGCGCCTAAAAGCATATCCTGTGATTGTCTCGTTGCCCCCCAACTCACGGTACCTCGCTGGCTCCTCGCAACGGCAAAAAAAGAAATTGTAATTACTGCGCCCCTCATTGACAGTGCTACACACACCTAATATTTGGGGGGTAGGTTGAAAATAAGCTTTAAAAATCCTGTCTATCTAAAACCAATCATGAAAATCGTGTTCAAAAATCCCTAAATCGTGTCCCTTATGCCGTTCTCTTCCTATAATTCAAAATCGCCCACCCATTAAAAAATATCGCGAAGCCGATCAATGCCAGTATTTGAAATTTGATGTCGGCCAGTCCGCTGCCTTTGAGCATCACCATGCGCATCACCTGGATAAAATAGGTTACCGGGTTAAATTTGGTAATGATCTGGGCCCAGTAGGGCATGCTTTCGATGGGCGTGTAGAGCCCGCTTAACAGGTTAAAGATCATGGTCACAAAAAACGATACCAGCATCGATTGCTGCTGCGTTTGGGCATAGGTCGACATCAGCAGGCCCAAACCTAATATGGCGAGCAGGTAAATAGTTGCAAATACATAGATAGTTGCATAATGCCCAAGCGGAACTATGCCATAAACGAATCGTGCGATGAGTAGCCCAATGGTCAGAACACCAATGGCCAGCATCCAGAAGGGGATCAGCTTACCCAAAATAAACTGCCATTTTTTAATCGGACTTACATTGATCTGCTCGATGGTGCCCAGTTCTTTTTCGCGGACGATATTATTAGAAGCAAATGTAGATCCAATCATAGTTACCAGCATAACCAATATGCCGGGCACCATAAACACCTTATAGATCATATTGGGGTTGTACCAGTCGGACGAGGTAACATCAATTGTTGGCAGCGGGTTCAATTTGGGTTGCTGAATCCACTGCATACGCACCTGCTTGTTATAATCGCCGATGATCTGCTGAATATAGGCACCACCAAGGCCTGCTTTTACGCCGTTAATGGCATCAACAGCGATAAATAAGGTTGATTGGTTGTCTTTAACCAGGTCTCGTTCAAAATGGGTGGGTATCTCCAGGATCAGGTCGGTTTTATCCGATTCTATGGCTTTTAAACCCTGGTTAAAAGTGGGACTGTAATCCTTCAGTTTGAAATAACCCGAGGAAACAATCTTATTGATTAACTGGCGCGAGTAAACTGAATGGTCGTGATCGACGACACCCAGGTTGATGTTTTTTATTTCGTAGTCGGCTGCCAGCGGCAAGATCAGCAACTGTATCATCGGCATGATAAAGAGTACGCGGATGATACCCGGGTCACGTAAAATCTGCTTCAGCTCTTTCTGCAATAAAAATTTTAACATCCTCATGCCAGCCTGATTTTAAATTTGTAAATACTTATCCCAAATAGGGCTGCTGTCATACCCGCCAGTATCAAAGTTTCTTTCCAAACCGCTTCAAAGCCCAAACCTTTGATCATGATATTTTTTACAATGATGTAATACCATTTAGAGGGTACGATATTAGAGATAACCTGCAAGGGCCAGGGCATATTTTCGATGGGGAACATAAAGCCGCTGAACAGCAATGTTGGCAGAAACAGGCTCATCATAGCTGTGAACATGGCAGTTTGCTGCGTTTGTGCGAAATTGGATATCAATATCCCCACCGAAAGCGAGGTTAGGGTAAACAAGATACTTTCAACCATTAACAGCGAGATGCTGCCCACGATGGGTACGTCAAGAACATAAATGCTTAATAACAAAATGGTTACAATATTCATCAGTGAAACCAGCAGGTAGGGCACCGTTTTTGCAATGATGATGCGGAAGGGCTTTAGGGGCGAAACCAATATCACTTCCATCGTTCCCATTTCTTTTT